>QYPT01000065.1 GCA_007280125.1 Streptomycetaceae bacterium | reverse complement strand
TCAAGGACATGGTGAGCGTTTCGACCTTCAAGTACACGCACATGCAAAGCGATATGTGCCTCGGCGACGATGGACTCCCAAATGTGTTTGCCGAGAGTTGTGTCAAAAGTTCCAATGAGTTCGACGATCTCTGGTTGGCGATGAACTAAGTATGGGCGCCCAGAAAGATCAACAGCTGCCTGAACAAGGACTTCATCAAGAGGGACCATCGCATCACCAAAACGACGAATGCCGGCTTTGTCGCCGAGTGCTTCGCGCAACGCCTGCCCAAATGCTAAAGAGGTGTCTTCCACTGTGTGATGAGAATCAACGTCGACGTCGCCTGTGGTTTCAATGAGAAGGTCAAAGCCTGAATGCTTACCTAACTGCCCAAGCATGTGGTCAAAGAATGGAACGCCTGTCGATACATCAATATTTCCACTGCCATCAATATTGAGTTCTACTAAGACATGTGACTCTTTAGTCTCTCTTTCAACGCGTGCAGTTCTCATTTACTTTCCTCCCAGTGAATTGCGCAGAGCGCTGATAAATCTTTCGTTTTCGGCGTCATTGCCAATGGTCACTCTCAAGTACCCCGATAATCCCACATCTCGGATCAATACACCTGCATCAAGAAGGAGTTGCCAAACATCCTGAGGGTGATTAATGGAAAAAAGCAGAAAATTGGCGCTACTTGGAATCACTTCTAGGCCCATGGAGACCAACTGTGCGCGAACCCTCTCTCGTGATTCGATCAATGTTGCAACGCTGGTAAGCGAAGATTCTTGATGTTCAAGTGCGACGATCGCAGCTGCTTGAGTCAGGCTACTGAGGTGATAGGGCAGTCGAACTAAGAGCATCGCCTCGACTACATGTACGTGAGCTGCTAAATAGCCAAGTCTTACGCCAGCAAATGCGAATGCCTTACTCATCGTCCGAACGACGACGATATTGGGATGTGATGTCAGCAAAGTAAGCGCTGATGGTTCATTAGAGAACTCGGCATATGCTTCATCAACAATCAATAAACCTGAAACTTTTTCGCACGCCTTCGCCAAAGCCAGAATTCCCTCAATGGAGAGCGAAGTTCCAGTTGGGTTATTAGGAGTTGTAATAAATATCAGGCCTGGTTTGATCTCTAATATTTGCGAAACCGCAGATGGAAGATCTAAAGAGAAATCACTATTGCGTGTTCCTGTTTGCCATTGCGTTCCGGCAACGCGAGCAATCAACGGGTGCATCGAATAGGAAGGAGTGAATCCTAAAGCGCCTCGGCCACCAAAAGCTAAGAATAAAGATTGGATTATTTCATTGCTGCCATTAGCGGCCCACAGTTGATCAACGGTAAGCGTTGTTCCCGAAAGTTTATTGAGGAATTGCGCAAGAGATTTTCTGAGTTCCTGTGCGTCTCGATCTGGATAGCGGTTGAGGGACTTTGCGACCTCTCGTATTCGAGCCGTCAACGCGTCGACCAATTCCGGTGACGGAGGGTATGGATTCTCATTGGTATTGAGTTGGGCCAATGATGGCAGTTGTGGCGCGCCATACGGAGAAAGACCAGCAAGGCTTTCTCGCAACGGTAACCACTGCGGCCAGTGTTGTTCGCTCACGTAAGGTTCTCGCTGCGCGCTGTCATGGCTTCACCATGAGCTGGTAAATCTTCAGAATTAGCCAGAGTTATCACAGTAGATGCAATCTCAAGAAATGCTGACTCTGAATATTCTATGAAATGTAAACCCTTGAGAAATGAAGCAACAGAAAGTCCACTGGAGTGACAAGCACATCCACCTGTAGGCAGAACGTGATTGGAACCTGCGGCGTAATCCCCTAGGGATACTGGCGAGAAGCGACCAATAAAGACTGCGCCAGCGTTTCGAATCCTCTTTGCGACTTCTCGAGCATTCTGCGTGTGAATTTCTAAGTGCTCAGCCGCATAGGCATTAACTACATCCAAGCCTTGATCGATCGAATCAACAAGAACAATTGCCGATTGAATCCCAGAAAGGGCTTCGTGGATTCTTTTCGAATGTTTTGTCTTTGGAACCCGTGATCGCAAATCAGAAGCAACGTCTCTAGCAAGCTCCTCTGAAGTTGTAACAAGGATTGCCGCGGCGATGGTGTCATGCTCAGCCTGACTAATCATGTCAGCTGCAACATCGCTAGCAACCGCGGTCTCATCAGCAAGAATGGCAATCTCTGTCGGCCCGGCTTCGGAATCGATTCCGATAATTCCGCGCAGGGACCGCTTTGCAGCAGCTACGTAAATATTTCCAGGGCCAGTGACCATATCTGCTTTTTCGCAAACGTCTTTCATGCCGTAAGCAAACAAGGCAATAGCTTGCGCACCGCCCACAGCGTAAACTTCACTCACTCCTAGCAAAGCACATGTGGCCAAAATTGTTGGATGAGGATATCCGCCGAAATCTTTTTGCGGCGGCGAAGCAACCGCAATGCTTGGGACTTTAGCAATTTGAGCTGGTACAACATTCATAATCACACTACTTGGATAAACTGCGCGGCCGCCAGGCACATATAAGCCCACTCGATCAACGGGAATCCATCTCTCAGTTACCGTGGCTCCGTCGACAACTGTCGTGGTTGATTCATTGCGCACTTGGTCATTATGAACGCGACGTACTCGTTCAATCGCAATCTCAAGAGCGGCACGGATTGTTGGATCTAAGTCTTTTAAGGATTGTTGGAGAATTTCCATTGGCACTCGAATTGTCGGTGGTTCTACTCCATCGAATTCTTGAGCAAGGGCTTTCAAGTCTGATTCATTTCCATGTTGGACGCGATGCAAAAGTGGCGCAATCGTTGCCATTGCCGTAGATACATCTAACGCGGCACGTGGCAATGAGGCAGCGTATTCAGACTTATTTAGAGCTAAACCGCGCAGGTCGACCGTTCTAATCATCGCCTCGCCTTTCCTGGTGTCACTGGTACATCTTGGTGTAACAAGTCTAAGGCACCTCAATGTGCGCCCGGAGCGGTATTTAGCTCAGACCAAGCAATCTGGACCGAGAATTGATTTAAGGTCGGCGCTTAGGCTTGGTGATGCAGTTACTCGAGAGCCTAATTTCATGACCACAGTTTTACCCGAATCATCTAAATGGAGATGAACTTCCCTACTTCCCGGATGGGTTCTGAAAATTTCTTTAAGTCGTTCAATAATCGGTGGCGTGCATTGTGCAATTGGCATCGCGATTGCAAGCGGCCCAGTTGGTGCCAGCGAAACATCGGGAATACTCATTTCCAAAGCGGTGAATCGCAACAAGTCATCTCTGCGATCGGCACGGCCACGAATAACAACAACACGATCCTCAGTAAGCGTTAGGGCATATTGCGTATAGGTTTTGGAGAAGAAGAGAGCTTCGACTGAACCTTCTAAGTCTTCAATGGTGACGATTGCCCAGGACGCGCCTTGACGCGTGACCTTGCGTTGAATGCCAGTGATCAAACCGCCAATCGTGACCATCTGATCTTGCGCTGCAGAGTCATCGAGAAGTTGGCTGATCGACATATCAGTGGCTGATCGAAGAACATGCTCGATACCAAGTAGCGGATGATCTGAGACATATAACCCCAACATTTCTCGCTCATAGCTAAGTAATAAAGGTTTATCCCACTCGCCCTCTGGAATATCGAGATCCAATCCAGAGGCCTGTGAAATCGTCGCTCCCCCAAATAAATCAAACTGTCCGATTGCTTCGGCACGTTTTGCTTCCATCACTGAATCCAACGCCTCAAGGTGAACAGCCATGAGTCCCCGACGAGGTACCTCAAAGGAATCAAATGCACCTGCTTTGATGAGCGATTCAATTGTTTTCTTGTTGCACACTTGAACGTCCACTTTCGTCAAGAAATCCCCAAAGGAGGTAAAACGACCGCGCGTTGTCCGAGAATTCTTAATAGATGCCACAACACCTTCGCCGACGTTTCGAATAGCGGCAAGTCCAAATCGAATATCAATACCGCGCGGGGTGTACTCGGCATCGGACTCATTGACATCGGGCGGAAGAACTTTAATTCCCATTCGTCGACATTCACTTAAATACAGGGCTGACTTATCTTTATCATCACGAACACTTGTGAGTAGCGCTGCCATATATTCGGTCGGGTAATTGGCTTTCAAATAAGCGGTCCAGTATGAGACAACACCGTATCCAGCACTGTGCGCGCGGTTAAAAGCGTAATCAGAAAAGGGAATTAGAGTTTTCCAAAGTTCGGCTATTGCATTATCGCCAAATCCATTGGATTTCATTCCCGCTTCAAAATGAACATACTCTTTATCCAGAATAAGTCGGTCTTTCTTACCCATTGCTTTGCGGAGTAAGTCGGCTCGACCCAATGAGAATCCGGCAACCTTCTGAGCGATAGCCATTACCTGTTCTTGATAGACGATCAAGCCATAGGTATCACCGAGAATTTCTTGGAGTGGCTCCGAGAGTTCAAAATGAATCGGCTCGACAGGCTTTCGCCCATTCTTTCGATCGGCATAGTTATTGTGAGCGTTTTCGCCCATAGGACCAGGCCGATATAAAGCGATGACTGCAGAGATATCTGCAAATGAATCTGGCATCATCGAACGCAATAGCGCACGCATTGGTCCACCGTCGAGTTGGAAAACACCAAGTGTGTCACCGCGAGCTAAGAGCTCAAAAGTTTTCTTATCATCCAAGGTGAGAGTCTCTAAAACGACATCGATACCTTGGTTAGCTTTAATATTGAGCAGGCAATCATCGAGTACAGAAAGATTTCGCAATCCAAGAAAGTCCATCTTGAGCAAGCCTGTTGCTTCACATGCACCCATATCGAATTGAGTAATGATCGCGCCATCAGCTTCGCGTCTATGTATTGGAATAACATCCAGCAAAGGTTCAGCTGAAAGGATTACACCTGCTGCGTGGACTCCCCATTGGCGCTTGAGTCCTTCAATTCCTCGTGCGGTGTCAACTACTCGCTTTGAATCCGGATCTGACTCATATAACTCTCTGAATTCACTTGCTTCCACATATCGATCATTCTTTGGATCAAAAACACCAGATAAGGAAATATCTTTACCCATAATGGCTGGCGGCAAAGCTTTAGTTAGCTTGTCCCCAATCGCATACGGATAACCTAGAACGCGAGTCGAATCCTTGATGGACTGCTTGGACTTAATCGTTCCGTAGGTAATGATCTGCGCAACTCTGTCCTCGCCGTATTTTTGGGTGGCGTATCGAATCATTTCGCTGCGTCTGCGCTCGTCAAAGTCCAAATCGATATCGGGCATGGAGATACGTTCAGGATTAAGAAAGCGCTCGAACAATAAACCGTGCTCGATGGGATCAAGTGCAGTAATTCCCAATGCATAAGAAACGAGCGAACCAGCTGCAGATCCGCGTCCCGGTCCTACACGAATGCCTTCGTTCTTGGCGTGCCCCACTAAGTCGGCAACAACTAAAAAGTAGCCAGGAAATCCCATCTTTATCATTACATCGAGTTCATAGTTCATACGTTGCATATGAGCATCCGGAATAATTCCGTGCATTCTCTCTGCAAGCCCACGTTCAGTCTCCTTGCGAAGCCAGGTGTCTTCTGTCTCACCGGCTGGCACGGAAAACTTGGGAAGCAAGTTTTCGCCTTCTCTTAACGTGACATTGCAGCGCTCAGCAATAAGAAGGGTGTTATCGCAACTTTCCGGAATTTCCTTAAATAACTCTCTCATCTCCTGAGGGGTCTTGAGGTAGAACGAGTCATTATCAAATTTAAAACGCTTGGGGTCGGCAAGAATGGAACCCGATTGCACGCAGAGGAGAACTTCATGCGCTGCGGCATCTTCTCGAAATGTGTAATGCAGATCGTTTGTTGCAAGCAAGGGAAGGTTTAATTCCTTGCCCAGTTTAAGCAAGTCCGCTTTAACTCGAGATTCAATCTCTATTCCATGATCCATGATTTCGAGGAAGAAGTTTTCAGGGCCAAAAATATCGCGAAGTTCGCTCGCTGCACGTACTGCCTCTTTATATGCACCCATCCGCAAACGAGTCTGGACTTCTC
Organism: Streptomycetaceae bacterium; assembly: GCA_007280125.1. GTDB lineage: Bacteria > Actinomycetota > Actinomycetes > Nanopelagicales > Nanopelagicaceae > QYPT01. The sequence continues at coordinate 16,223 of QYPT01000065.1, read as the reverse complement.
CACCAGGACATCCCGTCGTGGCAATCAGGCCTTTGCTATAGGTGGAAAGTAGCTCGCGATCCATACGCGGTTTGTAGTAATACCCTTCAAGTGAAGCAAGGGATGAAAGTCTGAAAAGATTCCCAAGGCCTTCGTTATTTTCTGCCAAGATCGTCATGTGCGTATATGCGCCGCCACCGGAGACGTCATCTTCTCCGCCATCGGCCCACTTGACTCGACGCTTATCAAATCGAGATTCTGGAGCCACGTAGGCTTCAATTCCGATAATTGGTTTTACGCCAGCTTTTTTCGCTTGTTTATAAAAATCAAAAGCACCAAACACATTGCCATGATCAGTCATCGCAATTGCTGGCATTTCTTGCCTTGCAACTTCAACGACTAAGTCTCCAACGCGTGCAGCACCGTCGAGCATTGAATACTCGGTATGCGTATGAAGATGAACGAAAGATTCCACGACTGGTGAGACTAGACCTAAGGAAGGACGGATACGTCGAGCAACGCCAAGGCGCGCACGAGGTCAGCTGGATACCGGGCTTTCAAATCCATAGGTTCGCCCGTTATGGGGTGAGCAAAGCGTAATTCCAATGCATGCAACCATGGTCGCGAAATCTCGAGGCGGGTAGCAAGAGTTGGATCTGCTCCATATGTTAAGTCACCTACGAGTGGATGGCGCAGCGCTGAAAAGTGAACTCGAATTTGATGCGTGCGCCCGGTTTCGAGTTCAACCTTAACCAAAGAAACTCCTCGGTAATACTCAATAACTTCATAATGCGTGATGCTTGGTTTCCCATCGGCAACAACTGCAAACCTGTAATCTTCTTTTGGATGGCGATCAATAGGGGCGTCAATGGTGCCAGTTGAAGGATCCATGTGGCCTTGAACTAATGCGTGATACACCTTTTCGACTTCACGATTTCTAAATGCATCTTTAAGTACTGAATACGCTCTGTCGGTTTTAGCAACAATCATTAAACCCGTAGTGCCAACATCTAAGCGATGAACGATTCCCGCGCGTTCAGCCGCGCCACTTGTTGAGACGCTATAACCAGCGGCCATAAGCGCGCCTACAACCGTTGGGCCAGTCCAACCAGGACTTGGATGGGCAGCTACGCCGACAGGCTTATCGATAACTACGATCGCGTCATCGTCGTAGACAATATTCAACCCGGCAAGTGGTGTAAGTGGAATCGGCGGGGCAATCGCAGTATCAGGCATCAAAATTTCAAGCATCTGGCCATCGGTAACTCGTTCTGATTTTGACATAACCAAGCCATTGCATGTGATTTCACCATCATCGAGCAATCGCACAATAGTTGTTCGTGAAAGACCCAATACTCGAGTCAACGCGCTGTCTACTCTTTCACCTGCCACACCTTCAGGGACAACCAAAGTTCGCAATTCACGCGCCATTTGAGCCCTCGCTTTCAGTATCGGGTGGTTCTATCGGAGCAGCAGGAGAAATCGGTGCAATATTGCGAAAAGAAAGAATTGTCGCAAGTACTGCTGCAATCACAATAGCCGAATCTGCAAGGTTAAATATCGGCCAATGAGGAAGGGAAATCCAATCTATAACTTCCCCGCGGAAGAAGCCACGCGTTGAACCCGTTCTAAAGATGCGATCAGAGAGATTACCCAAAGAACCTCCCAGTACAAGGCCTAAAACATTGGCCCACGCTGGAGAGGTTACTTTTCGGGACCAATATGCAATAGCGATCACAACCAATAGGGCGAAAGATGTGAGAAAGAGCGTTCCGCCGGTTGCAAAACTAAAAGCAGCACCTGAGTTCTTTGTGAATGTGAATTGAAGAAACTCACCGAGAATATGTCGCGGAGCCTTGCCCTCAAGAGTTGTCAACGCCCATGCCTTGGATGCCGCGTCAGCCATCCAGACAAGCCATGCAGCAAATAAAACACTGCTCCAGATTGGTTTCTTGGCGCGCAAAATTAGCGCCGTTCTTCCTTCGCTTTACAGACCATGCACAACGTTGCGCGAGGAAAGACTTGCAAGCGAGCTTTGCCAATGGCATTGCCACATTCTTCGCACTGTCCATAGGTTTTCTCTTCGATGCGCTCTAATGCGCGCTCAGTCTGTAAAACCATGTCCCGAGCATTAATCACAAGTGACATTTCATGTTCGCGCTCGAATGTTTTTGTACCGGCATCGGCTTGGTCATCTCCTGCGCCTTCACCAGATTCGTGAATGAGTTCGTCCATTTCAGTCTCAACGGCAACTAGTTCTGCTTTGAGACGAAGAAGTTCTTTTGATAATTCACTCTTCATGGTTTTCAATTCGGCGGCGCTCCACGGAGATTCGTTTTCAGAAACTACAACGGGAGTAGGCGCGCTCTTAATAGGTTTAAGTGGAGCGGCTTTCTTACCATTCTTAACTGGGCGTGGTGGTGGTGGCATGACCAGGCGGCGCTCTTCGGTAACGATTGGAGGAACTGGCGCAGCGACAACCGGAGCGGGCGCTACTGCGAGCGCGGCTTTGGCTGGAAAAGGCTTCCCTGGAGCTTTCTTGACTGCAGCTTTTTTGGCGGGAGCTTTCTTGACTGCAGCTTTTTTGGCGGGAGCTTTCTTCGCAGGTGCCTTTTTAGCAGGGGCTTTCTTGGCCGGAGCCTTTTTGGCAGGGGCCTTCTTAGCAGGTGCTTTTTTAGCTATTTTCTTTACCACGGCGCGCACCTTATGCGCTTATCGAGGTAAATGCCACTCCCGCCACGATGGAATAGAGTTCGGTAGATGAGCACCTATCGCGCAATTTCTCCTCAAGTGGATTTACCAGCCATGGAGCGTGCAATATTGCAATTATGGCGCGAGAATTCGATCTTTCATAAATCCCTCGAGGCTCGATCAGGTGGCCAAGCATGGACTTTTTTTGAGGGGCCACCCACCGCCAACGGCGCTCCTGGTACCCACCATATTGAAGCGCGAGTCTTTAAGGATGTCTTCCCTCGTTATCACACGATGAAAGGAAAATACGTCCTGCGCAAGGCTGGATGGGATTGCCATGGACTTCCCGTGGAGATTGCAGTGGAAAAAGAATTAGGTTTTGCTGGCAAGGGCGACATTGAAAAATTTGGAATTGCTTCCTTTAACGACAAGTGCCGTGAATCCGTTCAGCGACATGTAGGCGCTTTTACTCAAATGACCGATCGAATGGGATTCTGGGTTGATTTCGATGAGGCTTATTGGACGATGTCCCCGGAATATGTTGAAAGTGTCTGGTGGAGTCTTAAGGAGATTTGGCAGAAAGGTCTTTTGGTTCAAGACCATCGCGTCGCTCCCTACTGCCCTAGATGTGGCACAGGGCTTTCAGACCATGAGCTGGCGCAGGGCTATGAAACTATTACCGACCCATCCGTTTACGTCCGCTTTCCAATTACCTCTGGTCATTTAGCTCAAATCGGCGCATCGTTATTGGTCTGGACAACGACGCCATGGACTCTTGTTTCAAATACCGCGATTGCAGTCCACCCCGATGTCACATATTTAGTCGTTGAAGAAACGACACAAGACGGAGCAGAAACCCTTGTTATAGCTAAGCCCCTAGTTGGATTCCTGACTGGAGAAGTTCGCGTCATTGAAGAAATTCAGGGCCGTGAATTAGAACGCACAACATATCGTCGCCCATTTGATTATGTAGATATCCCAGATTCGCATTTTGTTGTCTTGGCAACATATGTAACGACCGAAGATGGAACTGGACTTGTTCATCAATCCCCTGCTTTTGGCGCCGACGATTTACTTGTGTGTCGTGGCTATGGCTTGCCGGTAGTCAATCCCATTGCAGCCAACGGCACCTTCTTGCCAGAGATTGAACTCATCGGTGGATTGTTCTTCAAGGATGCAGACAAGATCTTGGTTAAAGAGCTACGCAAAAGTGGAGCCTTATATAAGCACCAACCATATGAACACCAATACCCGCACTGCTGGCGCTGCCACACTGCACTTCTTTATTACGCACAACCATCGTGGTACATCCGGACAACATCCATCAAAGATGAGCTCATCCGCGAAAATGAAAAGACGGACTGGCACCCTCAGACAATTAAAACTGGACGCTATGGAGATTGGCTCACTAACAATATCGATTGGGCACTTTCCAGAAATCGATACTGGGGTACTCCACTTCCAATTTGGCGCTGCGAAAATCTGCATGACATATGTATCGGTTCCTTGGCTGAACTAGGTCTATTAGCAGGTCAAGAATTGAACTCCTTAGATCCACACCGACCATTTGTTGATGACATCACATGGCCATGTGCGGAGTGCCAGAGTCCGATGATTCGTGTCAATGAAGTAATTGACTGCTGGTATGACTCAGGGGCTATGCCTTTTGCTCAATGGGGCTACCCGCACAAAGAAGGTTCAGTTGAAAAATTTGCTGCTGCATACCCAGCTGATTTTATCGCCGAAGCTATCGACCAAACTCGTGGTTGGTTTTACACCCTCATGACCATTGGCACACTCGTGTTTGATAAAAGCTCGTATAAGACCGTCCTATGTCTTGGACATATTCTTGATAAAGATGGTCGGAAGATGAGCAAGCATGTTGGAAATGTATTAGAGCCAATCGCTCTCATGGACGAACATGGTGCTGATGCAGTGCGCTGGTACATGCTGGCTGCGGGATCACCATGGGCAGCTCGACGAGTTGGACATGAAGCAATTAATGATGTCGTCCGAAAGACACTTCTTACTTATTGGAATACCGTCTCATTCCTTGCTTTATATGCCAAAGCTTCTGACTTTGATATCTCAAACGCTCCCCCGATTTCTGAGCGGCCGTTGATGGATTTATGGATCTACTCGGATTTACAAGAACTCATTTCTGAAGTTGATAACTCTTTGGCAGATTTCGATACTCAGAGAGCAGGAAAAGCGCTCAGCGAATTTATCGATGATCTATCAAATTGGTATGTTCGCCGCTCTCGTCGCAGATTCTGGGATGGAGATCCCTCAGCATTGGCAACCTTGCACGAATGTCTACGCGCTCTCACCTTGCTGATGGCGCCCTTGGTCCCATTCATCACCGAACAGGTGTGGCAAGAATTGATTCGCCCAGTGGAGACAACATCAAAGGAATCAGTTCATTTGGCTGATTTTCCAGAAGCAGATCTCTCAATGGTTAACCAGGAATTATCAGCGCAAGTTCGCCAAACTCGACGCATCGTTGAGCTTGGTCGCGCCGCACGAGCAGAATCAGCAATGAAAACACGCCAACCTCTGCAACGCGCACTGATTGCAGCACCAGGGTGGGATGCACTTCCAATGGCCATGAAAGAACAAATTGCCGATGAGCTCAATGTCATCGAACTTGAAGATATCTCGATGGCCGACGGCGATCTTGTGGACATTAGCGTAAAAGCTAATTTCAGAACCCTTGGCGCCAAACATGGTGGGGAAGTACAAGAGATTTCGCAGGCCATACTTGCTCAATCACCCGTGCAGCTCGTAAGAGAAATACGCAGCAACGGATTCTCCCTTCTACACAGTGCAAATCTTGAGTATCGCATCGAACTCGAGGACTTAGTCATTACCGAAGCGCCAAAATCTGGATGGACCGTAGCAAGCCATGATGGAGAGAGCGTTGCGCTAGATCTAGCTCTAACGCCTACCTTGATTGCAGCTGGAAATGTGCGTGAAGTGATTCGGTTTATTCAGGAAGCGCGCAAAAATGAGGGCTTCGACATTAGCGACCGTATTCACATTAGATATAACGCACATGATGATGTTGCCGCAGCGATATCTCAATCATCGGATGCAATTAAGCACGAAGTCTTAGCGCTCGAGCTCACCGCTGATCCATCACTGCCATTTGGTCACAATGAACATGGTCTTGTAGCAGTTCTAACAAAAGCCCAACGCTAACTAGATTACAAGCGAGAGACCAAAGGAATCGCTAACTGAACTGCGAAGAAAAGTACAAGGAAAGAAAGATCCAAACTGACTGACCCTAATCGCAGAGGTGGCACAAATCGGCGTACAAATGCGGTGGGCTTATCTGTGACCGCATAGATCGCCTCGACAAGATAAAGCATTATTCCTTTAGGTCGCCACGATTGAGAAAAAAGTCGCACGTAATCCAAGATAAGGCGTCCGAGAAGCGCGTAAAGAAAAAGACGCAAGACTGTTACAAGGATGCTGCCAACTTGAAGCATCTCAATCAGCTTTGGTTGAAGAAACTTGCTTCAGCTGCTGCAGTTTTATCTTCGTTGCTTACGCGAATATTGGCGGGAGATAGCAAGAAGACTTTCGATGTCACTCTCTCGATGGTTCCGTTATGGCCGAAAACCAAACCGCTGGCAAAATCAACAAGACGCTTGCGCTCTGATTCTTCCATGTCGCTGAGGTTCATGATGACTGGATTACCAAGACGGTAATGCTCACCAATGGTTCGAGCTTCGTTATAAAAGCGAGGATGCAAAGTAATGATGCGATCCACAACTGGAAGGTCCATCTGCACTGCAGGTGCACTAGCTACGACCAATGCCGGAGTACGCGCTTCGCGTGTCTTAATCCTTACCTCTGGAACCGATCCTCGGTTGGATTGTTCGATCGTATCTAGTTCAACGTCGTCCATGAGCCCGAGGTAGTTCGCCATCTTGCGCAGTGCATTAGCCATGTGACAACGCTACAGGGGGTTACTACGCGAACCCAGGATTGAACTGCCTATTCGCAGATGTGTCGCTCCATGAGAAATTGCACTTTCGAAGTCCTGACTCATCCCTGCCGAAAGTGCACTAGCAAAGGGGAATTGTTGGCTAAATACACTATGAATTACTGCCAGTCTGGAAAAGGCTTCATCCGGATTCTCTCCCAGCGGTGCAACTGCCATCAATCCGTGAAGGAGAAGAGCCGGGAAAGTCAGGACTAATTGCGCCATTTCAGAGAGAAATTCCGGGGCAAGTCCTCCCCTGCCCACTGAGTTATCCAAACTGACTTGAATAAAAACTCCCATTTTCTTGCCTTCTCCAACTGCTCGTGCAAGGCGAGGTACATGGCCCATGTCATCCAATGAATGAACAACATCCGCCCAAGAAGCGATTGAAGCTAACTTATTACTTTGAATCTGACCTTGGAAATGCCATCGCCCTTCGACCTGTGAAGCTTTCTCACGACCTTCGCTATCGCGATTTTCTCCAAAATCTTTGACTCCAAGTCCTGCCAATATCTTGATATCACTTACAGGATATGTCTTCGTTACTCCGATGAGAGTGATCGAGGATGGATCTCGCGATGCACTCAGGCACGCTTGATTGATTTGCGATTGCACATGTGCGAGATTGGTGGCAATAACCTCGGTTCTGGCTACGTCAACCATATATACCCAGCTTGCCTGCCAGTAATTGCATTTCTGCGATATGAAAAGTAATTCGCATCTTCACGTGTGCATATATTCGTGCGCTCAATTGCTATCCCGTAACTCATCAACTCCACCTCAAGGGCCCTAGGCAAGTCGAGAGCAAGTTTTCCAGAATGACTACGCGAAGCGGCCTCCGGGTGGGTTGCAACCACTTCTTCAAAAATATCTTCTCCGACTTCATAACATGAGCCGCAAATAGATGGTCCCATCACTCCCCGCACATTAGCTGCCCCTAATTCCTTCATGAGAAGAAGGGTCTTTACTGCAATCGAATGTACCAAACCTCGACGTCCTACATGAACTGCTCCGACCGTACTTTCTTTCTCATCCCACAAAAGCAAAGGGATGCAATCTGCAACCATCACAGATAAAGCGATATCTCGCTCTTGAGTGATAATCGCATCTGCAGTTACTTCCATAGTTGTAGCGCCATCTATTACCGCGACAGTGTCCCCATGGACCTGATTCATAAATATGGCTCTAGGTGCCAGAACCAGAGCTCGATTCTTGGCAACAGTTAAAGCATCATCCCCAACATGCAAAGCCAGATTGAGCGAGTCAAATGGAACATCACTCAAACCGCCATGCCTTGTAGTAAATAAGTGAGACATCATGAGAATTACCTCATGAAATCAGGGATATCAATTTCATCATCCTCATGGACTAATTCTTCAAATGTCACACGCTTGCGACTGGATGCCTCATCTGGCAATTCCAAAGCAACAACCAATGGATCATTATTTGGCACCGGGTCCGCCTTGCCATTCAACGTTGCTGCATCAATTACTGGCATGGCAACTTTCTTTGGCGCTCCACCATCAAAGCCTGCAGCAATAACCGTAATACGCACTTCATCACCGAGGGCATCATCGATTGTTGTTCCGAAAATGATCTTTGCTTCAGGATGCGCTGCAGCTTGCACCAATTCGCACGCTTCATTGATTTCGAAAAGCCCCAGATCGGAACCACCAGCCACGGATAACAGAACTCCCATAGCTCCATCAATGGATGCCTCTAAGAGAGGACTTGAAATCGCCAACTCCGCTGCGCGAACAGCCCTATTTTCTCCGCGAGCAGAACCAATACCCATAAGTGCTGAGCCCGCATCAGTCATAATGCTCTTCACATCAGCAAAATCTAAGTTGATCAATCCCGGTTGCGTAATAATCTCAGTGATTCCCTGCACTCCAGAAAGAAGAACTTGATCTGCGCTCTTAAACGCTTCAACCGCAGTAATAGAACGATCAGAAATTGCAAGCAATCGGTCATTTGGAATAACAATGAGAGTGTCTACTTCACTGCGCAATTCCTCAATACCTTCATCGGCTTGACGAGTACGTACTTTGCCTTCGAAAGAAAACGGACGTGTAACGACACCGATAGTAAGTGCTCCGAGTTCGCGTGCAATCTTTGCAACGATTGGCGCGCCACCAGTTCCGGTACCGCCACCTTCTCCGGCAGTTACAAAAACCATGTCCGCGCCACGTAACGCTTCTTCGATTTCATCAACATGATCCAGAACAGCTTCGCGTCCTCTTTCAGGGGAAGCGCCAGCACCAAGACCTCGAGTTGATTTACGACCAATATCTAATTTAACATCTGCATCTGACATTAATAAATGTTGAGCATCGGTGTTAATTGCAATGAACTCAACACCCTTAAGTCCGACATCGATCATTCGGTTAACAGCATTTACTCCGCCGCCGCCAATGCCAACTACTTTGATGACAGCCAAATAATTTTGCGGTGATGCCACGATGCGTCCTCCTCATTTACCATAACCCTCAAGTTGAGAATTACAGTGCTCTATCTGTGTGAGGTGACCGTAGGGCGCGTGCGAAATCTAATCAAACACCGACACGAAGAGTTACTTCATTAAAATTCACAATAGTAGAAAGCGCGCATTTGAATTGCCGAGAATGTAAGTCAGCGAACAATTGGAGCATGTGGGGCTGAAAGATCCATACTCGATATTTTTCTATTCTCTGGCAGCGCTAAAAGTGCCTGGTAGACGTGGACTTTGAGCTCTGTGTCATTCTCATCGCCCCATACAACGTCCAGGACTCGGACTCCTACTTTCATCTTCAACGTTGCAAAATGCGAACCTTCGGTTTCGATACTTTGTAGGAGAGAAGTCATCGAATTAGGCAACTCTCGCAATAAGGCCATCGCGAAATAAAGATCATCTGGTTTTGAAGAATTCACTAATGGTAAAGCTTGTGCGTTATACCGAGTGAGTTGAAACCCCACTCCATTTTTATCCAAAAGTATGTCGTTGAAACGTGCCACTGGAACCCGTGGCCACACTGTAATAACTATCTTTTCTCGCAACCAATCACGCCTGACTTGGGAGTGATCTATCCAAGTAATTCTCGACAAGGATCTCACTACGACTCGAGATTCAATTCTGGCTAACTTTGATCCCTTTTCGATTCCCGACATCTGAGCAATTAACTCGACACTTTCATTGGCCGGCGCCCCTGTAACGACAATTGACTTGACGCTAAAGAATGAAGACCAACCCAATAAATAGGACAGTCCACCTAGTGCAGTGATAGCCAGTAGGGTGAAAGCGATTCTTCGGAATCGTAGATACTGAAGGTTCACGCGGGGTTAATTCTGATATTTCTTGCTGAGTGCCTCAAGAATTAGTGGTGCTAACGAACTCACATCTCCAGCACCAAGTGTGACTATGACATCTCCAGGCTGAGCAGTTTCGACAATTGCTTCACAGGCCGAAATGAAGTTAGGTTCAAAAATACCATTGCTCATACGTTGAGTGATGGAGCGTCCAGTCACTCCTGGAATTGGCTTTTCGCTCGCACCATAAACTTCCAGGACCCATGACTTATCTGCTATTTCTAGGGCTTGCGCAAATTGCGACGTGAAAGCTTTTGTGCGCGAATATCGATGAGGTTGAAAAATGACCAATACTCTGCCATCAGTTGCGTATCTCTGTGCCGCGTTTAGAGTGGCAATAATCTCCGTTGGATGATGCCCGTAATCATCGACAACACGAATCCCTTGGACTTGACCCTTTAATTCAAAACGCCTACCAGTGCCACGAAACGTTGATAAGCCGGCAAGCAATTGATTCGCAGGAAGGTTTAGTGCAAGTCCTGCAGCTAGCGCTCCGGCAGCATTAAGCAAGTTGTGCTGTCCGGGAACGTTGAGAACCAATTCTCCAATTGAGCGCCCTCGCCACAGAGCCCGAGCTTGTGAGCCACCTGGAGTCAATTCAATCTGATCAATGCGTAAATGAGCATCCTCTGCGCTCCCGTAAGAAATAAGAGAAATATTCTTAACCCCTTGAGAAAGCGCCGCAGATCCTGAGTCATCCGCACAATACACAAGGAAACCATCAGGTGAAATAGTTTCGATGAAATGTTTGAAAGCTACTACGACGTCCTCGGGCGTAGCGAAGTAATCAACGTGATCGTGCTCAACATTTGTGATGATTGCACCAAAAGGGTGGTACTCGATGAACGACCCATCTGATTCGTCGGCTTCAGCGATAAAATGTTTGCCAGTGCCCTTATGGGCGTTTGATCCTGAAGCAGTAAGTGTTCCTCCGATTGCAAAGGATGGATCTTCCCCGCAGCTTTGAATTGCAACGGTCAACATTGATGATGTCGTTGTCTTTCCGTGAGTTCCAGCTACCGCAATACTTTGAGACTCTGACATCAATACGGCTAAAGCTTGTGCACGTGACAACATGGGGATACCAAGTTCTTTTGCGCGCACAATCTCTGGATTATTCATATCTATCGCAGAGGAAAATACTAAAAAGTCAGCACCTTCCACATGTAGCGCCTCATGAGACGAGTGTGCTGTGGCACCAATCGCTCGTAAGCCAGAGAGAACCGAAGAATCCTTCATATCCGAACCAGATACCTCAATTGACTCCGCCACCATTACGCGTGCAAGGCCGCTCATGCCCGCTCCGCCAATGCCAACAAAGTGAACTCTTTTACCGCGAAAATCTTGTAGACGGTACTTCATGATTTTTCGCCCGTACTCGAAATCGCATGCTCCATAAGTGCCGCGATTTTACTTGCAGCATGTAGATCTTTGTAGATACTAGGTGGCGGCAACATCTTCGACTTAACCAACAACGAATCAATGTTTTCTAAGAACCACTCAGGGGTGAATAAGGATTGCTCCATAACAATCGCTCGGCCAGCATTCACTAATTCCGATGCGTTCCTAAATTGTTCTCCGTTACCAATCGGAAGAGGGATAAAGAGAGCCAACTGACCCAGAGCACCAATTTCGGCAACAGTAACTGCGCCGCTTCGAGCAATGATGAGATCAGCAGCAAGATATGTCTGGGCCATATTCGTAATGTAAGGCACCGCTTCATATCCTCCACTGCTACGTGGCATCTCGTTCTTGGCGCCGACAGAGTGCAATATCTGGATTCCTCGGGCAGTTAATGGAGCAACGCATTGGGCGATTACTTTATTGAGAGTAGCCGAACCTTGCGATCCACCCAGGATTACGATTGCAGGCTGATCTAAAGACCATCCATATTCACTCTTGGCACGATTTCGAGCAAGGGTCCAATCGATTCGAGAAGTTTTAACTGACTCTTGAATGTCGTTGCGCAAAGGAATGCCAGTAATTAGGGCTTCATTGAATCTACCCTTGGGAACTGGATAGGCCACTGCTAGAAATTTCGTGAAAAGACTTCCTAGTTGATTTGCCCATCCAACTTTGGCGTTGGCCTCATGGATAACAATAGGAACGCGCTCTAAACGTGCCGCAAGGTAGGCAGATGCACACACGTAACCACCGAAACCAACCAACAAATCGGCTTTTCTGACCACTCTCCTAGCCGCAGCGACACTTGCATAGAACTGCCAAGGAAAGGCTAGGAGATCGAAGGAGAAACTCCTGGGCATGACAACTTTTGGGATTACCGCTAATTCAAAGCCAGCACGTGGCACCAAAGTGTTTTCTAAACCTTGAGCTGTCCCCAGAAAGAGACATTCGTCAGAAGGATGGAGCGCTAACCACTCTCCAGCTACAGCCAATGCTGGCTCAATGTGGCCCGCAGTTCCACCACCCGCCAGAACGATTCGTAATTTTCTCATTTCTTAACTCGCTTAATCATGGGAGCAATTGCAGGGTCGCGCAGTGCAGCGCCCAACACAAATCCCAAACCGAGATACGTTGCAATAACTGATGAGCCTCCATAGGAAAGTAAAGGCAAAGTTACTCCGACCACAGGCAAAGTGCTTGTAGCCGAACCAATATTAAGAACCGTCTGTGTAGCTATCCAACATCCAACACCTGCACTCGCGTAGCGAATCATAGGATCATTAGCGCGTATGGCTATCCGAAAAATTGAGAAGATTAATGTAGCCAAAAGAAGCAATACACATAACGTGCCCAACAATCCCAATTCTTCACCGATTACAGAAAATATAAAATCGGTATGAGCCTCTGCAAGATTTCCCCATTTTTGGCGACTTGCCCCGAGACCAACTCCGAAAAGACCGCCACTTGCTAAGCCCATAATGCTGTGGGCAGGTTGCCATCCACTTAATTTGTAATATTCATCGGAGAACGGATTAAAAACTACCAGGACTCTTCTCATCCGATTGGGGGTGGTATAAATCAACGCTGAAACTAATCCAGTAATAATCACAGCACCAAGGGCAATTATCTTTAACCTAATACCCGATATGAAAAGTAGCCCGAGAAGAATTGATGCGAATACGGCAGCATTGCCCAGATCTCGTCCGGCCATAATCAAAAGCATGACAATCGCAAAGCCTGGTACTAACAACAGGAGAACATTCGTCTCTCCCCTACTGCTTCGTTCACGACTTGCCATCATGTGTCCAGCCCACAGCACAAGAAGAAACTTTGCAAATTCACTTGGTTGAAAAACAAATGGGCCATAACCCAACCAGTTGGTATTTCCATTAATTGAATGTCCAACTCCAGGTACCCGAAGTGCTAATAGCATCACAATGGCTATAAGTAACGATACTTTCCCCAAAGTTTTCCATCGCGCGATAGGAAGCCTTGAAGCAGCAAATCCGCAAGGAATGGCAATCAATAAGAAAACGCATTGCCTCAGGAAGATGGCATAAGAAGACCCATTGGTCTCTAAGGAGTGGATTGAGGAAGCCGACAAAATCATCACTAAACCTAAACCTGTTAACGCTGCTGTGCTTCCTAAAAGCAAGTAGTAAGAACTGATTGGCTTAGATAAGAAATTATCCCGCCTACTCATCTCAGGACCAGCTTTCTCACCGCGTCCTGAAATTGATCTCCCCGATCGGCGTAGGACGTAAATTGATCCATTGATGCGCAAGCAGGGGCGAGAAGCACGCAATCTCCCGCTTGGGCTAGGGAGTGAGCTGCTTCTACAACTTTTTCCATAAGCGTGAGTCCAGAGTTCTTATCATCGTCAACATAGGTTATAGAAACCAATGGTGCTTGATCGCGCAATTGCTGAGCGATTAACTCCCTGTCTTGACCTATGAGAATGGCTGATCTAATGCGTCCTTTAGTTCTCTTGACCAATTCAAACATAGATGCGTCTTTTGCTAGGCCTCCAGCAATCCACACTACTGATAGTTGCGACATCAATGATGCTGTGGCTGCATGTGGATTGGTTGCCTTTGAATCATCTACCCACGTAATTCCATCCCGCTCTCCCACTAATTCAATGCGGTGTCGACCCGGGCGAAATTTAATGAGCGTTTGTCGAATTTGTTCATGAGAAACTCCAACACTCAATGCCACGCCAGCCGCAGCAAGGGCGTTGGAAACGTTATGTGGCGCCGTGGGAATGACTTCATTCAATTGCGCAATCATTTGGGCTTCTTGAGGGTCATCAACGAATGCACGATCAACCAATAGTTCTTCAACTAATCCAAGCTCTCCAGGACCAGGTGTATTGATGGAATAAAATACCTTTTTGCCTGAAAACCCTTGGGACGCCAAAACCACTTCCCCATCATCTGCATTCAATACAGCCACACCGGTGCGATCTAGAATTCGGATTTTAGCTTCTTTGTAATTCTCAAAACTTCCATGCCAGTCAACGTGGTCATCTGCAATGTTTAATATTCCTGATGCATGGAATTCAGGAAGATTGCTCCATGCCAGCTGAAAAGAGGATAACTCAAGGACTAAATAGTCATAAGGGTCTTGCGAGGTGACCGCCTCAATCACGGTATCTCCAACATTGCCACAGGCGATCGCTGATTTTCCTGATTCGCGAATCATTGCCGCGATCATTTCAACAGTTGTCGTCTTTCCGTTTGTACCAGTAATAGCAACCCATTTTTGATTGGGTGCAATGTCACCGCGTATTTGCCATGCTAAATCAATCTCACTTATTAAATTGGCGCCTCTATTTTTTAGTTCGAGGATAAAGGGATGATCCAAGCGCCATCCGGGAGAAACCACAGCCAGGTCCCATTGCGTAGACAGTGCTTGATCACGATTAATAGAGAAAGATGTGGCGTCATTTCCTTCGTCATAAATGGAAATATTGGCACCAAGTTCTTTCAGCACCGTTGCAACAGATAACCCAGTAACGCCACCTCCTAGAACCAGGAGGCGAGAAAGGTTAATGCCATTAATCTTCACGTCTATTTCGAAACCCATTGAGCGTAAAACAACCCGAGTCCTACAGCAACGCAGAGGCCGGCAATAATCCAAAACCTCAAAACAATTGTTACTTCTCCCCAGCCACTAAGTTCGAAATGGTGTTGAAGGGGTGCCATTTTAAACACACGTTTTCCCCCTGAAGCTTTGAAATATACACGTTGAATAATTACCGACATTGTGATTATTACAAAGAGTCCGCCCAATGGAATCAACAGCAACTCAATCCGTAATGTTGCAGCGATGCCCGCTATGGCGCCACCTAGAGCAAGAGAACCGGTGTCACCCATAAAAATTTTCGCAGGTGATGCGTTCCACCAGAGGAATCCCGTGCATGCAGCCGCAAGTGAAGCAGCAAGCACTGCAATATCTAAGGGATCTCTTACTTGATAGCAGTTAACGGCCGTGGAGATGGAACAGCTTTGCCCAAACTCCCATACTCCAATAAGAATGAATGAGAGGAAAGTCATTACCGATGCGCCTGTTGCAAGACCATCGAGCCCGTCAGTTAGATTAACTCCATTACTTGTTGCGCTCACCATAATGATGATTCCAATAACTACCAGGATTGGAGCCAACGTTAGAGAAGTATCGCGAACGGTAGAGAGATGCAAAGAAATCGGTGATAAGCCATCTGCATCTAGAAAATGAATTCCCAACCAGCCAAAAATCGCTGCGAATAGCGTCTGCCCAATGACTTTTGGTCCTGGAGTTAAGCCGAGGGAGCGTTGCTTGGATACTTTCAGCCAATCGTCTATAAAACCCAACGCACCAAGGCTGACGACCAAACCAATTACCAAAACTGCTGAAATACTCACGGCGATTTGCGTAATTATGTGGCTAAGGAAAAACCCAACAAGCGAAGCCACAATAATGATGAGACCACCCATTGTTGGTGTTCCGCGCTTCGTATGATGACTCTTTGGCCCGTCATCTCGAATAATCTGTCCATAGCCATGTCTGGCTAGCCAGCGAATAAGTATTGGCGTTCCAAATAAACTAACTAATAAAGAAAATGCTCCGGCGATCAGAATCTCTCTCACTGGTCGCCTCCGATCTTCATCATCCATGACTGTTCAAGTAAATCTGCCAACACTTCTAGTTTTTCTGCACGCGATGCCTTTACTAGAACCACATCGCCAGGGGCAAAATGATCAGAAAACATTGCCGCCTCCGTAATCCCCAGGCACTTATGGACTCGCATCTCGTCGTCTTGGGTGAGACC
>QYPT01000114.1 GCA_007280125.1 Streptomycetaceae bacterium | reverse complement strand
TGATTAAACCAACACACTTAATCGGCGGGTATGCGCAACTCACATTCGCTTTCAACTATCTCGGACCAACCGGCAATCAACGTGATGAAGTAACGGTTATTCGCCGTCGATCACAAGATGTGGAGTACTAATGAAGGTCATGGCCCAGATGGGCATGGTGATGAATCTCGATAAATGCATCGGGTGTCACACATGTTCTGTGACGTGTAAGCAAGCGTGGACGAATCGTTCTGGATTGGAATACGCCTGGTTTAATAACGTTGAGACACGTCCGGGACAGGGCTATCCACGCCGGTATGAAGATCAAGAAAAAGCCAAAGGTGGTTGGGTTCGTACTCGTAGTGGACGTATTCGCCTCAAGGGCGGAAGCAAGGCACGACGTTTGCTCTCCATTTTCTCTAACCCTCGCATGCTCAATATCAAGGATTACTACGAACCTTGGATATATGAGTATGACAATCTGATTTCTGCGCCTCTTGGTCAGCAGACTCCCGTTGCTCGCCCTAAATCTCTCTTGACAGGTAAACCAATGAAGATTGAATGGTCTGCCAACTGGGATGACGATTTAGGCGGGGGACCAGAAAATATTGAAAAAGACCCGATTCTTCAAAAGTTGTCAGAAGATGTCACAACGAAGGTGAAGTTGGCTTTCGAGGAAACTTTTATGTTTTATCTACCTCGCATTTGCGAACACTGCTTGAACCCAGCGTGCGTTGCCGCATGTCCATCAGGTGCGATGTACAAGCGCGCCGAAGATGGCATCGTGCTTGTCGACCAACAACAATGCCGAGGCTGGCGCATGTGCGTTTCTGCGTGCCCTTACAAGAAGGTCTATTTCAATCACAAAACGGGTAAAGCTGAAAAATGCACAATGTGTTACCCACGTTTAGAGATTGGAATGCCAACAGTCTGTTCTGAAACCTGCGTTGGTCGTCTG
The DNA here is from genome assembly GCA_007280125.1 of Streptomycetaceae bacterium. Classification (GTDB taxonomy): domain Bacteria; phylum Actinomycetota; class Actinomycetes; order Nanopelagicales; family Nanopelagicaceae; genus QYPT01. Next base: position 19,742 of record QYPT01000114.1, on the reverse strand, counting down.
CGCTACTTGGGCCTTTTCCTTTACGACGCAGATAAAGTTCTTGCAGCAGCCTCTATTGAAGACGAGAAAGCTTTGTATGAAGCGCAACTAGATTTACTCCTAGATCCCAATGATCCAGAAGTTTTGGCTGCTGCCCGAGCTGAAGGAATTCCTGAGGATTGGCTACTCGCCGCTCAAAATTCGCCTGTATATAAATTAGCGAAGGTATACAAGATTGCTCTTCCGCTTCATCCTGAATATCGCACAATGCCTATGGTTTGGTATGTACCACCACTTTCACCCATTGTGGATGTCTTAACAGAGACCGGTCATGATGGTGAAGAAGCGGGCAATCTCTTCGGTGCGATCAATGCACTGCGCGTTCCACTTGCATATTTGGCCGAACTATTCTCTGCTGGCGATATCGAAGTAGTCGAAGGCACGTTACGGAAACTTTCGGCCATGCGCTCCTATATGCGCGACATAAACCTTGGTCGCGAACCTCGGCCGGAAATTCCAGAAGCAGTTGGTATGACTCAAGAATCCATTTATGAGATGTACAGGCTTCTGGCAATTGCCAAGTATGAAGATAGATATGTCATTCCCGCCGCTCACTCAGAGCAAGCCAGAGAACTTGAAAATATGGGTTGCTCATTAGATGGAGTTGATACGGGAGAGAAATTCGGGGGACCTTTTGGGCAAGCCTCCGGTAATCCGGTTCCAGTCACCATTGAAAACTTCCACATCATGAGAGATAGGCAGACCAAATGAGTATCGCTGTCGCGCGAATTATTGCTTCATCGCTGCTGGTCTATCCCGATCAAAAGTATGTCCAGACACGCGATGAGATGATGGTTTTAGCTAATCACATCGAGCCAGCATTTGCAGAACCGCTTCTCGCTTTCTTCAACGCTACCGCGGACTTAACGTTGGAAGATATCCAGAAGCATTATGTGGAGATCTTCGATATGCGTCGTAAATGTTCCCTATTCCTCACTTCGTGGACTCACGGAGACACACGTAATCGCGGAATGGCACTTGTATATTTCAAGGAGATCTATAAACGCTGCGGTGTAACTATTACCGATGAAGAGCTTCCTGATCATTTGGCAGTAGTCCTTGAATTCGCCGCCTTAAAGAATCCGGGCGAAGGAAGACTTCTTCTAGGAGAACACCGTGCTCCGATAGAGCTTCTTAAAGATGCGCTGCACAGTGCACATTCATATTATGCATTCGTCCTGGACGCAGTAGTTGCAACTTTGCCAAAGATGACTCCAGAGATTGAAAAGCGCGCACGTGATTTAGCAATCACGGGACCGCCTCAAGAGTTTGTCGGATTAAGTGGCGCAGTAACGATTGCTCTAGAACCTTTCTCATCCCATGGCTCTGATGTTTTACAGGGAGCGCGTTCATGACGGCATCTAGTATTTTGCTCTGGTCGGTTTTGCCATACCTGGCAATAGGTTCGTTCATTATCGGTTTAGTGTGGAGATACCGCTTCGATAAATTTAGTTGGACTACCCGTTCGTCACAAATTTACGAAGGCAGACTCTTAAGTTTTGCTGGTCCAATGTTCCACCTTGGTCTTTTCGCAGTAATTGGTGGCCACATAGTTGGATTGTTAGTTCCGCAATCTTTCACAGAATATATTGGACTCAGTCAAGAGGCCTACCATTTAGGTGCCGTCTCAATGGGAGGACTTGCAGGTCTTTCAACAGTGGTTGGAATTTTTCTTCTTATCTATCGTCGCCGTACAACTGCTACAGTTTTTGCGGCAACTACGAAAAATGATAAGACCATGTACATTTTCTTGGTAGCCACGCTTTTGGCAGGGTGCAGTGCAACACTTTCAAGTGCTGGCGTAATTGGCCAAGAGCACAATTACAGGCAAACGGTGGCTCCTTGGGTGCGTTCGATTTTATTCTTACATCCTGATGGAACTCTCATGCAAGGCACCCCACTTGCATTTAGAATCCATGCCGCTATAGCCATGTCTCTATTCATTATTTGGCCCTTCACGCGCCTCGTGCATGCCCTAAGTGCACCAGTTGGATATATTTTCCGCCCTTCATTGATCTATCGCACACGCGATAACGAGAGTACAAGCGGAAATCGCAAAGCTCGGCCAGGGTGGGAACGCATTAAGTATTGATAGTGTTCCGATAGTCGATTACGCCCGAAGGAGTACCACGATTTCTATCCCTCCAGTTGTCCAGGCTGGGCCGGAACTCACAGCGGCCCAATTGCGACGTTATGCACGCCATCTTGTGATTCCCGAAGTGGGCACTCTTGGTCAGCGCCGAATCACTAACGCCCGCGTTTTGTGCGTTGGCGCTGGAGGCTTAGGTTCTCCAGTCTTGATGTATTTGGCGGCAGCAGGAGTTGGAACGCTTGGCATAATTGATTGTGATGTCGTCGATGAATCTAATTTGCAGAGACAAATTATTCACGGGCATTCAGATATTGGTCGTAAGAAGATTGAAAGTGCTAGAGCGAAGATCCAAGAGATTAATCCTGATGTGAGCGTTGAGATTCACGATATGCGCTTGGACCGTGAGAATGTATTAGAACTTTTCTCTCGATATGACATCATCGTGGACGGTACTGATAATTTTGGAACTCGATACTTGATTAATGATGCATGCGTAATACTCAATAAACCGTGCGTTTGGGGTTCTATTTATCGATTCGATGGCCAGGCAAGTGTTTTTTGGTCCGAACATGGTCCGTGCTATCGCTGTCTACATCCGACACCTCCACCCAAGGGTATGGTTCCTAATTGTGCTGAAGGCGGAGTTTTAGGATCTTTATGCGCAACCATTGGTTCGATTCAAGCAACTGAAACAATCAAACTCATTACCGGTGTCGGCAACGTCTTGGTCGGTTCTGTAATTATTTATGACGGCTTGGAAATGGATATGAAGAAAATTTCAGTGGAGCGTGATCCTAAGTGTGTCGTGTGCGCAGATGCGTCAGCGGCGCAATTGATGGATGATTATGAGGAATTTTGTGGTGTTAACAGTTTTGCCTCTGAAATTACTGCGCAGGAGTTAGCCCAAAGGATTAGCAGTGGTGAAGATTTTCAGCTCATTGATGTGCGCGAACCCTATGAATGGGATGAATCGCGAATTGAGGGTGCAATCTTGATTCCTCAAGCTGAATTTTATGATGGTCGCGCGCAGTTAAAGATTTCATTACATCGTCCTGTTGTTCTCTATTGCCATTTGGGAGTTCGCTCCGCACACGCCCTTGATGCTCTTAAACAATCAGGCTTTTCTCAAGTTTCGCACCTATACGGTGGAATAGTTTCATGGGATGACTATGTGCGCAATGGATAACCATGGATAGACGGTGGAGCGCGCTCATACTCACAGGCGGTACGAGTAATAGATATCGTACAGCTAAGTCAGAGGCGATCTTGCAAGGAAAGACACTTATTGACTATCTGATTTCATCTATCCCTGCTGGCGTGCCCATTGTCATTGTTGGACCAGCCCGCGATGAATTCGCCACCACGATTCGAGTGGTTCAAGAAGATTCACCTGGCGGGGGTCCTGTTGCGGGTATCGCTGCTGGATTGCCATTGATTGAGACCGAATATGTATCAATTTTGGCAACAGATATGCCTTACTCGGCAGCGCTGGTTCCACTGCTTATGCTCGATTTATCTGATGAAGTCGATGGCGCCATAGTTATTGACCAGGAAGGTTTTCAACAACCGTTCTCAGGTGTTTATCGGACATCAGCACTGAAGAGAGTTCTGGAGGAGATAGCGCCAGCGAGTGGGCAATCGATGCGAAAACTTTTGAACCAATTGCATGTGAAGCACGTAAAGCTCAGTGCCGATGAGACACATTTACTCGTAGACATTGATACACCCGAAGATTTGATAAAAGCCTCAGTAGATTCTCTCGCCCGCATACCAACGCGCAATGAAAGTGGGAATCGATGAGTACTTTGCGTGAGGCGCAGTGGGATCTTGCTCGCATTGCTGCCAAAAAGAGCGTCACGAGATTGCCTTCAGAGTTAGTCAATATTTCTGATTGCGTTGATCGAACTATTGCTTCGGATGTGGTGGCACTTGTTGATTTGCCCACCTATGAAACATCGGCAATGGATGGATATGCCGTTTCAGGAGTTGGCCCGTGGAAAATTGTTGGCGATGTAAAAGCAGGCGCACCGATGAGCCAGGTGTTGGAAAGTGGCACGGCTGTTCGAATTGCAACTGGCGCGGTAATTCCTTCTGGGACATTTGGTGTGGTGCGTTGGGAGTTAGCAGATGTCGTTGACACAACACTTAATGCGCAAGTTAATGAGGGTGGAGAAATTAGACCAGCCGGTTTGGAGTGCCGCAAAGGTCAAGTCATTGCTCAAGCTGGAATTGTTCTTACTCCAGCATGGATTGGATTGCTTGCATCAGCTGGTTGGGATCAATTAGAGGTAACTCGTAAACCTAGAGTTGAAATTATTCTCCTAGGTGATGAAATTCAATTGCAGGGAATTCCCTCCGATGGTTTAGTGCGCGATGCCCTTGGCCCACAATTGCCTGGCTGGCTTGTACGAATGGGCGCAGAAGTTATTGCAATGAATTATGTTGCAGATGAACTTTCATTAGTGGTTGATGCAATCGCACTCGCTCGAACTCGTGCCGACGTGATTGTCACAACGGGCGGCACGGCAGATGGCCCACGCGATCATTTGCATGCGGCGCTAGAACAACTGGGCGGCGAACTTATTGTTGATCGAGTTAAAGTGCGGCCCGGTCACCCGATGTTATTGGCCAACCTCGACTCTGTTGCACTTCTTGGACTTCCCGGAAATCCGCAGTCGGCAATCGTCGGCCTCATGAGCCTTGGACAACCCGTGATAGATGCTCTCTTGGGTAGAGGATTGCGAGAGTTGGAGAATGTAATCACCATCAAGGAGATTAAGGCGCGAGAGGATTTCACACGATTGGTCCTTGGGACTATTAGTGAAGGGCGTTTCAATGAGGGAGAACATCTGGGTTCTGCCATGCTGCGCGGACTAGCGCACGCAACAGGATTTGCAGTTGCGCCTAGCGGGGTCAGTGCCGCTGGATCACGCGTGCAATGGCTCCCACTTGCCTGACATAGAATTGCAATTATGACTACGGAGAACTCTTTCACTCATTTGGACGATAAAGGTCAAGCCCACATGGTGGATGTAACCGATCGCGATGTCAATATTCGCACTGCGACAGCATCAGGTTGGGTGAAACTCTCCAGCACTGTCGTAGAGCTATTACGCGAAGGTGGAGTACCTAAAGGCGACGTTTTAGCAACTGCACGTGTTGCAGCTATTTTGGGGGCGAAACGCACCCCCGATCTCATCCCACTCTGCCATCCCATTGCATTGCACGGCGTAGATGTTGAATTAGAAATTATCGATCAAGGCGTATCGATCCGCGTTTCAGTGAGAACAGCTGATCGCACGGGTGTTGAAATGGAAGCACTCACTGCGGTTTCTGTTGCTGGACTCACTGTTATTGACATGGTTAAGGCGTTAGATCCTTCTGCAGCAATATGCGATATTCGCGTGGAAAATAAATCAGGCGGACGCAATGGCGATTGGGTGCGAGATTGACCAGCTATAGCGCAAAGGTTATTACCGCAAGCAATCGTGCATCAGCTGGCATCTATGAAGATTTGAGCGGAACAATCCTGGCTGATGGCTTATCTGCTCTGGGTTACTCCGTAGGTGAAGTAACGATCGTTACCGATGATGCCGCACTCATAGCGCTTGAAATTTCGCGCGCATTGGAAACTCATATCGATTTAATCGTCACAACTGGCGGCACTGGTGTTTCACCGGCTGATGTCACGCCTGAAGCAACTGCTCCATTCATTGAAAAACTTATTCCAGGCTTTAGTGAAGCCATACGTGCGCATTCGCGAGAGAAGGTACCCACCGCAGATCTCACGCGAGGGTTAGCTGGTACACATGGAACTTCTTTTATTGTTAATTTGCCGGGCTCTCCAGGAGGAGTTCGAGATGGTTTAGCAATCATCGAACGTCTTGCTGGTCATATCCTGGATCAAACTCACGGTATTGATCACTCACATAAATGATTACAACACTCGTCACCGCCGATCCCATCAGCGCATCTGCATATGGGGCACTCGTTGCCTCTGAACTCTTTGGCGCTGTTGTCACTTTTTCCGGAGATGTTCGCGATAACGACCAGGGTAAGAGTGTTACTTCCTTGACGTATGAAATTCACCCATCGGCGCAAGAGGTTTTATTAGAAATCGTCACCGAGGTTGCAGCTAAACATGAAGTAGGAAATGTTGCGGTCGCTCACCGATATGGTGCCATCGCAATAGGGGAGAGCGCATTTGTAGTTGCTGTTTCCTCGGTTCATCGAGGACCAGCATTTGCCGCATGCTCTGAGCTTGTTGATGAGGTCAAGGCACGATTGCCTATTTGGAAATATCAAGTCTTTTCCGATGGCACCGACCAATGGGTAAATTGCGCATGAGTACTCTTACCGATTCCTATGGGCGCAGACACAAAGACTTACGTGTTTCGCTGACTGATAGATGTTCTCTTCGCTGTACCTATTGCATGCCGCATGATTTTTCTGATTGGCTCAAATCCGATCACCTTCTCGATACCAACGAACTGATGAGCGTTATTAGTGCGGCAGTTTCAGTTGGAATTGAAGAGATCCGCCTAACAGGGGGAGAACCACTTTTGCGTGCCGACATCGTAGATATTGTCACGCGGATATCTGCGCTACCAAATGCGCCGAAACTTTCACTGACTACTAATGGGTTGCGCCTTGTAGAACTTGCCAAGCCACTCAAAGATGCTGGATTAGAACGCATCAACGTCAGCCTTGATACCTTGGATCGGGAGCGCTTCAAAAAACTTACTCACAGGGACCGTATTAATGATGTATTTGCTGGACTCACATCAGCGCGGGACGCGGGATTAGCGCCAATTAAAATCAACTCGGTTCTGCTTCGCGGCATCAATGATGACGAGGCGCCTGCTCTGTTGCAGTGGGCGATGAGCGAAGGATTTTCTCTGCGTTTCATTGAACAAATGCCATTAGATGCAGGTGGAATTTGGGATCGCACCACGATGGTTACCGCGCAGGAAATGCTTGCATCACTGTCAGATCATTTTGAGTTGTCCCCAGTGCCAGATCGCGGGTCATCACCAGCAGAGGAATTTTATATCAACGGCACTATAGAAACAGTTGGAATCATTGCCAGTGTTACCCAGCCATTTTGTGGTGCCTGCGATCGTTTACGTTTAACCTCTGATGGCCAACTGCGCTCATGTCTTTTTTCTTTAGAAGAGATGGATTTGCGAAAAGTTTTACGCAATCCCGATCTTTCTAGCCAGGAGATTGCACAAGAGATTGCAGATCGATTCTATAAAACAGTTGCTGGCAAGTTACCTGGTCATGGGATTAACGATCCAAGTTTCATCCAACCACGTCGTCCGATGTCAGCTATCGGCGGATAAAGTTAGCCTCCAGCGAATTTAGGAAGTACATCAATCTGACTTCCGGCCTTGATGGTCAATTCACGATCGTGATTGGCCACACCATCTACCAAGAACGAACATTGGGGAACAATGCGTCCGAGTTCTGGATAATCGGTAATGCATTTGTTGAGAATTTCCTGCAGGGTTGCAGAGTTAAGGTTGATGTGGTCCGTTTTAGTAGCAGCCCTAGCAGCTGCGAAGAAGCGAACTTCCACTGTTTCCATATGGGAATTATCTCTGCTTCAGATAGGATTGACCAATGCGAAAACTGGTTACAGCCGTAGTTCTCATCACAACCCTTGCCTTAGGTCAGTACCCTGCAAGCGCGGCAACATATAAAAGTGCTAAGACAACAGTGACCAAGGTTGGCACACGCCATGACCCTGAAACGGGGTGGTATGTCTACGCTCGTTTTTTCATCGCTGGCATTAAGGCCAAGCAGGACTATCGCTGCACTGTGATTGCCTATGACAAGGCTAAGAAAGTCATTATCAAGTGGAGCGCCACTGGAGCTAGTTTTGATCCACGCCCCTATAACGAATACGAAGCGTTTACGAATATCAAACCTGCCCAAGTGAAGTTGGTGAAGTCGGCGAGTGCAACATGCGCGATTGCAAAGAGTGCACCTAAAGCGCAGGCGCTTCCACCAATCATGATTGATCCGATGACAGTGTCGAGTGTGAATGTTCCGCTCTCGAATGTTCTCGTCTTCTTGGCGCGTGGCCCAGGAGAGAATTGGACTGCGATTGTCGATGATCCAAAGATTGGCACATTCATTCCTGGTGGCAATCAAGGTACATATACAACTAATCCTGCATTTCAGCCGTTGAAAGTTGGATTGACTGTTGTCCGTATTTCAGAAAAAGGCGGAGAGACTTACGAAATCGCGGTAACAGTAACTGGCTAGGCTTAATCGATAAGTATTGAGCGCTTAGATAGACCCATGAAGTAACCATCGATAAGGGTTTTCGGAGCGGCATCGGCAGTTGTACCAGCACCGAGTGCAACAAATAAAGGTATGAAGTGCTCAACCGTTGGATGCGCATATGGCATACCAGGAGCTAATTCTTTAAATTTAGAGAGAGTGTCAACATCGCCTCGAGCGAGTGCTTCGGCAGCCCACATATCAAAATCAGATGACCAACCAGGTGCCTGCGCATCGGGTGACCATTCGCGCAAATATCGAAGGCCGTGAGTCATAAATCCAGAACCAATAACGAGTACGCCTTGCTCGCGAAGTGGAGCCAACCTTTTTCCAAGCTCCATCAATTTCACGGGATCGTCAGTGGGCATAGACATTTGTAATACTGGAATATCGGCATCTGGGTACATCACTCTCAAGGGAACCCACGCGCCGTGATCGAGGCCTCGATTACTTGAATGAATTGGTTCTGTATCTGGCATTAACGATGCGACAAGTGAGGCAAGTGCGGTGGAGTCAGGGGAGTTGTAGGTCATTTCATAAAACTTGCGATCAAAGCCACTGAAGTCATAGACAAGTGGGGTATGTGCGCCAGTGGCGCTCAATGTGATGGGTTCAGATTCCCAATGTGCCGAAACCATCAGGATTGCCTTTGGTTCAGGAATATCTGCTGCAATAGAGCGCAATTGGCTAGTCCATAGGGCATCCTCCAACAGCATGGGAGCACCATGTCCGATGTAAAGGGCTGGCATCAATGAACTCATATGCACATCGTAAGGCAATATAGTTGAACATTCAACTACTCTCATAACCTGCCTGACGCAGCCCGCTAAGGTTGCCCATGTGAGTGATATTTCAATCCAAGTCCGCAAGGCTCTGGATGCAGCCGTGGAAGCAATTGGGGGCTCGGCACGAGAAGGTCAGATTGAGATGGCCGAAGCGGTAGCAAACGCTCTCTCTGATCGACATCACCTGATGGTCCAAGCGGGCACAGGTACAGGAAAATCATTGGCCTATCTTGTACCGGCCCTTGTTCATGGAAAGAAAGTCCTTGTAGCTACAGCGACCTTGGCTCTGCAACGTCAGTTAGTTGAGCGAGATCTTCCGCGGATTGTTCCGGCTCTGGAAAAGATACTCAATCGCGAAATTACCTATGGAATCTATAAAGGCGTGGGAAATTACATCTGTTTACAGAAAATGAATAGTGAGTCTCCTGATCCAGATGGTGATGTCCTATTAGAGGTTTCTAGTCTGGGCCAGGACGCAAAGCGCTTACATGCATGGGCTAAGACTCCTGGTATTTCGGGTGATCGAGATGATGCCCCTGATGTTGATAGGCGTGTCTGGGCTGCTAATTCACTATCGGGAAGAGAATGTGTTGGCGCCGATGTATGCGCATATGGACAACAATGTTTTGCAGCTAATGCCAAAGCAAAAGCTGCGCTCGCCGATGTCGTTGTTACCAACCACACATTGCTCGCTATCGAAATTGTGGAGTCTCATCCGATTTTGCCCGAGCGCGACGCAGTTATTTTGGATGAAGCCCACGAATTCATGGATCGCACGACTCAGGCTGTAACAGAAGAACTTACCGGACCTCGCGTCTCTCGTGCAGCGGCAATGGCACGCAAACATTTACCAGGAAAGTTATCTGATGCTTTTACTAAAGCGGCTGATGCTTTTGATGATGCGATGGATGAGTATGGACAAAGCGTGAGATTTGATTCATCACTGCAGGGGAGATTAGCTGACCTTCCTTCTGCACTAGAAGCGCCTATCCGCAAGGTGCGCGAGAGTGCACAGGCAATCATTGCTTCTATCTCAGCAGATGAAGAAATTATTGACTCTGATGCAATTGCAGAACGTGCTCGAGTCAAGGGCGCAGTCAATGAAGTTTCTGTCACTGCTGGCAAATTGCTCAAATTGGGTAAGGGTCAAGTGCTTTGGTATGAGCCAACTTTTTCAACGTTGCATCTTGCTCCGCTGAGTGTCTCATCGGTATTGAGAGCGAATCTACTTACAAAAACTCCCGTTATTGCCACATCTGCAACCCTGACAGTAGGTAAAGGCTTTGATGCAATGGCTCGCAATATTGGTTTTGTTGTTGGTGATGATGCGGATGCAGAAGTTGAAGATGGAGATATTGATCCAGCCAATGTGCAGATGCTCGATGTCGGGTCGCCGTTTGATTTTGCAAACCAAGGAATGTTGTACCTGCCCAAACATCTGCCAGAACCAGGGCGTGATGGGCCTAGCGTTGAGGCGCTCACTGAACTGGGCGAACTCATAGATGCCGCAGGCGGGCGCACTCTCGCTTTGTTTTCTTCATGGCGCGGAGTTGAAGCAGCTGATCTACATCTGCGGAAAGTTCTTGCAGAGTTGCCCATCAAAATCTTCACGCAAAAGCGGGGGGATGCAGTCGGCCCGCTTGTTGAACGGTTTGCTAGCGATGAGACGTCAATTCTTCTCGGTACCTTGAGTTTGTGGCAAGGCGTCGATGTTCCGGGACCTGCATGCATTTTGGTAGCAATTGACCGCATTCCTTTTCCGCGTCCGGATGATCCCGTGATGTCTGCCCGCGCAGCAGAAGTTGACGCAGGTGGCGGAAGTGGTTTTATGCAGATCTCAATGCCTCGAGCAGCTCTCATGTTGGCGCAGGGGACTGGGCGTTTGATTCGCTCAATCGATGACCGTGGTGTCGTAGCAATTTTGGATTCACGAATTGTCACCAAACGCTATGGATCTGTATTGCTCAATTCGATGCCACCTCTGTGGCGTACTTCCGATGACAAAATAGTCAAAGATTCCTTGCGCCGCTTGCATGAATCCATGACAAAATAGAGCCATGCCTCGCATTAATACAGCAACTCTTTCTGAGCACAGAGATTGGCGGCGCAATCAACTTATTGCCGCTGCCTCAGCTATCGCTTTGGAGCAAGGCGGACAAGCGATAACGGTTGCTGCAGTTGCCGAGAGAGCGGGACTTTCTCGCACCTCTGTTTATGAATATTTTGGAAGTAGCGCAGAGCTGGTTGCCGACCTTGTTATTGAAGAACTCACTGTTTTTGCTCAATCACTTCAAGGCGCGGTTGCTCTTACGTCTGATCCCTACGATGCAATCGATGCATGGATTGACGCTGCGCTTCGGTATATTACTGATGGACGACACTTACTTGCCAAAGCTCTTAGCGCTACTTCGATGCCTAAAGATCGCGCGGCCGACATTGGCGCAGCACACCGCGCACTCTTGGCGCCTATGCACCGCGCACTCACCGAAATTGGAATTACAGATATCCCGCAGGCGCTCACCCTGATCCAAGGCGTGACTGATGCATCAACGAAACGCATTGAAAGCGGGAACGATGCAGAGTTGGAAAGCGTTTCTGCCACCAACTTCTGCCTCGCCGGTATACGAGCACTTGCTCCTTAAGAAATCTTCACTGTTATTGTCGAAGAAGCGGCGCCCCAAAGAATTCCTTGCGCTGGGGCTTCTGCAGTAATTTGGCAGGTTCCAGGCTTTAGGCCAGCCACTGATGCTCTTTTTATAGAACAAATATCAGGGGTTGTAGAAGTGTAGAGAATTCGATTGTCAAAGTTACTTTTCACGGGTAAGAAGGATCGTTGCCCCGAAGCTACTTTGACCTTAATCGCTGGGATTTTTTGAATTCCTGAAGTTAAAGCAAATGGATAATGCGAAGTTAACCCCTGGAAGCTTAAGTTTCCTGCCGACGTAATCGAAAAGTCACAATATCCGCTTGCTTTTAGCGCAGTGATTACGTTATTAACAACGGTGCAATCAGGAGTGGAAGACTTTATCGTGAGCAATAAGCCCGAACTACTCGTCGCCTTTATCGTCAATGGTGTGCGATAGGCGAGAGTTCCTGGAACCGATTTGCTCAGGGGAGAGTTATTGATTGAAGCGGTTATTGCATCCGTTGGCTTAATCACGGTAATTGCCATTGGTCTGAAACCAATATTGATTGACTGATCCTCTGTGCGGTCTGTTGGTTTGGTGTGGTCATAAGTCAGAAAAATTGCGCACAAGTCAGTGCCACATGTTGTGCCAGCAACAGTTCCAGTTACCTTGAGGGCGACATCGCCCATTGGCGAGACAGATGCGCCCGCGTCTTTGGAAACCCATAATTGATTGGCTGTGTCACAAGATTTTGATAAGGAGCCGGCGACTGCGGTTCGTAAGCATTCCAAGACATATAGCCCACCCGATGCAGGGAAATCACTTAACGCAATATGGACGGTGTCACCTGCAGGATTGAGATTAGTGAGCGGTCCTCCTTGGAACTTCGTCATTGCTGATGCGCTAGATGGCGCAAGAAGCATCGCACCCAGTCCTAGAACAAGTGTTCCGCGCACTATTGAACGGAATTGGTTTTTAGATTTCATCTATCTCTCCTTATTTCTTTGGTGATGTAAAAGTGATGGGAATGTAAATGTCATGGGTGCGATCATCTTCTCGAGTGTGATCGGCCCTTACTGTTATCGCACAAGTGACTTTGCGACAGTCAATTTTCCCATTCGCCGTATTTATCGTGGATCCAATATGCATTGTCCTGATAAAACGTCCTCCAGGTTGAAATTCACGAGCGAGTCCCACGCCATAGGGCGGGGGATTTGAGGAGATCCAATAGGAAATATCACCTGTACCTGATTTATTGACACCTCCACCGCATGGTGTGGGCACTTGACCCATTGCTGGCATGACGCAAAAGGCAAGATAGATTCCCACGGTTTCATCAAAGTAATTTCCTTTTACCGTGATTGCCGCTCCAGATGAAATCTTTGATGTCGAAGCGCTCAGTGTTTGGGCGTATGAACCCTTAACGGTTACCGTTTTGGTTGATGCAGAGACCTGAGGCACGACGAGGGTTATTGCACACGCAATGAGGAGAGTTGATTGAATGCGCGCGCCCATCTAGGAACCATAAGCCCAAGTCGCGCAGAAGTTATCCGACAGTTTTCTAGAACGTGTCGGTGACTATTTTGACAGAATGCCACAATGAGAAAGGCGCCTACAACAATTGTCTTTGTATGGGTCCTTATTGGCGCCCTTGCGGGGTGCGCCCCTCAGAAAGCTCACAGCAACGCGGCGCTAACAATTGCCGTCAGCGATATTTCTGAAATTTCGATTAAGTCACTGGATCTCCCCACTAAGAAGCGAGTCGTTGCGTTAGCAAATGCAAGTGCCGAAATTATTTATGCCATGGGTCTAAAGAACATAGTTGTGGGTCGAGATATTGCCAGCACGATGCCCGCATTGAAGTCGATTCCCATTGTGACTTCTGGTCACCAGGTAATTCCAGAGAAGATTATTTCTCTTAACCCTGATGTGATTCTGACGGATGCATCCACTGGTCCGCAAAGCGCCTTGACCGCTCTTAAAGCGAGCTCTCTTGATCTGGCAACAATTCCTGAAGCGTGGACCCTGACAGATATTGCGAAAAAAGTTACAGCAGTGAGTCAGGCAATTGGGGCACCAAAGAGTGGTGATGCGTTGAATGCCGCTATGGCAAAGGCAATTTCCTCAGCCAAGACCGGGTTGGATCCCGCGCCAAAAATTGCATTTCTTTATCTTCGGGGCACGAGTTCCATATTTCTTATGGGTGGTCCTGGCTCTGGAGCTGATTCGCTAATTGCCGCAATCGGAGGCGTTGATGTTGGAGCAAAAACATTGCCGCATCCTTTTAATTCCCTCACCAGTGAAGCGCTAGCCAAAGCCAATCCAGATGTAATTCTTGTGATGACAAAAGGAATGGAGTCAGTAGGTGGATTTGATGGTTTGCTGGCGTTGCCTGGCGTTGCTCAAACTTCTGCGGGAGTCAACAAGAGAGTCATCGCGGTGGATGATTCGCTATTGCTTTCCTTTGGCCCTAGAACTCCGGGGTTAATAACGCAGCTCGCCGTGCTCTTGAAGAAAGTCATGAAATAGATGAGGCGATTATTAATTCTTATCTATGTGAGCATTCTTTTTGTCACCGTTTTTATTGCCCTTTCTGTTGGTGCTTCACATCTGGACCACTTATGGCAAGTTCTGCTTAATCCGCAATCAACTACTTTTGCAAGTGATCACAATATTTTATGGCAGATTCGCATTCCAAGAATTGCAACAGCCCTTCTAGTTGGTGCAGCTCTTGGGGCAGCAGGTGTTATGGCCCAAGGCGCGTGCAATAACCCACTCGCAGAGCCCGCAATATTAGGTACCTCTGCAGGTGCAGCTCTTGGTGTAGTCATAGGTTTGCTCTTTAACTTCGTGGCCATTGGTTCACTGGGCGCGATTATCTTTGGAATAGTGGGCGGACTCGCTGCTTCCATGGCAACGTTACGTTTAGCTAAGAATCGAGAAGATCAAGCCTCAGTCGTACTCATCATTGTGGGAATTGCAACATCTGCGACAATCGCTGCAGTAGTTGGCATAACTACCTCCATGATTTCTCGAGCTGATGCGCGTTCAGTCTCATTTTGGACTTGGGGATCCTTGGCGCTCACTACAGGAAAAGATTTATGGATTCTCACACCCGTGGTGATTATCGGAATCTACTCAGCGTGGTTAATCGCGCCAAAGTTAGATGTTCTTTCTTTGGGCGATACTCGTGCCCGACATATTGGAATTAATCCAATTACAACACGGCGGACGGCTCTGGTTGCACTCTCTATTTTAGTTGCAGGAGCAGTAAGTACTGTTGGCTCCATTGCATTCTTGGGACTTGCGGCTCCTCACATTGCCCGATTGGGGTTCGGACCAAAACATCGCCCTTTGGTGTTGCATAGTGCGGTTGTGGGAGCAATCATTTTGTTGATTGCCGACACATGCGCAAGAACGGTAGCGGCTCCTAATGAGTTGCCAATAGGACTACTTACCGCGCTGATTGGCGCGCCAATACTAATTACATTGGTGCGTCGCAATATGGATCTATGGAGATCGCAATGATTAGCGCTAGTCATATAACTATTCAACGCAATGGCGTTGACATAATTACTGATTTTTCCATTGTGATCGCACCAGGTCACATCACCGCTCTCATTGGTCCTAACGGCTCGAGAAAGAGCACCCTTCTTGCCGCGTTAGCTGGAGACCTGGCTGTAACTCATGGAGAGATTCAATGTGATGCTCGCACTATTGATACGTATTCCATTGAGGAATTGGCACGACTGAGGTCTTTGTCTCCGCAAAGCCAGAGATTCACGATGTCATTCACGGTCGGAGATGTTCTGAGAATGGCTTGTACAAACTCAGGTGATTTCTCCAGCATAAAGAAAGCTGTTCTGGCTTTGGATATTGAAAGACTCCAACACAGGAAAGTCACCTCTTTATCCGGGGGAGAGCAGCAACGTGTTTCTATAGCGATGGCTATTGCACAATCTGCTTCCTACTTATTCCTTGATGAGCCATTTGCTGCTCAAGATCTTGAAAGCGCATCCCGAATAAAGAGCTATCTCAGGGTAGTTGCAGAAAATGGAATCGGGATTATTGTTGTCGCGCATGTAGAAGCGGAAACTTTAGGATGGTGTGACTCGGTAGTTCGACTTTCCTCGCGATAAATTAAAAATCGCGCAGAAGAATTGCGTGCACTGCTGGCCAGGATTTTGCAAAACTTGGATGAAGAGACATCGAATCAATCTCATCCCATGCAACCCAACGAAGTTCTTGAGATTCATGATTCATTTCATGGGGGATGAGTTGGTCATTGGCGATTGCAATAATCGTGTCATAGCGCCAATCAATGTGATCATCGGTGTGGGATGACTTAATCACCACGTGCTGAGGCTCGATGCCTGTCTCCTCGATTGCTTCACGAAGTGCTGCTTCTACGGGAGTTTCATGGGAATCTCGCGCACCACCTGGAATTCCCCAGGTATCTCCATTGTGAACCCATTCGGCACGATGTTGAAGCATCAGAGATTTCTCGCGAACCATGAGTAAACCCGCAGCGCCATGGAGTCCCCAATGCTTATTTCCGCATCGGCATTGAACCCATCCATCTCCGTCGCGCGCCGTCATGTGACCACCATAGAGCCATCCGTTCTGGCTTTCCACAGATGCTTGGGCATGTACTGAGTGATATTGAGCAAAGTTTTATTCTCTCAGGCATGTCACATATCAAAGGTAGAGAGCAATTCCACAGAGTCGGGATATTCCTCATACTAATTTGTCCCGTTCTCGCCATACCCTCAATTGCCTATCCCAACAGTGCTCAAGCAGCTGATTGCGTGAATAGCGCCTGCATCGATGTTTACACCTTGAATGGCCAATTAGTGATTGAAGCCCACAAGGGAAATGGGCCAAGTGCATCGCCAACAGCAACGAAAAAGAAAGTCGTTACTGCGCCCAAGCCGACAGTGAAAGCAATACCTAAACCAACTGTGAAATCGACAATTGTTTCTACGCCTAAGCCAGCGCCACGAGCACCTCTCGTGCATAAAACCATTGTAAAGAAAGTGATTCCTACATTGGCTCCTGGAGTTTCTCTCAACGATAAATTAACCAAACTCTTGCCAACCGCATCGATTTCAAAACAACCTTCCTCCGATATTCTTGCAAACGTTGCTGTTATTTATTGGTGCAATTTGCCTGCCGTGTTCACGACAAAAGTCGCCATCATTGGTGAGGTAATAGATGTTGCAATGCGAGCATCATTCGTGTGGAGCTTTGGTGACGGCGGATTCTTTGTGACTACGACTCCCGGTGGTCCGTACCCAAGCCAGGAGATCATGCATACCTACACGCAACCTGGGACGTATTTGGTAACTATGGTTGCAACGTGGGGAGGAACCTGGACTCATAACGGCGTGGCTCGAGCAATTACTGGGCAAGTTCGAAAACTTTCTGTCAAGACTGTGCATGTTGTGAGCGCCCCAACCGTGGTGAGTGGCTGAGGTCCGCACTCATTCTTCTGTCCACAGATGCTCGTTCACACGCCGTAAAAGTCAGTGCAACACTGCAATCTCAGCTCTTATGACAACACTTACATCACCACATGACCTATTGGCTGCAATTCCATTTCTTATTGGTTATCACCCAACGGATTCACTTGTTTTAGTTTCTCTTAAAGATGAATCTGTTGGAATGGCAATGAGAGTTGATTATCCATCGATGATTGACTCGAAATTTTCACCGGATCTGACTGACTCACTGCTCTTTCATTTAACTCGCAGAGGCGGTGATGGCGCACTTGTTATTGCGTACGTCCCTGATGATCGCAAAGATGGGCAATTAGTCCTAGAGATGATCGCCGCTTCCTTGGGTAGGGCGACGATTGACGTTCGCGAATCACTCATTGTTCAAGGCGGACGATGGCGTTCGACCTTGTGCAGCGATGAAATGTGTTGCCCCCCTGGCGGAAATGAACTTCCAGAGATTGCTGCTTCCCGAATAGCGGCAGAACAAGTCTCTCAAGGTCACCCAATGCCATTGCTTGATTCACATGCATTGGTTGATTCGATAGCGGCACTGGCGCTGAGTGAGGATTCGGATTTCATAGCGAGCGTTTCAACCTCGCATCTCTCGCAAAGAGATGGAGCGATCAGTGTCATTGATTTGGCTTCACGATTTATTGCAGGGTCTATCGGGTCAGATCGATTGGCCGATCAAATGCTTTCGGCAAAGGTCATTTCTGCATTGCGAGATATACAAGTTCGAGACTTTGCTCTGGGCTCTCATGATGGCGCCACCATTCATATCTACGCCATGATGTGGCAATACTTATTACGCATTGCACCGGCTGGCTATGTTGCACCGATAGCCAGTCTGTATGCGGCTCTCTGCTATGAGAACGGTGAAGGAGCCCTTGCCAATCGATCTTTAGATCGAGCTCGCGCCGATGAACCCTCATATTCACTAGCAGCTCTCCTTCGTAAGGTCTTTAGCGCTGGATGGCCACCCGAGTCCTTTGCTGCCATGCGCAAGGAGCTACACCCCAAGGTTTGCGCCTCGATATTTGATTCCCCTGCCTCGTCATAGGAACGCGTTTCATTTAGCCCGATTCATCGCGTAGAATTGCCACCAGGTCACGAGTTCCAGGTTTCAGCCCCGGCTTACTGGACGGCAACCCTCCATCGCGGCGGGGTGCTCTGGGTGAAGACCAGGTTGGCAGTTCTACTGTCGGCAAGTGCGGAAGGTTTTTCTATGACGTCACACCCATCTTCAGGGGTATCACCAGGTGTCACTGGTGCATGGCTAGAAGGCGATGATCCCGGTGAGCGAAAGTTTCTCACCGTACCATCACTTCTTTTAGAAAATGGCGATCGTCTCGAAGAGGTCACAATCGCTTATCAAAGTTGGGGCGTCCTCAACGAAGCTCGCGATAACGCTGTATTGATTAATCACGCACTCACTGGATGGTCAGATGTGCCTGGATGGTGGCCTTCAATGGTTGGGCCTGGATTGCCATTTGATACAGATAAATATTTTATTCTCTGCCCTAATGTCATTGGTGGATGCCAAGGAAGTACGGGGCCATCCAGCATTGCACCCGATGGAAAACGATATGGGTCGCGCTTTCCAACCTTAACTATCCGAGACATGGTTGCTGCAGAAGTAGCCTTTAGTGATGTGTTAGGTATTGAAAAATATCGTTTAGCGGTTGGCCCATCATTGGGCGGAATGCGCGCACTGGAGTGGGCAATTACCTTGCCCGATCGAATTGGAGCTATCTGCACTATCGGTTCGTCGGCCGTTGCAACCGGGGATCAAATAGGCACAGCATCCATTCAAATTCGTGCGATAAGAAATGATCCCAATTTCAATAATGGGGATTATTACGAGTCCAAGCAGGGGCCGGCGGATGGGATGGGAATTGCCAGGCGCATCGCACATTTGACCTACCGCACAGAAGCTGAGATGGATGTGCGCTTTGGGCGTGAACTTCAAGGAGATGACACAGGCCGATATGCAGTGGAGTCCTATTTAGATCACCAGGCCAGCAAGCTCAATCATCGATTTGATGCCAATACCTATATTTGCCTTACTGAGGCCATGAACTCTCACGATGTCGGGAGAGAGCGTGGTGGTGTTGCTAGCGCACTTGGCGCAATCACAGTGCCAGTAGTGGTTGTCTCTATCGATACGGATCGCCTTTTCCCTCCTCGCCTTCAAGCCGAAATCGCCGAACTTGTGCCGAGTGCGCTCGCCTTGACCACAATTAGCTCGCCTTTTGGACATGATGGCTTTCTTGTTGAAGTTGAGGCCGTAGGAGAGGTAATTCGTCACGCTCTCACGCTCGGGTAGAGAGTTTCGCGGTCAAAAAGGGCTTTTCGATGTGCATTTACCCCTGTGGATAATTTATAATATAGCCATCGCTTCTTCGCGATT
>QYPT01000007.1 GCA_007280125.1 Streptomycetaceae bacterium | reverse complement strand
GGATCTCCAATAAAGGGAAATGGACCAAACAGGAAAACGAACGCTGGCCAAATTAATGTTAGAGGACGGCTAATCTTTCCTGGCTCAAGGATGTGTCCATTTAACGATGAGGTATCGGTACCAACTTGTTTATCTTTATGAACTAATCCCATGGCAACTTTCTCATCCCAGATACTTTGAATCTTCTTGTCTAAATGAATCACTCTGGAAATCTTGCTAAAAAACGTATTGGGATTATCGATTAGGTAAAAATGAAGAGTAATGAGCGTGTAATCCCCATGGAAAGTAATGAGCTCCTTGGTCGGCTTTGTCCCACTCCCACGCCCTGAGGAATCAACATAAACTTGGCTTACTGAATCCCCTGACCGACCACCAGATGCTGTAATATCACCTTGGAAAATGAAGTCCAAGGCATATGAGGAAGTCGTGCCTGCAAAAGCAATAGCAGGAACTATAAATCCAACAAGTAAAAATTTCACTATTTTTCGACGATCAAATCCCTGGAAGAGAAAAATAATGCTGCTTATGATGAGAGTCACCATTAAACAAACCCATAAATAGTTCTTGGTTGAAACTAAACCGTATGAGCCAACAAAAAGAAATACAAATGCTCGCTTATTCTTCTCTTGAACAAGAAAATTTAGACCGACTAAAAATAGTGTAGTTTCGGCGATAATGAAGGACTCACGTAAACCAACCGAAGTCCACAGAAAAACTGACGGAATAAAGAAGAAAGCGAATATAAATTTATAGGGAACTTTCCCGTTAACTGAACTTCGCATTAGTACATCTTTCAATAAAAATAGGCTCGCCGCGGTAAGAAAAATCGAAAGAATCCGAATTGCTAGAAAATCTGGGACGCCAAGCATGTTGAGAATCTTGGCCGGCAGGTACGCCACCCATAAAAATATTGTTGGGGCTGTAATCCACCCACTAGCCGATTGCGCGCTTGTGCCGATTGGCCATGTATATACGTTATTAAAGGTATAAATGTATCCACCTTCATCGGGTGCTAGAGCAAATAATCGGCCAAGGAATACTGAAAAAATGGTATGCGTTGTAATGAATGCCAGCAATAACCCATTGTGCATAGTAATTCTTGTCAGCCGACTGAAAATACCTGCAGCCATCAATTTATTACCCCCGAGTGAAACAATTCGCATAATAGTCCTTGGTTGTCGATAGGCCATTATACTTAGAAGAAGTGTTTTCTATAGGTATTGACTTTAGGCATTCCAAGAAAGAGGGGTACCTCGTGGTGAATGAGATCCCCTCTTCATTTCCATTTATAGAAGGCCGGGGAGAAGTTTTCTGCCGGGGGTGTTTAAGTAGAAACCTTTTTTCAGCTTTAGATCTTGGCGAACTTCCAATAGCCAACGAATTACTACTTACATCGGTAAGTGAGATTGAAAAATTTCCACTCCACTTGAGAATTTGCTTAGACTGTCATTTGGGTCAAGTTGCTGACGTTATCACTCCAGAGAGAATTTTTAGAGATTACCGATACTTATCTTCCATGAGTTCAACTTTTTTGAAACATGCTTCTGATTTCGTGAATGAGAGAGTGCATGAGGGGATGTTCACACCTAATGACTGGGTTCTTGAGATTGCCAGTAATGACGGTTACCTTTTAAAGAATTTTCTACCATTAGACATCAAGGTTATCGGCGTAGAACCCGCTGAGAATGTTGCTGAGATTTCACGAGTACTTGGCATTGAAACAATATCTGAATTCTTTTCTAGCGAGCTGGCAATCGAGTTACTTCATAAGCACGGATATCCGAAATTAATTATTGCAAATAACGTTATGGCGCATGTTCCTGACCTCATAGATTTCATCAAAGGTTTAGCAATTTTGTGTGGTCCGGAAACACAAATCAGTATCGAAAATCCATCACTTGCAAATATTTTGATAGGGATGCAATTCGATACTATTTATCATGAACATTATTCATACTTGTCTACATCTGCAGTTTCAACTCTAAGTGAAAAGAATGGTCTGCGCTTGTCTAAGGTCGAGGAGCTTGCAATACATGGTGGTTCAAATCGTTATTGGTTAAGCAAATTAGCCCCCGGTAGTTTTATTCATCCTTCAGTCGACAGAGTACAGAAGTTTGAAATTGATAGCGGCTTGTTTAATCCAATTGAGTGGGAAAACTACTCTTCTAAAGTGTCTACGATTCTGAATGATTTTCTCGCTTGGCTTCGCTTGGGGAGAGAAAATAATCGGAGAATTTACGGCTACGGAGCTGCGGCTAAAGCAAGTACGATTTTGAATGCTATCGATGTTGACCCTACTTTGCTCTTAGCTATCGTTGATGTAAGTTTAGAAAAGCAGCAACGTTTTATGCCCCCCCATGGGACTAAGATAGTTTCACCCCAAGATCTATTCGCTGCAGATCCAACCGATATTGTCATTTTCCCTTGGAATATCAAGGCGGAGATTGCAACTTATCTGCGTTCAAATTTGGGTGAAAATGTTCGCTTATGGTGCGCGATTCCTAATATGCATGAAATTCCATCAAAATGAAACCGAACTATGTGCCTGAAATCGATGGAGTTAGAGTTACTCGACTAAAATCAGAAACTGATGCACGTGGAGCTTTTGTAAAATTCCACCCTTTGAGGGATCTTGAAAGTCCCTTGGACTCGGTCGCTCTCTCTATAAACCCTAATCTCGGCACTATCAGAGGTATGCATTTCCAGGTTGAGCCATTTGCTGAGGAAAAGTTGGTTACGTGTATTCAAGGTTCAATTTTTGACGTAATTGTAGATCTCCGCCCGAATTCAAGAACTTTCGGCAAGTGGACCTCTATTGAATTGAGTGCGGCTAATGCATTACAAGCCTACTTGCCAAAAGGTATTGCGCATGGCTTTCAAACCCTCATGCCTAATTCGATAGTTCACTACAGCCTTAGCTCGACATACGCACCAGAATACTCCTACTCAATTGACCCCTTCGGAGACCTCGGTATTGAGTGGCCAATAGAAGTACACCTGGTTTCTGAGCGGGATGCAGGTGGAATTTCACTTTCATCAGCTGGGCAAAAGTATGCCGATTCACTCAAGAATTAGTGCCTTATGAAAATTCTTGTAATAGGTAGCGGATTTATAGGATCTTCAATAATTCAGAGACTTGAAGCTGAGGGTCATGAACTTCAGATTTTCTCAAAGACTTTCAAGAATGAAATTCACAGTCAACAAACGACTGGTGACATTTTTAGTTTTGATGAATTCTCAAGGACTCTTTTATGGGATCCACAAGTAATAATTCATACTGCATGGGTTACTGCCCTTGGTATTTATGCAGATGACTCTTCAAACTACCAATATGCACAATTCACATCCGATTTAGCCAAGTACGTGTCACAAACTAACTTAGAACACCTAGTAATTCTTGGCACCTGCGCCGAGTATGGTCCTCAAAGTTGGACAAGTTCTGCAGGCATTACAGAATTGAACCCAATCAGCCTTTATGCCAAGCAAAAAGTCTTAGCGATGAACTCAGCCAAGAAATCTCTGCAGGGATCTAGCGTGAGACTCACTTGGGCACGCGTCTTCCAGCCATATGGGCCGCATCAGGATACGAAGCGCTTGCTTCCATACCTGATCGATGCTCTTAAAACGGGCAAGCAGGTGAATTTGAATGACACCTCGTCGGTTCTTGACTGGATTACAACGAGAGATATCGCATCAGCAATATCCTGGATTGTTGGCCATGACACTCCCGTAGAAGTCGATGTCGGAACAAGTATTGGCTATACAAATGTTGAATTACTTCGACATTTGGAGGATTTGTTGGGGCATTCTAATCAATGGGCTCGAATTGCTGGTCAGCCACCAATAGGTAATGGGGTAACTCTAGTAGGCAGGGATTCACCATTATTCGTTTCTGGTTGGCTTCCAAGCGATGGTTTAAATGACGGTTTAGAGTGGGTTCTTAACTCATGAGAAAACTTAAAATCGGTTACTGGCCACTGTCAGAAAATTTAAAATCAGCTGGTGATAGGCGTCGGGTAGTCTTTTGGGCCCACGCTCGCGGACACGAAATTGTTACAGACTTAAGACAAAACGTAGATGTGATAATTGCCAGTGAAAAATCAGACTTTAATTCACTAGCATTTGCCAATCCAAAAACACCGATTATATTCGACCTAATTGATGCCTATCTCTCTCCACTTAACTCTTATGATGATTTGGCTCGTGGTGTCACTAAACGACTTACGAGTCAAATCAGTGGCGGGATCAAACCATTTAGCCATCATGTCAAAGACTTTTGCCTGGGTGTCAACGCCGTGATTTGCTCTTCCATCGAACAAGAGAGAGTTATTAAGCCGTACAATCTAAATACACATGTGATTTTGGATTCACACGATGAGATTCCTTTTAATGAGGCAAAGATTTTGAAACCTAAGACTGGAGCTGAAACCCGAATTCTATGGGAGGGTCAACCCGCAACGATTCGAGGCGTTCGAGAGATTTCTTCCACTCTCACTCAATTATCCGCAGCTAATACTCTTCATTTCGATTTTGTTACAGACGAGAACTACTTTCAATTTCTAGGCAAGTACATCAGGCGAAGTACTTCAACCCTATTGAAAAAGGACCTTGGTGAAAGTTTCCCAAAGGCGAGTATTACACCTTGGACATTAAGCAACCTAGTCGAGTCCGCCAAGCAAAGCTCAATTGCCATGATACCTATTGATCTCTCAGTACCTATGCAGTTGCTGAAACCAGAAAATAGACTGCTAATAATGTGGCGTTTAGGGCTCCCGTGTCTGACATCTTCGAGTCCGGCTTACGTTCGCGTTACGGATCAAGCGGGAGTAAAAGGTGCCTGTGAAGACTCGAACGCCTGGCATTTGAATTTCAATCATTTACTCAACGATCCCAGTTTTGCTTATGACGAAATTGTACGGGGACAGGACTATTTACGTGAATTCCATACGCGAACGATTCTCCTCGAAAAATGGGATCGTGCTATTGAATCAGTAGTGGGGTAAATCAGGATATATGTTTTTTGTAATCAAATCTTTCTAAAACTTGGCGGAAATTGGGTTACCCAGATACGATTTTGGAACCTCGTAGTTTAATTGTGACTGGCGCGGCCAAATTTGATTCTTTTTCATTGCCATCTGGCTTCTGACACCTGACCTCTATTGTGTATGGCATCACGCAAAAATATTGATTGATTGCGCCCAGCTTACTGACATTCCTTTTTAAGCTTTTGATTGTTGTGTAATGTTTATGGAAATCAGTTAAGTTATCGTGGGTGTTTAGACGCGCCCATGCGATTTGATCGCTTTCTGACATCTTTGAATAGCCCGCATAATGTGAAGTAATCGGTGAAATTCTAAAAAGTAAAATCTCAACCAGTCGATGGCCTGCAACTCTTCTATGTGCTGGTAGCCATAATTTGACTAACCAGTCTGTCACTGCCAGACCATGTTCGGGTGTTAATCTCTTTAATATTAATCGTGCAATCCATGTAACTTTAAGCATGGATGAAAGGTTATAACGATATTGATCAAAGACTAGCCAACCGCCAGGTTTTACATGTTTATATAGCTCGGCTATGGATATCGATGGATTTGGGGTGTGCTGCACCACTCCCGGGCAAAAAACAATATCAAACTGCTCTTTTTCAAACGGTAATTCCGTTATTGATGCTCGTGCAATTCTCAAATTAGACTTTTGGCCATTATTTTCTCTGTTAGCGAGTACGGCGACCGATAAATCAACGGCGGTAATTAATGAACTATTTTCTAGCAAAATCTCAGTAAATCTACCTGCTCCGCAACCTGCTTCTAAAATTACTTTTCCATTCAAATCGGCACTTAATGGTCCAAACATTCGTAAGAGGCGGTCCCTAGTAATGTTTAATCCAGTATGTGAATCCAATTGGGTTTTGGCGTGCTTCAACCACTGAAGTCCAAAGGCTGAAACGTAAGGTTCATCCTCTACAAATGAAGGTATCCCGTGAAAATCAGAAGCTGGTACTCGATTGAACTTGGGGTATTCCATTTTTCAATTGTACAAGATTCTCTTGAGCCTCAATCTACAAGCCCATCAATTTTGCCTGGCGATCAAAATCGGGAACAGCAGTTCGCACCTCTTCGAACGTTCCGGTTGCTAAGACCTTACCTTTGTCCATATAAACGACAATGTCGGCATTCCTGACGGTCGACAACCTATGAGCAATCATCACTACGGTTGTGGAGCCTCTAAGTGCATGAATGGCTTCCGAAATTCCAGCTTCGGTTTCTCCATCTAGTGAGCTCGTCGCTTCATCGAGTACTAATAGATGAGGGCGAGTAAACATCGCTCGCGCTATGCCTAGTCTTTGTCTTTGCCCACCACTTATTTTCGTACCTCGTTCTCCTACATGTGTATCTACCCCTTCAGGCAGTCCATTTACGAACTTTTCCAACTGTGCAATTTTTAAGGCACTCATGACTAATTCATCAGTTGCCTCGCTCAGTGGATAGCCGAGTGCTACATTCTCGCGGATCGTTCCAGCGGCGATTACAACATCTTGTGGAACGTAGGAGACCGCACCGGGCCATTTAGAAACAGTGACCTGCGGGGGTAAACCTGAAATCTGAACGCTTCCTCCATCTGGGATTAATACTCCGAGTAGTACATCTATAATCGTAGTTTTTCCGGCAGCAGATGGGCCTACAAAAGCGATCAATTTGCCCGCGGGAATGCGCAGAGAAATATTCGCAATTGCAGGTGTACTTTTGCTTGGATAGGTAAGGCTTACGTTGTTTATTGTGATGTCAGCTAGAAATCCCGCATGTACCACATCGACTTTATCGTCAATATTTTCAATCAACGGCGTGCTTCCTAGTGCATCGATTAAATCTAATGTAGGTTTGGATTGACCCATGCTTCCCCGAATCAACACAGATCCCTGTTGAACTCGTAGCACCGCCGGAGCAATGCGAGTTCCTGCAGCTAAGAATATCGCCAGAGTTGCCACCGCGTGAGCTGCATCTTGAAGAAAGAATTGAGCCGCGCCAATTAGTAGTGCGCCCACAATAACTGAGGTTTCAATTACATATTTACTGACATACGGCAGAAAATTCATCTCTGCCGAAGTTCGTGCGAGAGCGAAACGAAAAGTGCCAATTTCACGTGCATAGTAATCTCTTCGATTCCTTACTACCGATTCGCGGTATGAGGAAAAAACCTCAACTATCTTCTCGTTGCTTACGATATTGAGCTCAGTGCTCCGTGCTCCGAGTGCCCCGGCTCGGACATGCATGAAACGATAGAGAATGTAACCAATCGCAAAAAACACAAAAAACGTACCAATTGCCGTTAAGGGGTCAATTGTAAATAAGCCAATTGCCATAATGAGCAACAGAGCAACATCGGAAACCAAGACAATGGCGGGGGCCAAAATTTGAAGTGTTACATACTCTACTCCCCGAGTCACAGCAAAAAGTGTTTCTTGAGATGTCCTGCTCTGTATCGCGATGAGAGATTGTGATAGCAGTCTTGAAACTAGGTTTGCCGAAATTTGCGCACCACGATTGCTCAAGAAAAACAAAATCCGGCGTGTGAAAAAGATAGAGATCACTGTGCGTCCAACCAATAAAACTACGGCACCAATACCTAAAACTATTGCCTGGTTCTGGAACGAGCTCTGGGAGAGATTTAAAAAGTCCAAGGCTGATGAAACTCGATTACCGGGAAGTTGGGACTGCAGACCCGATACTGAAAGCGCTCCTAAAAGACCGATGGCGATAACACCTAAAAGATCCAAGACGCTTATACAGACTTGAAAGACAACCACAGCCAAAACTTTTCGTTGATCCTTTGGTGAGAGAACTTGGACGGCTCTACCAAAAGTGCTTTCTCGCCATCTACTGAGGAGTTTTTTCATGCGCTAATCTCTCAATCTTCCAATGAGCTCTTCTATCCTATTGGGATGTAAAAGCGATACCCGTACCTTAACCCATTTAGAATGATTCTCAACTTCCTAAAGCGCCGCCCACTAGTTTTATCTCGCATTTGAATTTTCCGATTTGTATGCACTGGCCATTCATGCCATTTTGATGAATCATTTTCCCCGTCAATTGTTCCAACTTTAACACCACTTATGATTGAACTGACATTAATGCTTAACTGATCTCTCTTTGTAAATGTGTCAAATTGCTGTTTCCACGTCTCCATGAACCTATCTGTCTCAGCTGAATTGACTCTTGCAATCATTCCACCCCAGTGAGGTCTTTGCTTTAATACCGCCGGATATTTTCGTTTATAATATTTAAATTGGTTCCAAATTATTCTTTGATCATCTAAACCATAAGCCGAACATACAAAGAACTCTCCCCGCACTGTTTTCCTTGAATAATGCCGCATGAAGGCAATATCCGAGTCCTTTAACCACTCTTCAAGAACAATGGACCCATCCACTTTCAACCTGACAGTATTATCCACATATAAAGATCTTGTGCCTTCTGGAAAAAACTTGTGCCCCAGCATTTTAATTTCTCTACTGCTTCTAGGCGGATTTCCCTGTGTTTTTGCTTCGACACCTATAACTTCCCAAGTCTTGCTTGTTAAAGAGGAATCATCAGTAAAACAAACATATCTTGTTTCTGGATTTCTTGAAATTACCAGCTCGTTTAGAGATTCGTATTGGCCAAAAAGTGCAGTAAACACCACGTCAGGTTTCTTCACGCTTGCTCTAATTGCCATGCGACTTGAGCTTTTAGTCCATCATAGATATCCATCTTTGGCTTCCACCCAAGAGTTGTACCTGCCGCGGTGCAGTCAGCAGCAGTCACCATCGGATTACCAGGGCCGAGTGGAGTGAACTCTATTGCAATGCTTTGGCCCATTATTTCTTCAAGCATCTCAATCGCTTCACTCATTGAAACGGGTGCGCCCCCGCCAATATTAAAAACTGAGCCCGATTTTACATCCGCGAACGCTGCCAGTTTATTCGCTTCCACAACATCTCCGACAAAGGTAAAATCCCTAATTTGTGAACCATCGCCGTGTAATGGAAAGCTTCTCTTTCTAGACCCTGCTTGTATCAATTTATTGAACGCCATATCCGGTCGTTGTCTAGGTCCGAATACTGTGAAATATCTAAGCGAGACCGTGCTTAATCCAAATTCGCTCCCATACAACGTGACTAAATTTTCAGCCGCAAGTTTCGTAACACCGTAAGGACTGATTGGGCGTTTTTCATCACTTTCTTTTGTCGGAGTCGAATGAACCCTTCCATAAATCGACGAACTTGAAGAATTAACGAATCTTGCCGTTCCTGCGTCATTGGCAGCGCGCAGCAATTTTTGGGTCAAAACAATATTTCTATTTGAGTACACTTGGAAATCTTCACCCCAAGAATTATGAACACTCGGCTGACCAGCTAGATGAAAAATTACATCTTTTCCGTCTACGATTGACTCGAGATTAGATTCCAAAAGATCTACTTCAAGATTTTTGAAACTTGGATATTCTTCAAGTTGCCTTTGGTTCGCTCTTTTAATACTCTCTGCATAGTTTTCGGTAAATGAGTCGACTCCAGTTACAGAATGGCCATCGGATAATAGTGACTGGCACAAATTTGTTCCAATGAAACCGCACGACCCAGTGACGAGGACATTCATTTTGTTCGAGCTATACTTGGGCCAAGGGACATGCTCTGATTCTATAGTATTGGGT
>QYPT01000051.1 GCA_007280125.1 Streptomycetaceae bacterium | reverse complement strand
TAATTACGACATCGAAAGTGCTAGCCATTTCTTTGAGTCTAACTTGCCCATTAATTCATGACAAGATTGCCCTCGTTATCCAAGTACGTCCTCGTAGCTCAGTGGATAGAGCAATCGCCTCCTAAGCGGTAGGTCGCCGGTCCGACTCCGGCCGAGGACACACATTTCTCCGTTCAATTGAATGGAGTTTTGACTATGCAAGACCTACCGTTAATTTCTTTCCCACAGTTTTTCCCACAAGCCACCTTGTATCGCCTTGTGTCGCTGAGTGCCTCCCCCTATAGCTTAAAAATATTAAAAATAGTTTACGAAAATCGTCAAAATCGTGTGCACCAACTTTTTTGGAAGTCAGCATGTAACTACATGAACACTATTATCAGAATTACTCCCTCTCAAACTATTGATATTCATGGTCTGAAATCACTATTTAGTCTCGGCCGAACGGCTATGTACCAGTTGACCAGAGACCCTTCTTTTCCAAAGGCCTACGCCATCACGGCAAGACACTTTCTGTGGGATTTAGCTGAAGTCGAAAATTGGTTTGTCTCTCGTAAAGGGCAACGCCCGCAAGTGCGAAGAATGACGTCAACCAATCCCAAGGATGAAATGATCGATGGCATTCGTTTTGTGAAGAAGGTGGCATAAGTGGCAACACGCAATACACCTCTCTATCTAGTTGATGGCACCGTCAAAATTTACGCGCCGCGCGCGCTAATGGGCAAAGGCAAGTACTACCGCATCGTTTATCCCTTTCAAGGTGGTTATAAAGATACAACGGCATTAACTGAAGCACGTGCAAAAGCACTTGCTGGCAAATTTGCTCGTGCTTTAAAGCTGGGGGGCGATTTTCGATTTCAGCTTTCCGGAAACGAATTCTTGGATGCATATTTGAACCCGAAAACCCGGGAGGTAAATGGACGAAGTTGGGGTGCAAACCACGCCCTTGCCCAAAAATCTCTACTTAACATGTATGTAAGGCCTGTCATTGGAACACTTGCCTGTTCAGACATCACTAATGAAATGTTAAAGGCGATGGTAAAAGGCGCAAAAACAGTATCGATTGGGGAGCATCTTTCATCTTCCCTGCACAGTTTAGTTAAATGGGGTCATCTTGAAAACTGGGTTACAGATCGCCCCGAGGAGCTCTTGAAAGGTCTTAGCAACACCGTTAAGAAAATAAAGGGCGTAAGTCGGACCAATGTATCTGGTGAAAATCTGCTTTACATTCACCCCAATGAAATACCCACTCACGAGGACGTCGCAAAAGTCGCAAAAGCAGCTGCCGCCATCACTGGTATTTGGTGGTATGAATTGCTATTTATGTTAGCGGCATATTCAGGGATGCGCATTGGTGAAATAATCGATTTGGATATTACACAAATTGACACAAAAGCTAAAACAATTCGGATAGAAAATCAGTGTTTAGAAGTTGGTGGGAAGAAAAATAGAACTTCACCTAAACTAGGGAAATTTCGAACAACTATTTATCCAACACTAACCCCGACTAACTACCCCCTTGCAGAACAACTGAAGCGTCGGATTAAGGAAATTGAAGAAAAGAAAGATGTGCCGGTTCTATTAGATGGTTCATCGCGCCGCCTACTTTTTCACAATCAAAGGGGGTCCTGGATTTCTCGGAGTTCGTTTGCCTCAAAAATTCGCAGACCTGCTCAGAAGATTGCAGGTTGGCCGCTGGAAAACAGGAAATACAAATGGACCTTTCATTCTTTAAGACATGTGTTTTGTAGCTATTACTTAGGTGACTTAAATCAGTCTGCACAGAATGTAGCCATTTGCGCCGGACACTCTGACGTATTTACAACGCTGAGTATGTATGTCGGTGCATCGAGGGATGCCATCGAAAAGATGAGCAGTGCTAATTAGGTACTTAACCAGAGGCATAATCTAGGCCTGTGCATTGAGTGGGTGTCGACTTGTAGCTCGTACTCATCATAGATAGTTGCGCCAAAACAACTAGTGCGGACATTTGTTTGTGAGACCGAAAGTCGGTTTCATTTAGCAAAGGAGCAATAATTATGTGTACAGCCGAAGGAACCACAAAGCAAAGTAAATCACAATGGTACGAGCCTCAACTCGATCTCCCTAGGACCCTTGATTTGATTGACCTCGAATTGGGTCGAATGGTTGATGCAATTAAAGCTCTCGTCAAAGTCGAAGCCCGATTTACGCCCAACTCATATCGGGGTTTGATTGCCGAAGTCAGTTGGTGCTTCAATCAATGTCGTAAACTCACGAAGGAGCAGAGACTAGTGATCATTGACTTCATTGAAGATGACACGTGGGCAACGAGCCTCTCTGAGATGCTCCGTTTAATTGACCGATTAGGCGAAATTAAGAATAATGAAAATAAGTAAAACAGGCGGCGGCCTCTCCCTGCGGGAGGACTATGCGGAAACCTCCTTTCGAGAACACATCGGTGCTCTCTCACGCTCACACGGAGGGCACACCAGTGCCCTCCTTTGTGAAGTGCGCGACGGGGCTTTCCGCATAGTCCTCCCGCATTGTTTTCCAGCTAGCGCTGGAAAAAAGCTGGTCGGCCGCCTCGCCGGAGTGTTTAATCGTTGCCCTGAGAAAATCTTAAAAGGATTTTTCTGGGTCCCCACGATTACCCACTCACGTCGGGACTTGCAGTTCGAATACCGCTCCCCACGTCACAGAAAGCATGACGTGGTGCCCTGCGATATTTCGAGCTGCAAGTCATCAAGAACAAAAGATAAAGGCCAAGAAAAATGAATGAGCCTCGTGAACTCGACTTGCTCATTTCTCTTGCTAAACAAAAAGAACTTGAAAAACACGGAGGAGAAGCTGCGCAAATTGAAGCAATCCGAATACTTTCTAATGCTGGTGGGGCGTTGCCTCTCTCGGAACTTCTTGAACGTTACGGCGTATCAAAGCCAACGATTGCCGCATTAGTTGACGAGGAGTTACATAAAGACAAGAGAAGAAAAGTAAGGGCCCGCGTTGGTCAAGTGAGCGGAGTGCCCGTCATCTGGCTGACTGCAAGTGGCCATCAAGCGGCAGGCAAAACCCGAGGTAATGAAGTCAGGCCAACAAGTGACAGCTTGGCACACGCACTGGCCCCTACACGTCTTGCCAAATGGTTTAAAGAAATTGACCCTCAACTCAAGAATTCAGGCGTCGAAGTTTCCATTTCCTGGGGTCCTTCAATCCGTACTCTTTCTGAGCAAATCATCGCTCTTGCGTGGGCACGCTTGAAAGTGTCAGCCGATGCCCAGGGCTCAATTGGGTTACTCACGGGAGGCGTGCTCGCCGACTGCTTAGTTATTTCTCGTTACAGTCCCGATGAACAAGGCGCCATTCTCTTTAAAAAGCATTGGGGCATAGAGCCAGCATCGCAAGACCAGCTGGCTGAATGCGTTATGGCCGTTGAGTATCAGGTCAGCCTCTCTCAAGGTGGAGATCCACTATTGCGCTCAAAAGTTGATTCTTGGTCAGCTGTCATTGAACAACTGGGATGCGTTTTTGCGGTGATTTGGATTGTTGAGCCAGCGGCAGGTCGAGTGCTCGCAAATCTTGGTGTGGGCGACGAGCATCGGAGAACAAGGCAACTACTGGTGCCGGCCCCCGCCGTAGGGATTGGTTCGAGTGCTTTCACGGTTCCAGGTGATCGGTGGTGGCCGCTGGATGTTTCGAGAGACCACGATGTTCTAAGTGACCTTTTCGATGATTAGCAGGCACTTCTGCATGAAATACTTCGGAATGGAGAAATTTGGGAATGAAGAGTTGGCTGTATCAAATACTCATCGAAGTAAGCGACAAAGGTATCCACTCCTTGATTTCGTCCGATACGTGGCCGCCCTGCTGGTGGCGAATTTGCATTGGAGCCTTAAGTTTAGTGATGCCTATTCACCTCTATTGGGAATTCCAGTTCTTGGGAATCTGATACGCAATGGAGCAATCGGTGTTCCAATTTTCTTCGTTATCAGTGGATATGTGATTCTTGAAACCGCATGGAGAAAAAACGCAGTTGATTTTATAATAGCACGTTTTACGAGACTATTTCCAGGCTTGCTTATTTGTATGACGTTAGTCCTCGCCATTGGGTTCAAGTTCAAAGATTCATATTTTCCAACTCCAATAAAAAGTTGGATCAACAGCATTTTTTTGACCTATACGCTTACAAATACAAAACCATTAACTGGGCAACTATGGACACTGGTTGTAGAAGTAAAGTTCTATATATTGATTGCACTCCTTCTCTTATTACTGGGTAATAAATTTAAGTCAGTCCCCCTTCAAGTCTCGCTAATCACAGTATGGCAATTATTCCTTGTGTTCGCTCCATTCGGTGCGCTTAAACATTATATTTCACTTGGCTCGGCGGATTTTCTATTTGGTTTAGGGGTTTCAATAAGCCTACTTTTAATGTCGCGGTCAAGCAGACGTAACACACTCTTGACATTCCCTTTAGCAATCTACTTTTTAATTCGAGTACTTAGCGATTACCAAACAAATCATACTTTGCTAATCTTTTTCTTTTTCACCATAGTTGCAATCAGTGTTTCATCATTTGGCATATTTCGAAAATTGCCAGTAAAATTTTTTGAATATCTTGGTCAAGCTTCTTATCTTATTTATTTATTGCACGTGCAATTTGGGCAGGGTTTCTTGACTATAATGCTTAAGTATTCCAACTTTAATATCTATTTTCTTGTGATATTGGATATTGTTTTTATAACGTGCTTATCTATCTTTATTGCAGTATTTATGGAAAGTAAAATGCAAAATTGGATTAGGACCTTTGCGAAATGGGGTACCAAGGCTATTAAGGGATTGTAAGTTTTTCGTCATATGGTTTACAGCATGTTTGGAAATTCATCTAAATGCGCACATTAAATAATAGAGTTCTTAGTTCCTTAAAGAAAAGTAATATCCCTGCTAAGAAAGTTTGGGCTGTGTCCAGATTGCTTGAAACAGCCCACTAATGGGGTTCCAGATTGAGAGTTTCAAAGCTACGGACGAAAATTTGTAGTGGGTTCGAACCGCTATGGGAATTCCCATAACCACGAAGATTTTGACGTTCTGGAATTTAGTTAAGCGTGTAATTCACTCTTTTTCCCATAACTTCCCCATGCACAAAGTGACACTGACCGACACTAGAAACAATGATTTCCCCTTGACTTCATGCGTAAAAGTGACAAACTTCGATAACAAATTACGAAGAAATGGCGTTTCTCTTACCGCCTCCTAAGCGGTAGGTCGCCGGTCCGACTCCGGCCGAGGACACTGAGCTTTAAAAAAACTTTCAGTGGAGTTCACGCCAGTGTTTACAATCGGGATTTAATTATTGCTCGGTTCTGGAGTTACTAGCGGTGTATCAGTTGGAGCTGGAGTTGGCTGTGGCGACGGTGACGAAGGAGTCGTTATCGCCCACTTAAACCATTTGAGAACCTTTGGAATTTCATTCGCGACAAAAAGATAGCTGTGACCACCAGCGGCATTGCTTAAGGTATAACTCGCCTTAACACCCTTGAGTTTGCGTCCCCACGAAGATGCTTGGCCCCTAATCAGCACTGTGTAATCTTGCGATGATTCTGCAAGGAACCAGCGGTCCTTACTAGCGACTTTGAGGAATGTGGTTGGAGTTTGATAGGCCATCTTCTTTGCACTGGATGTTCCGGTTCCAAATGCATTCGTTAAGTCATCGACTTCAAAATAACCTGCCAAAGTCACAACTTGGCCAAAAAGTTCAGGGTGATGCAGTCCAATGATTGCCGCTCCATAACCGCCCATCGAGAAACCCATAATTGCACGGTCATCACGCGTTCGGATATTTTTGGCCTCCACGGTTTGAATAACACTGGTAGTTAGCCACGTTTCTATTTTTGCGCGCCCATCAGATGAGTCAGCCCATTCAGAGTCTGCATGAGTAATCGCATTACCATCCGGGAACACGGCGATAAATGGCGCCGCTCCTTTTGTAAATTCAGTGAGAAGCGCGCTCTTGACTCCAGAAATAAGACCCTGTGGTGTTCCAGGCCAACCATGGAGCATGTAAACAACTGGAAGAAGATCTATTTGCTCGGGTGAAACTGCCGGCGTTAATACCCAGACACTTCGAATTGGGATGTCGGTTTCTGTGCTGTTTACTTTTATTTGAACGAGCGTAGCTTTGGGTGTTATTGCCTGTG
>QYPT01000119.1 GCA_007280125.1 Streptomycetaceae bacterium | reverse complement strand
TCTTCATCGTCAATAATGCGTCCTTCTTGGATATCTACAAGAAACATCTTGCCAGGCTGGAGCCGACCTTTACGAACTATTTGATCGACGGGTATATCCAAAACGCCAACTTCGCTCGCCAATACAACCAACCCATCTTTTGTTACCCAATATCGAGATGGTCGCAATCCATTGCGATCTAGAACGGCGCCTACTTGAAGTCCGTCTGTGAAGGTCACACATGCTGGACCGTCCCAAGGTTCCATTAAAGAAGAATGGAAAGAATAGAACTCACGGCGTTTTTCGCTCATCGATGTGTGGTTTTCCCAGGCCTCTGGAATCATCATGAGAATCGAATGCGCAAGTGAGCGACCACCTAAATAAAGAAGTTCAAGAACTTGATCAAACGATGCTGAGTCACTGCCTTCGGCATCAACAATCGGGAATAAGCGGGAAAGATCACCTGGAATCAGCTCACTTTCCAATAGCGCTTCACGAGCCCTCATCCAATTGCGATTTCCTTTTACAGTGTTGATTTCACCATTGTGAGCAATAAAGCGATACGGATGGGCAAGAGGCCACGATGGAAAAGTATTTGTTGAAAAGCGAGAATGCACTAGCGCTAAAGGAGAAATGACTCTCTCATCGGAAAGATCCGGAAAAAATTCCTCGAGCTGACCAGTTGTGAGCATTCCTTTATAAACAATTGTTTTCGACGAGAGTGACGGAAAATAGATTGAGAGAGAATGTTCAGCGCGCTTGCGTAGGCAATATGCAAGTCTGTCTAGCTCGATTCCGCTCTCGCCATTCTTTGCAGAGAGAAATAGCTGCTGAAATCTGGGCATAACCGAAAGCGCACTTTTACCAAGGCTTGATGGATTAGTTGGTAATTCTCTCCACCCTAAAACAATTAGCCCTTCTTCATCTGCAAGCTTCTGTATGGCAGGTCGCAGATCTTCATTCTCACTAATGAACACATTTCCTGCGACATACTTACCGTTCTGCGGAAGGGCAAATGGAAGAACTTCACGGAAAAAGAGATCTGGAATGCAAATAAGAATTCCTGCTCCATCGCCACTATCTGGTTCTGCTCCCGATGCTCCGCGATGTTCCAAATTGCGCAAAGCGGTAAGTGCTTTTTCGACTATCTCGTGCGTTGCAACTTTGTTAAGAGTCGCAACCATTGCAACGCCGCACGCATCATGTTCGTTGGCAGGATCGTAGAGACCTTGAGCAGGCGGAAAATGCGATATGCCTGACATATGTGGCGCTCCTGTTGTCCGATGAAGTTGCGGGACAACAATGGCCCTTGAAGATTTTTACTCCCCTAGGTGGGAGTAGGTAGGTCAATTACTAAGTCATTAGGGTAGCAAGAGAGCCACCAGATGACTAACTCTTAGATGCCACTCATATGTACGAGGGAGCCGATACCTGCCGTAATTGCCATACCCAATGCGCCTCCAATAACTACGCGCACTGTCGGCTTGAATAGCGGAGCACCTGAGCTCTTTGCGCTTATCGCCCCCGTAACAACCAAACCAACCATGGCAAAAGTTACGATACTCCAGGCCTTAGCTCCCGGTGTTGGGGCAAAAGCACCGGCAAAAGGAATTAATCCTCCGATAATAAAACTTGTAGCCGAAGCAATTGATGCTTGAACCGGGCGAGCTTTTGAGTGGGGGTGTTGGCCTAATTCATCACGAAGATGAGCCGCAAGCGGATCCTTTTCGTGCATTGCTACAGCAACTTGATGGGCCAACTCTTGAGTCAAGCCCCGATCAATGTAGATGTGTTCGAGTTCGAGCAACTCAGCCTCTGGAGCAGCCGCTAAATGCTCAATTTCCAAAAGGCGATCAGATTCTTCAATATCATTTTGAGAACGAACCGAAACATATTCACCTACGGCCATCGACATTGCACCAGCAACGATGCCCGCAATTCCAACGGTCACAAGAAACTTCGGCGCACTTGCGGCCGCAACACCAATCATGAGACAGGCGGTTGATACAAGTCCGTCGTTAGCCCCAAGGACTGCAGCGCGCAGCCACCCTGCGCGATGTGTGCGATGTTCTAGATTTCTTTGGTAAACCTCTTCGAGGCCCTGGCGCGATTGTGGTGACATGTCTAAAGGTTACCCGATTCTTCAGACGAACTCCTACGCCCTGCTTTGATGAAAAGGGTCACAGCCGAGCCTGCAATGAGAAGACTCATCCACGCATTCACTCGCAGACCCGCAAATGAATGAGCAGAATCAATACGCAATATTTCGAAGAAGAATCGCCCTAGGCAATATCCGCCAATATAAAAGATAAAGCTTTGCCCTGGCTTGAAAGATCTTTCTAACTTCATCAAAAGCACTGCTATCAGAATGCACCATAGTGATTCATAGAGAAAAGTCGGATGAAAAGTTGAAAATTGTTCGTATCCAGTCGGACGCAGTGACGTCGGAATTTCTAATCCCCACGGCAATGTCGTTGGTTTGCCAAATAATTCGCCGTTAAACCAATTACCAAATCGGCCAATAGCCTGAGCAAAGAGCACACCTGGTGCAAGCGCATCCGCAAAGACTGCGAATGAATGAACGCCAGTTTTGCGAGATGTATTGAGTTGATTGAACTTCCAGAAAGCGACATATGTGCCTAGTGCGATTGCACCCCAGATACCCAGTCCACCGTTCCAAATTTTAAATGCATCTAGAGGGTGACCATGGCTACCAAAGTAAGCATCTGGTGACGTGAGAAGATGATACAAACGACCGCCGATAATCCCTGCCGGGACAGCAAAAATTGCAACATCCGCAACAACATTGTGAGCGCCACCAAATCTACGAAATCTTTTGTCGCCTAACCAAATAGCAATAACAATTCCGGCAATTATGCAGAGGGCATAAAAATGGATAGTAAAGGGTCCTAGCCCCACCAAAGATTTACTTGGTGTGGGGATAAAGAAATGCATTAAGTTCTTCTACTTACCCTCAACGGCTTTGGCGAATGCGATGGAATCAAAATATTGAGTGTTTCGATCTATAGTTTTTCCGTTTACATATACGGTGGGAGTAGAATCAATCTTTTTATTCTCACCATCTTTTGCAACGTTGCCAACCCAGGCTGCATATTTTCCACCAGAGATACATGACTTGAAGGTGGAAGATGTTAGACCGGCGTTGGAACCTGCCGCGATCAGACCCTCGTTGGACCAGAGCCCTGAGTTTTCAGTGGCTGATTGGTTAGCATAAAGATAAGAGTGATACTGCAAGAATTTGCTATCGTCAGCGGCGCAGGCAGCCGCGTTGGCAGCAAGGATTGATTCGGGCCCGATGAATGATAGAATATGAAAGACAACTTTTGCGCGCTTTTCAGAGATTAAAGTCTGTATGTAGGCTCCATTGGTAGCTTCGAATCGAGCACATATCGGGCATTGAAAGTCTTCCCACAAATCAACAACTGGTTTGTTCTTTAGATCAGCGTTAAAAACTATTCCATAACCATCGGCTTTAGATACGCTCGAAGGGATTGCAGCGTTACCAATTGATTTATTACCCAGCACAGAGAATGCAACACCAACAGCAATAACTAGTACAACCATCCCGATCACAATATTTCTTGTGATTTTATCTCCGCCAGGTTGTTGTGCCACGTGTAATCCTCTTTCTTTGGTGAGTTGGGTTTCTCAGAAATTCAAGGCTTAGATTAGCGCACTACCTGCCTTCTCTAACCCCTACGGCTAATTCTTGCGCAAGATGTTTCACCTCACCCAAGGCGGAATCCTCATCTTTAGCCTCGAGAATAATCTTAATAAAAGCCGAACCAACGATAACTCCATCGGCAAAGCTTGCGACATCACGCGCTTGCTCTCGAGTGGAAACACCTAGGCCAACGGCAATGGGCATAGACGTTGTTGCTCGTATTCGAGTTACTAAGTCATGTGCTCCAGATGAAATCGTTGAGCGAGCACCTGTAACACCCATCAGCGATGCCGCGTAAACAAATCCAGAGCATTGTGCAGTCACTTGCGCCAAACGCTCTCCCTTAGTGCTTGGTGCTACAACATAAATAGTGTTCACTCCAAAAGTTTTTGTGGCTGCCTTCCATTGGGCAGATTCTTCTATTGTGAGATCTGGTGTTACAACGCCTGATCCTCCATTGTTAGCCATCTCTCGTGCGAAGGCCTCGACGCCAAACTTCTCGATGGGATTCCAGTACGTCATGACCACAGTGGCAAGTCCTGCATCGTGGGCATATTTAACAGTCTCAAAAACTTCCGCAGCTCCCGTGCCTGCTTGCAGTGCAATACCGGCAGCCTCTTGAATTGTCGGCCCATCCATCACTGGATCGCTATATGGAAAGCCGATTTCCAGCGCATCGACACCAGACTGAGCCAATACTTCAATAACCCGTTTGCATCCTTCTACGGAAGGAAATCCAGCAGGGATGTAAGCAATGAGAGCTGCACGATTTTCCAATCGCGTCTTAACGAAAACCTCTTCGAGTGATGTACTCATTTACAAAGGGATCCCGAAGTAATGTGCTGCAGTCTCAACGTCTTTATCTCCGCGGCCTGAAAGGTTTATTAAGAGAACTGCTTCCGGGCCTAACTCTTTGCCGACAATCATTGCACCCGCTAATGCGTGAGCAGATTCAATGGCAGGAATTATTCCTTCAGTCTTAGAGAGAAGGTCAAAGGCTTCCATCGCTTGTTTATCTGTGATCGCACGGTATTCAGCACGCCCTATGTCGTGCAAATATGCATGTTCTGGGCCAACCCCTGGATAATCTAATCCTGCAGAAATTGAATGTGACTCAACTGTTTGCCCATTCGCATCCTGCAAAACATATGAGCGAGTTCCGTGAAGCACTCCTGGTGATCCTCCGGTAATAGTTGCAGCATGACGACCTGTTTCAACTCCATCGCCTCCTGCTTCAAAACCAATCAATCGTACGTTGGAGTCTGGAATGAATTCGTGGAAAATTCCGATTGCGTTAGAGCCTCCTCCAATGCAGGCTAAAACAGCATCTGGTAAACGCCCAACTAACTCCAAAACTTGTGCGCGTGCTTCTTCGCCGATTATTTTATGGAAATCTCGCACCATGGTTGGGAATGGATGAGGTCCGGCAACAGTTCCTAAAATGTAATGCGTTGAATCAACATTGGTGACCCAATCGCGCATAGCTTCGTTGATGGCATCCTTCAGGGTTCGAGATCCTGCAGTAACTGGAATTACCTCTGCACCAAGAATCTTCATTCGAGCAACATTGAGAGATTGACGACGAGTATCTTCCTCGCCCATATACACAACACACTCAAGTCCAAAGAGAGCAGCAGCAGTTGCAGCGGCAACGCCGTGCTGGCCTGCACCAGTTTCTGCAATAACTCTCTTCTTGCCCATTCGCTTTGTGAGAAGCGCTTGACCTAGAACGTTATTAATTTTGTGGCTTCCTGTGTGATTGAGGTCTTCTCGTTTCAGGAGAATTCTTGCCCCGCCAGCATGTTCTGAAAAACGAAGCGCTTCGGTAATGATGCTAGGACGTCCCGTATATGTTGCATGTAAGTGAGAAAGTTCCGCCTGAAAAACTGGGTCCACCATTGCCGACTGATGGGCAGCATCAAGTTCTTCCAGCGCGCCAATAAGGGCTTCTGGGACAAAGCGTCCACCGTAGGGTCCGAAATGGCCGATAGGGGCAGGAAGCTCGCTCGTATTTTGTGTCGATGTCATAGGAGGTGAACTCTACCCTCGTCCCAAAAGAGTGCGCAGTGTCAAAGCTGGATCGGAACCACGAACCAGGGCCTCGCCCACTAAGAGGGCATGAGCACCGTGTTCTTGAGCAAAAAGCGCGTCCGCGCGGGTGCTAATTCCCGATTCAGCAACGGCTATAACATTCTTGGGTATCATCGGGAGCAAAGAAGCAAATACCTGTGGGTCAACTTCAAGAGTTTTAAGATTTCGAGAATTCACTCCAACGATTGCCGGTGATATCTCAAGGGCGCGGATCATTTCTTCTTCTGTATGTACTTCGACCAGAGCTTGCATGCCCAACTCTTTTGCTAGCGATGCAAAGTCACGCAACTGCTGCGAAGAAAGCGCGGCGACTATAAGTAAAACCAAATCTGCACCATGGGCTCGCGCTTCATAGAATTGATATTCATCCACCATAAAATCTTTACGTAGCACCGGGATGCTTACCCTTTCGCGTACGGCATCTAAGTCATCAAGGGAACCGCCAAAGCGACGTCGTTCTGTAAGAACACTCACCACGCTAGCGCCGGCACTTTCATACACCTTAGCTAAAGCTGCAGGGTCAGCAATTGTTGCAAGTGCTCCTTTGCTGGGAGATGAGCGTTTTACCTCAGCAATAATTGATAATCCATCGGAGTTAAAAGCGTTTACAACATCTATAGCAGGAGTTGCAGATTCCACCATCTCATGAATCTGCGCCAAAGTAAGCCGATTGCGGTCTAGGTCTTCGCGTACACCCGCAATAATTTCATCTAGGACGCTCACGAGTTTGTTTCATTACTTTCAGAAGGATCTATCCCCTGATCGAGGGCGATCCACGGTGTCACCTGTTGTGGCTTTCTTTCATAGCGAGAAGGTAATCTGGAAATTCGGCGAACGCCTAAAACGGCTAAGACAATCAAAGCGGCAGAGATGCTTAGAAAGAGCGCCATTACAAGGTTCGCAAACTATTAGCCGCGGATATTGCACCTAGAACTGCGGCTGCTTTGTTGATGCACTCTTGGTTCTCAGAGGCAGGGTCTGAATCAGCAACGATTCCTGCGCCCGCTTGAACGTGTGCTCTCTTTTCAAAAAGTACTGCCGTTCGAATGGCGATGCACGTATCAATATTTCCCGTGAAATCAATGTACCCGACTGCTCCCCCGTAGATTCCGCGGCGAGTCGGCTCAAGTGTTTCAATAATCTCCATCGCACGAGGTTTCGGTGCTCCAGATAAAGTTCCTGCCGGAAATACTGAGAAGAGTGCGTCAACCGGAGTTGATGTAGATGCAAGTGTTCCAGTTACAGTGGAAACAATATGCATGACATGTGAATAACGTTCGATATGCATGAATTCAACAACTTCTACGCTTCCCGGAGCACACACCCGACCCAAGTCGTTTCGTCCTAAGTCAACTAGCATCAAATGCTCGGCTCGTTCCTTTGGATCAGCAAGAAGTTCTTGTCCTAAACGTTGATCCTCCTCGGGCGAATCTGACCTCTTCCTCGTCCCCGCAATCGGATGAATAAGGACTTCTCGGTCCGTCACTTTAACAAGTGCTTCAGGACTAGACCCCACCACATCGATTCCATCATTCAATCGCAACATAAACATGTAAGGGCTCGGATTGTGAAGTCTGAGCATTCGATAGACATCTAAGGCATCGGCTGAGCAATCCATAGAAAAACGTTGTGAGAGGACAATTTGAAATGCTTCACCAGAAACAATCTCCTTCTTGGCCTGTAGAACGCCAGCGATGTAACTATCTTCGGAAAGATTCCTTTGGTATTCGGGAGTAGTTCTCTTATCCAACTGCGCGATATGTCCCGGAAGTGGAGAAAGCAAATCCTCTTGCATGCGATCCAAGCGCTTTTGGGCCGCATCAAATGCTTCGTCAACTCGTGAATCACTACCATCCCAATTGATTGCATTCTCAATTAAGGTGATTGTGCCTTCGCTGTGATCGAGCACAGCTAAGTCACTTGTTAACATAAATGTCAGATCAGGCAGTGGGAGATCCTTCACTGAGTGCTCAGGCAATTTCTCAAGTGATCGCACGCACTCGTACCCCATATAACCAACCAATCCTCCTGTTAGAGGCGGTAGGCCAGGCATTTTTGGCGAACGAAGATGCTGAGCAGAAATTCTTAACGCATCCAGGGGTGGAATTCCAGTGGGCGCTCCTGCAGGTGCTGTACCTGTCCACATTGCCTTACCGTCTAATTCAGTCAGAGTTGCTTGACTGTGTACGCCAATAAAGGAATAGCGCGACCACACTCCACCATGCTCTGCTGATTCAAGCAAAAAAGTTCCAGGTAAATTCTTTGCTAATTTACGATAAACGCCTAACGGAGTTTCGCTATCGGCGAGCAGCGTCCTGAAAACCGGTATTACGTTGTAGTCCTTCGCATACGTTCTGAACTCTTCTAATTTCATAGCGTCACCATCGGAATAGATTGATGAAAACATGTGCGGTTGCCAGTATGGCAAGCAGCGCCTTCTTGAATGACTGTAAGAATCAGGGCATCTCCATCGCAATCCAAAGAAATATTCGTCACTTTTTGAGTGTGACCTGAAGTAGCTCCCTTAACCCACATTTCACTTCTGCTTCTGCTCCAATAAGTGGCTTGCCCCGTTGCAATAGTCAGAGCTAAAGCTTCGTGATTCATCCAAGCCAGCATGAGAACTTCACCCGTGACATGATCTTGAGCAATAGCGGCGATAAGGTCGGTTGGACTCTTGAGCAAGCGTGTAATCGATTCAGGAAGGATTGCGCGCTGATGCATGTGAGTATTCTGCCCTATCCGAGAGCGCTCTCGCGAATGGAATAGCCCTGCTCAGATAGGTACGTTTTGATATCGCTAATCCTGTGCACCCCAAAATGAAAAACACTTGCTGCCAGAAGGGCATTCGCGCCCGCATC
The DNA here is from genome assembly GCA_007280125.1 of Streptomycetaceae bacterium. Classification (GTDB taxonomy): domain Bacteria; phylum Actinomycetota; class Actinomycetes; order Nanopelagicales; family Nanopelagicaceae; genus QYPT01. The sequence goes on along the minus strand of QYPT01000119.1, from coordinate 2,117 downwards.
CAATGCGGCAGCGAAATCTTGAAGCGTTCCCGCTCCGCCGCTAGCAATGAGCGGAACCGATGAAACTGCACGAACCGCCGAAATCATCCCAATGTCATACCCGGCACGAGTGCCATCAGCATCCATTGAATTAAGCAGGATTTCACCAACACCGAGTTCGCATGCTCTCTCAACCCATTCAATCGCATCTAGTCCAGCTCTCTCGCGGCCGCCGTGAGTTGTCACTTCGAACCCAGAGTTGGTACGAGCGCGTCGAGCATCCACTGATAGAACGAGAACTTGTGAACCAAAAGTTTCTGCAATTTCTGAGATCAATTCAGGCCGCTTAATTGCTGCCGTGTTGATTGAAATCTTATCTGCGCCAGCTCGTAGTAATTGATTCACGTCGTTAACGCTTCGAATTCCGCCGCCAACAGTTAAGGGAATGAAAACTTGGTCAGCAGTTTTGCGTACGACATCCAACGTTGTTTCGCGCCCAGAACTACTTGCAGAAATATCCAAAAAAGTTAACTCATCAGCGCCCTCGGCTCCGTATAACGCAGCCATTTCCACGGGATCGCCAGCATCTAAGAGGTTAGTAAAATTAACACCCTTTACTACTCGTCCTTCTGTCACATCGAGGCAAGGGATTATTCGAACGCTCAAAGTCATAGTCGAGTAATTTCCAACGCCTGTGCCAGAGTGAACGCACCGGCATAAAGGGCTTTACCTACGATTGCTCCTTCAACGCCAATGCCTGTCAGAGCTGCAAGGGCTCGTATGTCATCTAAAGAGGAGATGCCACCGCTTGCAATCACTGGCGCCTTCGTAGCAGCGCACACTGACTTAAGTAGTTCCAAATTAGGACCTGTCAGCGTGCCATCTCGCGCAACGTCTGTAACTACATATCGAGCACATCCATCTTCATCAAGACGCGACAAAGTTTCAAATAGGTCGCCACCATCTTTTGTCCATCCGCGAGCAGATAGCACGTGCCCTCTCACATCCAACCCAACAGCAATTCTGTCTCCATGCTTGGCTACTACGTGAGCTGTCCATTCAGGATTTTCCAAAGCAGCGGTACCTAAATTGATGCGCGTACACCCTGTTGCCAGTGCACGGTTTAACGATTCATCATCTCGAATTCCGCCAGATAGCTCGACCTTAATATCAAGGGCTCCCACAACACGTGCAAGTAGTTCAGAATTATTACCTCGCCCAAATGCTGCATCTAAATCAACCAAATGAAGCCACTCTGCTCCAGCGCTTTGAAATTCAAGAGCAACGTCAAGTGGATCCCCATAAACAGTTTCTTTGGCTAACTCCCCTTGAACCAATCGAACCGCGCGCCCATCTTTTACATCTACAGCGGGCAATAATTCCAAGTATGTAATAGTCATAACGTATTTGCCCAATTCTTCATTAATACTAGGCCGGCAGCGCCCGATTTTTCAGGGTGAAACTGGGTTGCGGTAAGTGCACCATCTTCAATTGCAGCTACAAATGTCTCTCCGTACTCTGTCCAGGCAGTTCGAATTCCCACTGCCTTCTTGGCTGCAAAAGAATGCACAAAATAGAAAGATTCATTTTCGACTCCAGAGAAAAGCGGACTAAGCGCTTCTGGCCTCACGGTATTCCAACCCATGTGAGGAAGTATTTCTGCCTTGATCTTGCTCACTTCGCCATCCCATAAACCTACTCCGCGAGTAACGTGGTTGCCTTGGCCATTTGATTCTGTGCCTTCGCTAAATAGAATCTGCATACCAACACAGATTCCTAATGTAGGCCGATCGAGTAATTTCCTCTTTCGAATAATCTCATCACCACCTACGGCAAGTAATCCCGCCATACAAGCAGCAAATGCACCAACGCCAGGTACGACAAGGCCCTGCGCTTCAAGTGCCACGTTCGGGTCACTAGTTACGACTACTTCATTGCCTGTTGTTTCACATGCCCGTGCAGCAGAGCGTAAATTTCCTGAGCCGTAGTCAAGAATCGCTATCAAAGAGCGCCCTTGGTTGAAGGAATTCCTATTACACGTGAATCAAGTGCAACAGCATCATGCAACGCACGGGCAACCGCCTTAAATTGCGCCTCAAGCACATGGTGGGCATTTCTTCCCTCGAGTACTCGAACAT
>QYPT01000016.1 GCA_007280125.1 Streptomycetaceae bacterium | reverse complement strand
GATTCTTAGGCCGTATTGCGTCAATTGTTTCCCTGCAGCCATCTGTTCGTGTTCACACATTCCATGGGCATTTACTCAATGGCTACTTTGGAAAGCTTAAACGGAGATTAGTTATTATTGCTGAACAAGTTTTGGCAGTATTTACACATGAGCTTTTAGCCGTTGGCAATAAAGTTCGTCAGGATTTATTGGGGGTGGGAATTGGTAACCATAAAAAATTTGGTTTAATGCCTCCTGGTTTAGAAATCGGCCAATTACCAAACAAGGGCGAGTCTCAAGAATCATACGGTCTCTCAACGACCACATTGCAATGTGCATTTATAGGACGCGTCACACAGATTAAGCGTCCAGATAGGTTCCTAGATGTGGTTAGTGAAATAAAGAAACGTGGAGTTCACCTTGAATTCTTTATGGCTGGAGATGGTGAGTTATTAGATACTTGTAGAGAAAGAATTGCCCGCGAGCAATTACCTGTTAAAGTTTTGGGATGGCAGAGCAACATTGAAAAAGTTTTAGCTGCGGCTGACATTGTTGTGCTGACTAGTGATAGCGAAGGCACCCCTTTAAGTCTGATTCAGGCAGGGATGGCTGGGTTACCGGTTGTGACAACGAGAGTTGGGTCTGTACCCGAAGTGGTGCTGGATGGCACAACGGGAATTATTACTGCCCTAGAGGTCCAGGAAATCGCTGATGCCCTTGAAAAACTAGCCAGTGACAGCGCTTTACGGGCTTACATGGGAGCTGAGGCGAAAAAGTTCACGTTTGCTAAATTTGGTGTTAAACGTTTAGTAAAGGATCATGAAGAACTATACAAAAAAATCCTAGACCAGAAAATGGTTCCCTAATTTTAGACTTCATAGTTTTTGAGCAAAACCATATAACTCTAATGATCAGGACCAATAACAATTTTACATGATAAAATGATCTCCCATTTAGGGGTCAGTGGCAATATTCGAATTTTCACTTCTTGCTCTGGAGTCAAATCAGAACATTCTTGCTTAGCTTTCGCTAGCCCTGGTCCCCACTCGGGGCCAATTGCACGATGGGCGCTAGCCGTTAAACCTAGAATCAGAACACAGATTAAATATGCATTAAGGCATACCCTTAAAATGAAGCTACCTTGTGATTCAACTAGAAGAAGAATCGCCCAATAAGTCAGAAAAGACGTAAAAATCATGTAACGTGGTTCGGGGTTAAAGAATAGTCCAATAATTATCGAGTAAGTAAATCCCAATATAAGTATAAGCCAAAATTGATTACGTAAGGTTACAGAAAATACCTTTCTGCCTCGATTGTATATAACTCCTAGAATAGCAATGATAAGAATAAGTACCACCATGCGAGATCCAAGAGAATTTAGTAAAGCAGGAGTATTTTCATATGAGGGGGATACGCTTGTACCTGAAACAAACCCCCACATCGGAATGATAGAAATTCCAAGTCCCCGCTCTAAATAAAGATAGAGAACTTTGAATAACGACTGTGGACTGTGAGGAGTCCTTTCCCCAAGTGACGTCACAGCAATAAATATCATGTGTAGCAATAGCGATAAGACAAAAATACCATCAGACTTTTGAATTCGCCACCTATTTGTCATCTTTTTCTCAATTATGCTCCTATGTATGATCAACGGAATGAGAAATACAGTTAGCGGGAGTGAAAGCGCGGCTATACTAAATACGCAACACTTAAAAATGACTTCACTCTTCTTTTCTTCTTTGTAGTAGATGAAAACTGCAGATGCGGTCATGAAGTACACATAAAGATTGGCGCTATTGCCTACAGCCGAGAATGAAGATGATGGAAGGAAAATGAAGCACAAAGCTAATGTAAATCTTGGCCAAAAAGACCACGTTGAAAAATTGTTGAATGCATAAAGCCCTGCCGCAAGAAAGCTTAAGCAAAGTGCTGCAAATATGGCACTAGTGATAGGTGCATACTCCAACGGGAATATCGATATGAAGCGCCCGCCGATTCGTTGAATAAGCAAGGAGTAACCAGATGCGGGCTGAAAGAATTCTTTTGGAAAAGGGTTTACTAACGCATCATGTAAAAGGAGTGTGCCATCTTCGGCATACAGTTTTCGAAAAATAAATGGGAATCGAATCAACCATACTGAAATGATTAGCAAGAAAAATAGACCCATTCTCAATAAGAAATGTTCCCTAAAAGAACCGATGGCAATCTTAAGATTGAGAATTCTGAGTTTCACGTTAAGCCCCCTTGGAATAATTTCACTGCATTCGTAGAATGCTACCTTTTACACGGGCTTATTGCTCCAACTCATTACAAATGTCTCGCTTTCCTCCAACGCGTCCAGTAAGTATCGCTGGGACGCCTTGAAACTAGTACTTCTCGTTTCACGAAGAAATCAGTAGAATTTTCTACAAAATCATGTTTTTGATTCTATATAGGGGTGACAGATGGTTTGACAACTCTTATTCTGGCAACTTTCCAAAATGAGAAATTCCATGAGAGTAGGGGCACTGGGTATGAATCCCAAACAATTTCGTCCTCAGAAAAAATATCCGCGATTAAATATTTAAGAAAGAGGAAAGAAAACCTATGTTCAAGGTAAACAAATCTGATGTGATCGAATCCTCTTCTCTTAGCCTTTCCTCTTAATCCCGCGAAGCGCGCGAAGCGTAAAAGTAATCCAGGTTCCGAATGAACATATATCGATAAGCGTCCATTATTTCTTAAAATACGCCGCCATTCACTAAGCGCCTGCTCTGGATCCTCCAAATGCATTATTAGGCAAGTTGAAAAAACACGATCGAAGTAATCATTCGGGTATTTTCGCAAATCATCAGCATTCTCATCGCTCAAGAAGATTCTTGCGCCTGCATTTGGGCTTTGTATTTTCTGGAACTCTGCGTGCTTTTCACCAATTTGAACGGATTTATATTTTTCCGAACTTTCTAATAGCGCGTTGAGAAGGAGCTTGTATCTGATATCAACTAAATGGTATTCATCGTATTTATGAATAACGGAATCCATATGCCTGTTCTCACCGGCACCCAATTCTAGAATACGCTCAAAATACTGTTGCGGATCTATCCCTCGCTCTATTGAGCGATGCATCCATTTATGAAAGAACCCCATTACTCCAGTTGAAGTCAACTCTTCAAAGTAGTTTTCATAATATGCATCGCTATCTTTACCTCTTATGTTTTCCATACAAATTAGTATATCTTGGTGAACTATTAGATTCAATCTTGGGCCATTAGTAATTGGATTTGTGCCCTAATTGTCAAATTCAATTAGAGTAGTTTTTCAAGTGATTTCATGTACGGTGAAACATTATCCCGCGTCAGTTTGAATGAATAATGCAGGCTAGAGTATTCATTCAAACTGCTATATGCAGAATATATCATTGACTCTTATTAAGTGTTTTCGAAGCGGTGGATGGTTTTAGGACACTTTCAAGTACGTATATCCGGGAAAAAAGCATTCTTTGCAACTATGAATTCATTTTCTTAAAGATTTGTAACGGAACAATCTTAACTACGATGGCTATAAGTTGCCAGTATCTCGGATAGTAGGAAATCCCAGATGCTGCATCTAAACGTCCAATTATCATCTTGGCCACTTTCTTCGGGTTTACTTTGGGAAAAGGTAGTCTTTGGCCATATGCCTGATAAGTGTCAATGAAACCTAGCCTATAAATTTGTGCAGACAAATTCGTACCTTGGGAGATAAGCTCCAAACTTTCAAAGTAGCTTTCTAGGGCCCTTTTGGAGGCAGCATAAATTACATTTTTTTTGCGTCCACGAATGGCAGCGACTGAACTAAAGCCGATTACTCCTGTTGGTTCACTTTTGCTAAAATAAATGCGGAAGATCTGTATTGCCATAATAGTTGCAAGAAAGTTCGAACTCAGCATTGCAATTGCGTTCTCAATTTGCAAGTCACCAGTATCTTCCTCAGAAGAAGCACCGATAGTCAAGAAAAGATAATTAATTTCCCCGAAATTTGCTGCGGCTGCTCCTAACTCTCGAATGAAGATTGTCGAGTTGGAGGCGTCAATTGCTAATCCCTGCACTTGTACTCCGTAACGAAGGCGTAAGTCCATGGTGCATGCATCGACATCCTCCATATCTTTTCCGGTGATTAAGAGGGAGTGTCCCTTAACAGCAAGCGCCGTAGCTATTTCCCTTCCGACGCCAGCTGTTCCCCCAATAACTACAGACTTCATAGGCCAAGTCTCTCTGACATCTGAGATCTAAAAAGCCTCTTTGAGTCAAAGTTCCGCAATTTCATCCGAAATTCGCCAATTTCCGGGTAGCAGGCCTCTGCTATTTGGCGTGGCAGCCTAGAGTCCTTAATTAGATTTGGTTTTCCCCCGAATAAAACGAGATTACTGTCAAGCCATTCCAATAATACATTTGCTTGTGTACTTCGTAGAAAGTTTACTGCAAAGCAGACTCCCTCTCCAGAGAATCTAATGAGGTTTTGCTGCCCACCAAATATTTTTCCAGATGCAAGAGTTATTGGAATCTTCAGTTCTGCAGCTACAGCACCTAACTGTTTAAGATAATCTGCAGCGACATCCTTTGATAAGAGTATTTGGTATTCATGAAACCCGTGACTCCCAAGAAAATAATAATACCCTTGAAGGTGATGTATGGGAAAAAGCGCATCAGCTATGTCGCTTCGCTTTCCCTTCATATTAGTTGAATTTATTCTCTTGTATGCCGAGTTCAATGCACTAATCGAAAATCGATTCACAACCAAGTTGGCTGCCGGCATTCGATGTCTGTTTCCCAATGACTTTGGAACTACTGACCTCGTTTTTGAAGGGGATCCTGCATGCTCATCAATCGCTTCGAAGTTGGACATGAAAACCATTCCAGAACCATATTTCTTTCCGGTTTGGGAAAAGTCATGCCAAGAGTGTATGAAGTCGGCCTTGGTAGCTTCATTATTTAATAACTGCAACCCAGAATCAATATCAGGAAATCTTTGCGCTCGAGTAACAACGATTTGAGAAGGAAGAACCTGAGTTTGAAGTCTTACGCTCAAAATATGTCCTGTAAGCCCATAGCCACCACAGGTTAAGAAGAATAAATCTGCATTTGATGCACGTGATAGATTCAAGATTCCATGCGATGGGTGGAAGAGTTTTAGAGAAATCACTTGTTCTAAGAAATTACCGTCTTTTAGTTGGTTTTTTCCGTGTATATCTGCTGCAACGCACCCTCCTATTGAAATTTGACCGTGCCCTGGTTGTATCGGCAAAAAGTATCCATTAGCGACTAGAAAGTTATGAAGTGAAAAGAGCCGAATTCCTGCCTCTACCTCAACTTCACCTGTCGCTGAGTCAAAGTCAAGGATTCGATTAAATTTATTATGCGATACAGAAAGTGATTCAGTTTCAAAACTTGCTGCACTTAGTGACAAACCTGCGCCACGCGATATTTGGTAGGAATCGCGAGGCGTCGAGGCCCAATGCCGGTATCGATCTGGTTGGGCAATCGCGCACGTCGATTTAACCCCATTATCAAAACTAGAAAGATTTTCCTGCTTTATTGAGATTTCGGGTGCATTTATTTTCAAAATCAATCACCCTCCGCCAAAGATTCTTGCAAGAAGGAGTAGCGATTGTGTATGAAATAATTTGGGCGTTGCAACCCATTCTTATAAGTACGGGCCAGATATAAGGCTATTGCGGATAAAGCCCCACCTATGTAAATGCAGCTGATTGTTGTGAAAAGAAGCAAGTAGGTATAGGTACCGGAAATAAAATAGCCCCAAATTGATGCGACTGAGCCAATCGTCCACCAAGGCATAAAGTAGAGGGGGAATCTTAAGGGTAGTGTTGTTGAAGAAAGGATGCTGGCTATGGCAAATACTGTCATGCCATACAAATTATAGTGCGTCTCTCCGGCGATTCTAGGTTGGCGCTTATAGGAAATACCAATTCTCTTGAATCCAACCCGTGCCATTGAACTTCGAAGGAATGGAAAGGAGTCCAGCGAAGCAATTGTCGCATCCCGAACTTCTGAAGTGAGCAACGCAAATTCTGCCATGTACAGAAGGATTTCATCGTCTGATACCTTCCGCACAATATGATAGAAAAATTTACGACATAGTTTCATAATCTTGTTCTCTGATCGGTCTGCCCGTAACCCGTAAACTAGGTCAAATCCTTTTTCGTAGTGATCAATAAACTGAAGAATCATTTCAGGTGGGTCTTCACAATCAACATCAATTACTACAAATATGTCTCCTTTGGCATTTCGCAGCCCGCATTCGATTGACTTCTGATATCCAACGTTGCTGCTCATAGTAATTAGATGAACAAAATTAAAGTCTCCCCGGATTTCTGAAATTACTTCGAATGATTTGTCTGTTGATGCATTGTTTAGGAAAAGCAGATTGACTTTGTAATTCTCTTTAATCTTAGCTAACACGGGTTGTATGCGACTAAAAAAAAGTGGGATAACTTCAGCTTCATTGAAAACAGGGACAATCACCGTTATTAGGGATGGGCTGCGCGAATGGCCGTCGTCTAACATGCAATTTTCCTTTCAATTAACCAGAATCCTGAATCTATGTGAAGTCTATGCCATGCTCTCCAAATTAGTTGGACCCGAGTGCCTATCACAAAAACATTGATGGAATGTTAAATGTGAGGGATACTAATCGAGCCAGGTCCTAGCCCAAAGTTCCAACATTAACATGGGCCAGATTAAGTTGTCTTTGTCTTCACCGGCCATATGAATATTTATTAGTCTTTTAACTTCATCAACATCAAACCAACCGCGTTGCTTGGCTGTCGTATCAGTAAGAGTGTCAATGACTAGTTCTTTCATTCCAGTTCGAAGCCATTCAGCACGGGGTATACCAAAACCCATTTTTGGGCGATCAATTAAGTTAGCGGGAACAAGAGAGCGCGCAACGTCTTTTAAGATGTGCTTGGTTTCAAAACCCTTGATTTTGTATTTGCGCGGTAGGGACAAACCCCACTCAACAACATTGAAGTCCAACATAGGGGATCTAAGTTCGAGGCTATTTGCCATTGTGGTAATATCTACTTTTACCAATAAATCCCCTGGGAGATAGGAGGTAAGGTCAGATCGAATCATTCTTTCAAAAGATGAAATATCCCCTGCGTTAAATTCTTTCATGAATATCTTTGAACCTGCGTCAGAATTAATTCCTGGCGTAAGAAGAATTGCTAAGTCTTCTGGTTGTGCGAGGGAATGAATCGAACTGAAACGATGCGCCAGTGAATCTTTCTGGTTCAGTTGAGAGCTTGCTCGATTAATTTTTCGACCCTTACCAAGAACTTTTTTATCAACAAGCCTGAGACCAAATTTTGCAATTCCAAGAATTGGGTTTAGTCCTTGCAGAATCGGGGTGGCTAAGTAGCGGTCATATCCTCCAAATACTTCGTCGCCGCCATCCCCTCCAAGGGCTACAATTAAATTCTTACGAGCGAATTTTGCAAGTAAGTACGTTGGAACTATTGAAGAATCGGCAAGGGGTTGATCCAATACATGGGCAATCTTTTCAACTACTAGCGCTGGGTCGGGGCTAAGGATCTCTTCGTGGTGGTTAGTCCCGAGGTAGTTGGCCACTTGTTTAGCGTGGTGAGCCTCATTGTATTGCGCACTGTGAAAACCGATCGAGTAAGTTTGAACTTTCTCGCTCATTAATTTAGCCATGTAGGCCGTGACTATTGTGGAGTCGTAGCCTCCGCTCAAAAATGAGCCCAGCGGGCGTTCAGAGATTAATCGGCGCGATACTGACTCCTCAATCAGTTTCTTAGTTGTTTCAAGGGCATCCTCGTAAGAAATGTTTACTTTGGTGTCAAAATCTGGCGCCCAATATGTTGAAGTAGTAGTTTTGCCCTCACGCCAAGTAAGCAGCGAAGCCGGTGGAAGTTGGCCGATTTCATTAAAGGCTGAATGTGGGGCGTTGATGTAACCGTACTGCATTACCTCTGCCAACATGTCGGTACGCAACGTACGATCTGGACGAGCCAACATTAAGGCTCGGACTTCCGATGCGAAAAACAATGTGCCATCGTTTAATTGTGATATCCACAATGGTTTCTTGCCCATACGGTCTCGGATTAAGTGCAGAGAGTTATCACGGGCATCGTGGATAGCAATTGCAAACATTCCATTGAGTTTGCCGATGAAGCCCAGGCCATATTTTAGATAGAGATTAATGATTACTTCGGATTCACTTGAAGTTCTGCAGTGGATTCCGCTTTGTTCTAATTCGTGTCGTAGTTCGCGATAGTTATAGATCTCACCGTTAAAAACCATGTTTATCTTTTCGCTGGCATCGGATGCGGGTTGCTTCCCCGCAGCGATTTCAACGATAGCCAATCGGCCCATCCCGAGACCAATTCCCGCATTTACATAGGTGCCACTATCGTCAGGGCCGCGGTGTTGTAGAGATATGAGTTGAGCATCAAGCAGTTGTTTGCTTGGGGCGCTTGGACCTATGCCACCGGTAATTCCACACATATGGACTGTGTTTAATCCACGGTCGCAGGACCATTGGCGACGCTCTGACCAAACTCTTTTAGCCAGTCAACAGTTTCAGAGAGAGCCACTTCAAATGGCTTCGGTTGAACGCTTGGAAAGAGTTTCTTTAGTAGCACTGGATCATTTTGTGACTCTTTGACATCGCCTAGGCGCTCTGGTTTGTAGTTAACCTGTAAATCTGGAAAATGTTTCTTCAGCATCTCAATTGTTTCATTTAGAAAAATTCGGTTGCCATAAGCCAAGTTCATAGCGCCTTCGGTTAATACTTTCTCCTTCATTGCGGTGATTGCAATATCTAAGACTGTATCTACGTAGGTGAAATCACGGGATGCAGTGCCATCGCCGTAGATATCGATAGCTTGACCTTGCATCGCTAGCCAGATCCACTTTGGTAGGACGGCGGCGTATTCATGGTCGGGGCGCTGGCGAGGGCCGAAGACGTTAAAGAAGCGCAAGAGTGTTGTGGGTACGCCATAAGCGGCGGAATATGCCTGAACATAACCTTCGCCCGCTAATTTGCTTGCTGCATACGGTGTCATTGGTCCAAGCCACATCGACTCATCTTTCGGCAGTTGCATATTGCGGCCATAGACCGATGAAGAGGATGAAAAAATTACGTGGGCACCGTTGGCACGGGCAGCTTCTAAGACATTGAGTGTCCCTGTCGCGTTCACATCATGAGTAGCGACTGGGTTTTTAATTGAACGTGGGACTGAGCCGCGGGCAGCTAGATGGAAGATTGTTCCGCATCCTTTAAGCGCGTTATTGAGCGCCTCTGGATCGGTGATTGATACCTGATGAAATTTCGACCTTTCTTGATCAACATTGGAAATCAGGCCAGTTGAAAGATCATCGACAACGACGACATCGTAACCCTCGGAAATTAGACGACGGGTTAAGTTAGAGCCTATGAATCCAGCCCCACCGGTGACCGCTACCTTTGCCATGCGGGCAATTCTAAGGGGTGTATTGGCTTATATCTGGACGGGATTATAAGTAAATAGGCCGCGAAAATGCTTCGTCCTTTAATATAGCTAATGCAGGTATTGTGAAGCTTCAGACCGAGTAGATATGTAAGGGGCACTGTGAGTCAGCGCGATAAAGACGAGAACATCGACCAAGGTGTTATCGATGGCTTTGGCCATGAATGGGCAGCTTTTGATTACGCCGAAACTGAAACTGCTGACGCGTTAGATGCCCAGTTTGCCGCCTACTGCGCGCCGCTTGATTTAGCCCAGTTCAATCCGAAAACATCATTTGCTGGTGATTTTGGTGCCGGTAGTGGGCGCTGGAGCTCGAGATTAGCGCCATATTTTTCACTGGTGTATGCGCTGGAGCCAAGTGACGGTGCAAGTCAGGTTCTAAAAAAGAAATTTGCTGACGATCCAAAGATTGTCGTCTTGCAGGAGACTGTTGGAGTTAATTCGATTCCGGTCGGCTCTTTAGATCTTGCGATGTCGCTGGGTGTCTTGCATCATATTCCCGATACCGCTTTGGCAATAAAGGATGTCGCGCGCAGCATCAAGCCTGGAGGCGTATTTCTTTGCTACTTGTATTACAGCCTTGAAAACAAACCGGCGTACTACCGATTGATTTTTAAAGGTGTAAATCTAGTTCGCCGAGTTATCTCTGCCTCTCCTCAGCGTGTCAGACGTTTGAGTGCCACGATAATCGCCGCACTTGTTTACTGGCCTTTGGCCCGGCTTTCTAAAGTACTAAGCAAGCTTGGGCGAAACACTTCAAACCTTCCTTTACATCATTATGGAGAGATGCCCTTTGTGATGCTGGCAAATGATGCCCTTGATAGGTTTGGGACATCACTTGAGCAACGCTTTAGCAAGGCAGAGATTACTGAGATGTTGCGCGCTGCCGATTTTGATTTAACAACCTTGAAGTTTTCCGAGATCGAACCGTTTTGGACTTTTGCTGTTATTAAGAAAAAGTAGTTAATCCTCTGAAGGAACTCGAAGGAAAGTGATCAAAGCGCTGGCCCAGGTGGCTGCTGCTAGATATGTAAAAGGAGTACCGAGAGTTTTTGGGGCGTTGTAAATTCCAATGGCCAGTAAGGCAAATAGGCCGGAACCGGCCCATAGAAGAATCGCCGCAACTTTGTGCGAAACTCCTTTGCGGACAAGGCGGTGAGATAAATGATCCTTACCACCAGTCAGCGGCGATAGGCCCCGGTAGATGCGCGATGTCACGGCGACAGTTGTATCCAAAATTGGCACCGCCAATAAAATCGGCATAAGAGCTAGTGATTTCCAACTTGGGTGGATACCAGGGTTAACGCGAATCGATAGCACTGAGATAACTACGCCTAAGAAAAGTGCACCTGCATCACCCATGTAGATCTTGGCCGGTTGTTTATTCCAAATGAGAAATCCTAGAGTTGCACCTGCAGTGACTATTGCGAGCGCACTGACGGATTCCTGACCTTGGTTATAAGCGATGTAGAAAATACCCAGCGTAACAACGACGGCCGTGCCGGCGGCGCCGCCATCTAAGTTATCGAAGAAGTTAATTGAGTTACAGATTCCAACGATCCAAAAGACTGTGAGCCCTTGGTTAATAATTGAATCGTCAAAGGCGACCCCGACGGTGTTAGTGTTAATAAGGACAAGTGATACAGCGATGGCAATGAGGGTTTGAAGAATTAGACGAGGTAGCGCTGGCAATCCGCGCAGATCATCGATTAACCCCATAGCTCCCATCGCAAGTGCCGGAATTAAGACATAGCTAGCAAGTGGAAAGTTTGTCTTAGTGAAATCTGATGCAACAACACCGGCATAGGCAAGGGCTGTAACTGCGATGGCGATTGAGACGCCACCTAGATACGGCACCGGCTCTTTCTGAGTCTTGCGCTCCAGGTTGGGCTTATCCATTGCGCCTATACGGATCGCTAGAAGCCTTATGGGCCACGTCAGCAGGCCAGTAAGGGCAAAGGCCATGAGGCCAAGGAGCGCGAATTGGCCGGCGCTAAAACTCATGGAGCGAGTATAGGTATGAGGCTGTGAATTGATTGAACGCTCTGTCGGTGCTTAGTTTTACTGTGCGAACTTCGGATTGGGCTTACTGGCTTCACTCGGCAGATTAAGGGGTATTTTAAATGAAAGTAATTAATGCTATTCTTGCATTTGAAAGAGGTCAGAGATGGTGATGACGGCGCAGCTCCAGGTGGATTCACAGCTCACTGCCGCTGCCCTGTCCAAGGCGGCATTTCGGGCCTCTGAGTACTTAGGTTTGAAGCAGAAAGAGTTCGGACAGATTATTGGCCTGAGTCCGACGAAGGTCTCGCACCTGTGGTCGGCACACTACACGTTGAATCCATCGATAAAGAGCGAGTGGGAAAACTCAATTCTCTTCATCCGTCTCTTTACTTCCCTTGATGCAATTCTCGGAGAGAAAGAGGCGGCACGAATATGGCTGCGAGGAGAAAATATCGCTCTAGGTGATTCACCTTTTAACCTGATTCAAAACGTTGAAGGGTTGGTTCATGTCGTTAACTACGTGGACTCCAGCGGCAATAGCTTCTAAAGCCACAGCTTTCTCTCAAAGGATGGGTCGGTTAGCTCTTAAGAGTTCGCAATCATCTATCTATAAAATTACCGATACTGACGATGAAGCGGCCCTTGTTGTAAGAGCGATTACTAGTCAACGCGCGAACTCCAGTGACAGGTTCGGTGAATTGCATCCATTGATGCGAGAGCCTTTTACGGCTAAGGCATATCCGGGTGGCTCTCGCTTTCGAGGTCAATTTGATCCTGGCGTATTTTATTGCGCCGATAGATTTGAAACAGCGGCAGCAGAGCGTGGATACCATCACCATCTCTTTGTAAAAAACTCACCGGCTCTCGAAAGTTCTGGAGCGACTGCCTTTACATTCTTTACGGTAGAGCTCTCAATGGAGCTCGTGGATGTGCGTTTGGCACCTTTTAGCAAAGAGCCACAGATTTTTCACGATAAGAATAGTTACGCACAATCTCAGCGCTTTGCTTCTTTGGTGCGACAGTCCGGTGTGCCTGGCTTTCAATACACATCGGTTAGAAATCCAGATAAGGCGTTCTGTGTTGCAATGCTTTCACCCGAAGGATTTGCCGCTACACAACCTTCTAGTTGGG
>QYPT01000094.1 GCA_007280125.1 Streptomycetaceae bacterium | reverse complement strand
TATCAAATGCAGGTTCGTGCTCTTGTGCATGCCTACCTTGAGGTAAAACGTTTAGGTCATGATCCGAAACCTGAAGTTATGATCCCCTTGGTTGCAACTCAGCGTGAACTTCTTTATCTGCGTGAAACGCTTGAGGCAGAAATTGCCAAAACATTTGTTGGGTCTGGTCAAAAAATGGATATCCCAATTGGCACAATGATTGAGACGCCACGAGCTGCGATTACGGCAGGACGTCTTGGCAATTATGCGGACTTCTTCTCATTTGGAACAAATGACCTAACCCAACTTACTTGGGCATTTAGTCGTGATGATGTGGAGTCCACATTCTTGCCTCGCTATCTAGACCTAGAACTCCTTCCTTTCAACCCGTTTGAATCTTTAGATCAAGCAGGAGTCGGAATTCTTATTCGGACAGCGGTTGAACAAGCGCGCGGGCTTCGTCCCGATTTCAAACTTGGCATCTGCGGAGAACATGGTGGCGACCCACGAAGCATTCATTTCTTCCACGAACTTGGGCTCGACTATGTTTCATGTTCGCCTTTTAGAGTACCTGTTGCGCGACTTGAATCAGGTCGTGCCTTGGTATTAAAGAGCGCTAGCGGTAGTTCGGTTTGATTTAACTAGGTCGGCACCAAGAAATATAAGTGCGATCCAAATAAGTCCAAACCCAATGGCGCGACCAGCGGGCATAGGCTCATGATTTATTAACGTTCCAACCATAAACATAATTGTTGGCGTGATGTACTGAAGTAACCCAGTCATGGTTAAAGGTAATCGAGTTGTGGCACCATTAAATAAGAGCAGAGGAATAACTGTTGCGACACCGGCAAATGCAAGCAAGACGCTAAATCCAAGACTTAAACCAAATTGCGCGCGATGTTGGCTTTCAATCAGGGTGAGGTAGACGAGATTTGGTAAGAGCGCAAATAAGGTTTCAATGGAGATCCCTTCGAGAGCTCCCAATTGGAGGGCTTTCTTTAGCAAACTATATGAACTCCAGGTGACAGCAAGCACAAATGCGATCCAAGGAAATGCGCCATATTCAAAGGTGAGAGTGAAGACACCAATGGCAGCTATCGAAACTGCGATCCATTGCATCCTTCGTAGGCGCTCACGTAAAACCAATACACCAAAAGTGACGCTAACTAGTGGTGTGATGTAGTAACCCAAGGAAGCTTCAACAATTCGGTTAACACTAACTGACCAGATATATACACCCCAGTTGATTGTTAGCAAGAAAGATGTCAAAGCTAACAATGCAAGTGTTCGCGGTTGGCGGAAAATCGCAATAGTTCCTTTGAGTTTCTTTAAGAACGCCAACAAAATCACGCATAAGAGAAGTGACCAAACACCACGATGTGCAAGAATTTCAAACGCACTTGCTTTGTGCAGATAATGCCAAAACAATGGCAATAGACCCCAAATTGTGTACGCGGCTATTCCAAAAAAGAGCCCCGTGCCTTTGCGTTCACTATTCGTAATTCGAGTTCACCACAATCGTAGATTCATTCAATGTTGCACTTGCTCTTTGATTTCGACCCTAAGAATTCCGCTATGTGGAAGTTCTCATGAGATTTTTGTGTTTTACTCCAAAATTCGAACTTGGTCTGAGAAGTTTAATCCTACATTAGAAATTGATTTACATTCCACGCTCAGATAGATAGATTGAGTAAGGGAAAGCGACAGTATTCATATGCGATTGGGTGGCGGCATGAATCTACTTGATGACCTTTATGGTGATTCGAGAATGCATGACCTTTGGTCACTCAAATCAACGCTAACTTATTGGTTGCTTGTCGAGGCTCAACTTGCTGGAGCTTTGGGCGATGCACAAGTCATCTCAATCGAAGATGCTCAATCCATAATCGAAGCGTGTTCAGAGAAGAACATTGACATCGCACGGTTAATACGTGAAAGCAAGAATGTTGGATATCCAATCGTCTCCCTCGTTTCAATGATCTGCGAATCTCTTCTTGCTGAGCAGGCTGGAAAAGTTCATTGGGGTGCGACCACTCAAGACATTATGGATTCTGCTCTCGTTCTCCAAACAAGGGATGCGATTGAGTATCTCTTGGAACTTCAGCAACAACTTGGCGATGCGATTTCAGATTTGGCCCAAAAATATGCGAAGACCGTAATGCCTGGCAGAACGCACGGAAAACAAGCCACACCAACAACATTTGGTGCAAAGTGTGCCGTATTTTTAGACCAGATTAGTAGCGATCGTCAGCGCCTCATAGATGCATATCGCGGTATTAGCTCTGTTTCACTTCATGGAGCTGCGGGGACGTCGGCGGCTCTCTATCCTCACGGCCAGCAAGTTAGATCGGCTCTTGCCAAAAGGTTAGGCCTCGAAAATACGATTATTCCTTGGCACGTTAACAGAAGTGCAGTCATTGCAGTAGGTGATGCTGTTTCAGCTTGCTTGCAGATGCTCGCTCGCCTCGCTCGTGAAATTATCGATTTATCCCGTACAGAAATTGCAGAAGTAAGTGAAGGAAGTTCTCAGTATAAAGGCGCTTCATCCACGATGCCTCAAAAGGCCAATCCCATCGAATCTGAATCAATAATCGGCTACGCGATAAGCGGAGAGTCGCATGCGATGGCTCTGCATCGCGCAAGTGAAGCTGCACATGAGCGGTCTTCCGGTGAATGGCAGATTGAATGGAGAGTTCTGCCGGATATCTTTGCATGCGCAGCATCTGCGCTCTCTTTAGCAGTCACATCAATGCAGAATCTGCAAGTATTTCCTGAGCAAATGGCCAAGAACTGTTCCTTTGATGGTGGCTTGTTGCTAGCCGAGGCAGCGATGATGCATCTTGCTCCACGTATTGGGCGCGATAAGGCACACAAATTGCTCTATGAAGTATGCCTAGATTGCAGAAAAATTGCTCAAAGTTTTGAATCAACACTTCGAGTGAAGCTCGGGAAAGATTTTGAAGAGTCATTCAAAGGTTTTTCTTTTAATCCCGCCGATCACATTGGGGAGGCCCCTCTAGTCGCACTTGAAGGCGTGAGAATCTGGTCAATGTCAAAGGCGAAGAAAATAGCGGTTGAGTCATGAGAATTCTGATTGCAGAACTCAAGCAAGAGTCGAATACTTTTGCACCGTTGACTACCATTGAAGATTTTAAAGGCTTTCATCTTTTGTTCGGCAACGAGGTAATTGAAAAACTCCAAGGAACTAATAGCGAGATTGCTGGATTTCTTAATGTCTTAGAGGCAAAGAATTATGATGCAATCCCTATCATGGCAGCTTTTGCAGTTTCTGGCGGACCCCTCAATGATGAAACATACGAGTTCTTAACCTCCCAGTTATATGCAGGAATTCATTCAGCAGGGAAGATTGATGGCGTATTGCTGGCTCTGCATGGGGCGATGGTGAGCGTCAGCGAGTTTGATGCAGATGGCGCGATTATCGAAAAAGTTAGAGAAATAGTTGGGGCAGATGTTCCAATCATGGTGACAATGGATTTACATGCCAATATCACTAAGAGAAAAATTCAGAACGCAACAACAATTTCGGGCTTTCGTACGTGTCCTCACATCGATCTCATAGAAACGGGTGAACGTGCAGCCCGGATGCTTTGCGGGATTCTTGACGGTACATCTAACCCAACCATGGCTTGGCAAAAAGTTCCTATGGTCACACCAGCCTGCAAACAGATTGATTTCAAACCTGGCCCTTATAGAGACTTACTTCAAGAAACTATCTTTCTTGATACTTTGGGAGCGATAGATAGCTCAGCATTTACGGTGCAGCCATGGCTAGACATTCCTGAACTTGGCTATGGAGCGATTGTTATTACCGAAAATAATCCTTCACTTGCAAGGGAATTGACGAATCGCCTTGCTCAAAAAATGTGGGAGTTACGTAGCGATCTAGTGGATACAACTCTCCTCTCTGCTTCCTCAGGGATAGAGAAAGCACTTAAGAATCCATTGGGACCAGTAGTCCTTAGTGATTTGGCTGATGGAACAGGTGCGGGTTCTCCTGGCGACAGTTCTACCGTTTTGGCTGCACTCATCCAAGCCAACCCAAGCCAGAGGTGTTTAGTCAGCGTTTGTGATCCAGAAGTTGCACTTCTAGCTGCTTCTATTGGTGTTGGTGGAGATATCTCCACGAAAATAGGGGCGCTAAGAAGTTATGCCTTCAGTAATCCCACACATATAACTGGAACGATTTTGCGTAGCGGTATCGAGCATTTCAAATTCACGCAAAAAGGTTATAACGGCATGAGAGTGGAGATGGGACTCTGTGCTGTTTTGGCTATTGGTGAGATAAGAGTTCTTGTGACATCACTGCCAGCTTTTACAACCGATCCAGCGTTTTATCGCTGCGTGGACCTGGAGCCAACTACTGCACAAATTGTTATTGTGAAATCACATGCGCAGTTTCAAGATAGCTATGACGCCATTGCGAGTGAGATCATTTTTCTAGACACGCCAGGAATGAGTTCGGACAATATTGCTCAACTGCCCTTGACGAGAATTGACCGTCCTCTCTTTCCGTGGGATAGAGATATGGTCTTTGATTCAGGAGCCGTGCGGTGAGCTTTCAATCGCCCTGGCCATCTCCAATAGATCTTTGGGCAGATCCTCCCTGGCACATGAGCGGAAAGTGCCTAACGGCCTGGTTCGAAACTGACATTAAGAGAGTAAAGGAAATCCTGAGTCCTTCATTCATTCCTCGAGTTGGCGATAAAGGAGTGGTTACTCGTTTGCGTTTTTACGACGTTGATTATTCTCCAGTCGATAAAGAACGTTTTTCGCACCCGAAATATTCTGGAAGTTTTAAGGAAGCAGTTGTCGCATTTGCTGGAGAAATAGATGGAGTTCAAGGTGAGTATTCGGCGTTTATGTGGACCGATGACCTTCCATATTTTTCATGGGGAAGAGAGAATTTTGGGTGGCCGCTATTAATGTCTGACATTGAACTTTCAGGCAATTTTTGGAATGACTCTTCCCAAGACGACTCCAAAGGCGCTCTCCATTTGGAAGGTGCCTCATGGAAACTAACCTGCCAGAATGAAATTCAAGAAACTCTCACAATCGGTTCACCGACTAAGTGGCTTACTCCACGGCGAATTCTTTTTCCTGAAACTGCAACTTTTGATAAACGAGAATTACTTGTTGCCACTCCAACGATTATTCAGCCAGGAGTGCTCACATCACATAAGGGTGAAGTAAGTTTTAGTGCAGAGAACGATTCAATTTTTGAAGGATTAAAACCATTAGGAGATTGCACAATTCATCAACATAGCCAATTCCTGCTGAGTATTGGAGGAGATGTAAGCGTCAAGAGTTGACGCCGAACTCTCTACCGGTAGTTAGTGAATTGAACTGCGAAGTCCCATTTAAAATCTTTAATCATGGCAATAGCATCTTGAAGGTCATCACGACTCTTGCTGGTCACCCGAAGTTCGTCGCCTTGAATCTGAGTCTTAATTGATTTAGGACCCTCATCGCGTAAAAACTTTGCAACCTTCTTAGCGTTCTCGGTTGTGATGCCCTCTTTAAGGGGACAGTTGATTTTGTAGATTTTTCCACTGAGTGCAGGCTCACCTGGATCTATGTGCTTGAGTGATACACCGCGCTTGACCAACTTGTCGCGCAAAACTTCCAGGGTGGCTTTCGCCTTTTCTTCAGTGTTGGCTTCTATGGAAATCTTCTCGCCCTCGAGTTCAATCTTTGCTCCAGTATTCTTGAAGTCAAAGCGGGTATCGATTTCGCGGATAGCTTGATTGACCGCGTTATCGAGTTCCATACGGTCGATCTTGGAGACCACATCGAAACTGCTATCTGATGCCATGAACCCTCCTCATTTCTCGCTTCAAAAGGCGGTTTGAGTGCCTACCTGCCTACGGTATCCTTTCACCTCGTTAGAACCATAATTGCCGCAACACTTGTACGACCCTGGCGGGTTGCCCGAGCGGCCAATGGGAGGGGACTGTAAATCCCCCGGCTCTGCCTTCGAAGGTTCAAATCCTTCACCCGCCACCAGTAAGACCTTTATCGCCGAGGTATTTTTGTAAATCCCCATACCTTCTGACATTGGTCATAAACTCAAGCTATGACTTTCAAAGGTCGCCTTTATGTTGGTATTCAGTTTCTTTGTATTGGAGCCGTAACACTTAATCCCTTCGCTTTACTTGCTGGGACTAGCGTCTTACTCGGTGCTGGTGTGATTGCGCTTATTGCGTTTGCAATTCTTGCTGCTGCATATATTCGTTTGAAGGATTCGTTAACCATCTATCCCGAGCCAAGAGAGAATGTTGCTTTTGTTCAGGGAGGAATCTATAGATTTATCCGCCACCCGATGTACCTAGGGGTGATTTTATTTTCATTAGCAATGTGCCTTGCTCGTCAACATTGGGTGAGTAGGATTTTTTTCATAGTGCTAGTTATTGATCTTCATTTTAAGCATCTCTATGAAGACAAGTTACTGGCCTTAAAATGGAAAGAAGCTGTTGACTATCAAGCCAGTGTTGGAGCACTTTTTCCTAAACTTCCAGGTCGTGGCAGGAAAACTTCCTGATTGCTCGAAATCCCGCTAAAATCCTCGAGTGGCTAGAGCAATCGTTATTGGAGCTGGAATAATTGGATGTTCAGTCGCACTTGAATTAGCGCGCGATGGACATGAAGTTATTTGCGTTGATAAGGCGCCGGGCCCTGGCCAAGGCTCAACAAGCGCCTCGAGTGCTGTTATTCGTTTTAATTACTCCACGTATGACTCAGTTGTCTTGGCATGGGAGTCATTTCATTGCTGGAAAAACTGGCCGAGTCATATTGGAATCGAGCAAGAACGTTTTGCGCACTTAGTAAATATCGGTTTCTTAATGCTGGATGCTCCTGCTATTTCGAGAGAGCACACAGCGGGACTCTTTGATTCTGTAGGCATCCCTTACGAAATGTGGAATGCAACTGACTTAGCAGAACGTGTACCTGGAATCGATGTCGGAAAGTATTGGCCACCTAAGGCACTAGAGGACGATGCATTTTGGGAAGATTCCAAAGACTCTCTTGGTGGTATGTATACCTCTGATGGGGGATATATCGACGACCCGCTACTTGCAACAGTTAATCTAGCCGAAGCTGCAATTAAGGCAGGCGTTGAGTTTCGATATAAATCGACAGTGACTTCGATTCTAAAAGATGCCAGAAAGATTACTGGCCTAGAACTTAACAATACGGAAACACTAACTGCAGATATTGTCATTAATGTGGGCGGTCCTTGGTCGAGTCACATTAATGAGTTGGCAGGTGTAGGTGAAGATTTCACAATCTCAGTCCGACCGATGCGCCAGGAAGTTCATCAGATTAGTACTCCAATGAATCTCATAGAAGGTCCTGTCATAGGAGATTTAGATCTTGGAACGTATATGAGATCTACACCCAACGGATCTACTCTTATTGGCGGTACAGAGCCTGAGTGTGACCCATTGGAGTGGGTAGAAGATGTTGATGGAATTAATCCAAACAGGACTCAAGAAAGATTTGAAGCTCAAGTGACACGTGCTGCCCGCAGGTTTCCTCTCTTGCGAATGCCAAACACTGCCTCCGGAATCGCCAGTGTTTACGACGTTGCAACTGACTGGACACCTATTTATGACAAAACCGATGTAGAAGGTTTCTACGTTGCAATTGGGACAAGCGGCAATCAATTTAAAAACGCGCCAATGGTTGGAAAACTTATGGCAGCAATCGTTTCCCAAACAATTGCAGGGCGTGACCATGATGTGGATCCAGTAATAGTCCGTGGGCATTACACGGGTAAAGAGATTAATCTTGGAACATTCTCCAGAAAGCGCCCGCTTAATACTGATTCCTCCGGAACTGTGATGGGTTAGTCAGTGAATTCAGCTAAAAATTACTCAAAACGCCGAGACATTCAGGCGCTGCGTGGAGTTTCTGTATTGCTGGTTATTTTCTATCACTACAACATCACCGGTTTTAATGGTGGATTCCTAGGTGTCGATGTATTTTTCGTAATCTCAGGCTTTGTTATTACTCGCAAACTGCAAACAGGCACGGGGTCAGTGCGCCAACAGATAATCTCTTTCTACCAGAATCGCGCTCGTCGCATTCTGCCAGTGAGCCTACTTTCACTACTTGCTATTGCAATTGCTAGCTCATTGTTGCTCTCACCCCTTGATCTTCACCAATATATGGTTGAAGGAATTGGCGTACTTTTAACAATTCCCAATTTGGTATTCCTCAATGAAAATACTAATTACTTAAGCCAATCCCTTAACCCTTCTCCATTTCTGCATTATTGGTCTCTGGGCGTTGAAGAACAGTTCTATTTAGCCTGGCCCTTGATGTTTCTCCTTTTCCTTCGGAATAAGAAAAGGGCTATTTATATATTAACTGGGCTGTTTCTAGTTTTGGCAATGGTCACAACGTATAGATTGTCTGAAGTTTATTCCTTTTACCTTCCAACCTCACGAGCCTGGGAATTATTACTCGGTGCAAGTTTGGCGGTTTCCCGGAAAACAATAGAAGGTTCCAAGAAGAACCTTGTAGCCCTAGTTGGATGGATTGGTCTATTTATTAGTGTTTATGTAATCAGCAGTGACCAACCGACGCCTGGAGTAACAACTTTATTGCCTGTTTTTGCATCAGGGTTGATTATCCTTGCTGATGCACAATTATCAACTAATAAATTCTTAGAATGGCTTGGAGATCTTTCCTTCCCTCTATATCTAGTTCACTGGCCGTTAATCGTCATACTTAATTTCCGCGACCCATCTCCATCAATTATTTCCCGTTTGGCACTTATCGCTCTTGCTGTAGGACTATCGCACCTTTTACATGTGTATGTTGAATTACGGTTTCACAGAATTGGTGGGTTTCGCAAACGCTGGATTCCCACCTATTTTGCTATTGGTGCCGTCGCAATTTCAATTTTCGCTATAAGTAGTCAATCTTTTAGCAGCGGCCCAAATTCAATAAAGTTCGACTTAAGTAGTCCGGTCATTTATTCCAATGGATGTCATTTATCTTTCAAAGAATCCGAACCAAAGCCTTCTTGCATCTTCGGAGATAAGACAAGTACTTCAAAGATTGTTCTGATTGGCGATTCTCATGGAGCGCAGTGGTTCCCAGCACTTGAGGAGTTTGCGACTCAATCACAAAAGAAGCTCGTAACATTCACCAAAAGCGGGTGCCCAGCGACTGATCTTGCCTTATTACGAGGTGGAATCACCGACCGTCAATGCTCGCAGTGGCAGTCAGTCTTACCTAAACGGCTGGCTGCGCAAAAGCCTGACTACGTGGTTATCTCCGATGCCACGCAAATAACTGCGAAAGTGGCTGCTCCATACACCTCTTATGTTGATACATGGAGCGCTGGATTCTCGAGCTTCCTTTCAAAATTACAATCAGAGGGGCTCAAAGTCGTTGTTATCGGAGACACGCCTTACCCAGGACAGAATTCACCAAGTTGTTTGAGCGTTCATATAAAAGATCCAGCACATTGTGATGTGCCCCGCACACGTACCCCAGCCAGTATGGCAACTAAAGAGATTGCACTGAAGTACGGAGCGACATTTATTGATCCGTTAGATTGGATTTGTGATGGAAATATTTGTCCAGCAGTAAAGGCAGGGGTAAATGTTTACCGGGATAACTCGCACTTATCTGTGGCGTTCACGCGCACGCTTGTTGCCCAACTGACAACTGCCTTAAATAAAGTCGCTTAACGTTTCTTTAGTTTAAGAACCTTTAGCGCTTTAGGTGCGAGGCGAAATATATCTCCTGGGTTTTTCAGTCTCTTGAGGGATCCAAGAACCATTCTAAAGAATTGGCGGACTGTTGGCCTTGGCATTGGTAGACCGAAATCGAACTGGCTTACATCCTGCCAGCGCAATCCCCAGCCATTTTGAATGTTCTCCTGAAGATTGCCGCCAACTTTTTGAGCACGGCTAAGAGCTGGAGCTAAGGCAATGAATGTTCTTTGGTCTAACGGATCAACAACGCCTTCAAGTCCGTTACCGGTGCTGAGGATGTGCGCATGCATGCCTGAGAAAATTACACCTTCGTCAGGATTGCCTTCAGTGAAGAAAACAAATGGAGTTGCTTTTACTTTCACCATGGACAAAATTTCGTTAACAGATAAATGTTCGTTGCCCGCAAGATTTTCAAAGGTAAACCGTGCATCGCCAAAACAGGAACGATAGATGGCTCTGAGTTGCTCATGTTGATCATCGCTCACGCTATATCTGCCAGCGAGTTTCTCCCATGGCCCCATCAAGCGATACCGGGCTTGAGTATGAACGCTTGACTGCATATCTTTAACAACTTTATGAAAAGATTGCGAGGTCATTAATCGGCAATCAAGTAGCACTTCAAAATCAGGAACCTTAAAGTCAAAATCTGAACCCTTCCGCATGTACCCAAATCCAGGGATGTAGTTTGCGAATATCGGGCGATTGTGAGCAATGACAACATCCCGATTAGTTTCGATGCGAGTCAGACCCAAGTGCCAGGAATGGGCTTCACGTTCTGGGACATAGCGAAGGCCGTTGATCAAGGTTCGCCAACCTAATTCAGTGTCATTGCCAAGCTTAAATTCTGGGTTATATCCGCCTACTGATTCCCAACTCTTTCTAGTCATAGAAAAGGTTGCTCCAACGAGCGTGCGGAAGCTAGCTAGCGTTGCGCTACGAAGGTCATCAGTATTGGTAACAAGGGCTTCCCATTGCTCTTTAACTTCACTCACTGGGTGTAGTTCCTGGAAACCCCCACTATTCAGATTGGTTAAGAGTTCTTGAGGGGAGTAATTCCACTCTTGAACAAATCGTTTCCACCCAAGGATCAAATAATCATCAGCTTCATGGTGCCATTTCATATGGTGTGCGAGGTGGCTAGGTTCTAGGACCATATCCGCATCAAGAAACCAGAAAATCTCTTCTTTAAGTTTGGAAGCACCAAAATTAGTCGCCTCGGCTTTGCCCCACTTGGTAGTTGAATTCCCGAATTTGATTATCGATGTTTTGGATGGGCGAATCTTCGGAAGCTTTATCGCCGGATTTGAACTATCATCGATTACATATACTGCAAAAAGCTTTTGAGGATAAGTCTGTGCGGCTAATGAGGCGAGAGTGAGATTAAGTTTATCTTGTCCATCGCGACAGGAAATTATCACGGCTACTGTCTTGGTTGGTTTTTCCACCAACTCGAGATTGGTTGGCCTGTTATAGCGGTACGGAATTGTTTTCATAGTTTCCATATTCTTAGCGACCTGTCCCAAATTCCTCGTGCGGCCAAATGCCTACCCGTTGTTCTGCATTAGCGCGCAAATACTTTGAATAGTTAGTTGCATATGTTTGCACGGCAATGCTGCGACGGTAGATGTAACCAGCACCATAAGTGCGCCAAATCTTTCCACCATTTGCCTTAATTCCTTGAAGTATGAATGTGTCAACAGCGCTCTTGCCTTCACCGAACCATCCGGCACTCTCGGCACTTGTTCTCTTGGCAAGAATTGTTCCCCCGCATACCCAATCAGCCCAGACATTTGCCATTGAGATACCTTGTGAAGTAACTCGACGAACCGTCACATCTAGAGCTTCTATATAAACGAAATTCATGGCGCGACCAACAGCGTCAGCATTCTTGATGACAATCAGCTCGAGAAGGTCACTCAGATGATGAGGCCCATAAATGTCATCATCGTCCATCTTTGCAATAAATTCACCGCTTGAGATTTTCCCAAGGCTAGTAAGAATCTTTCCAAGAGTGAGTGATTTGTCGAAGAATTCTGTCAGTACATTGATATTTCGTTTTTCTAGAACTTTGATTTGCGAGCGATGGGCACGTGAGAGCTCAAAATCATGGAGCCCCAGGATAAGTTCAAAAGTAGGAAGTGTCTGAGCTTCTAATTGATAAAGAATCGCAAGTAAATCACTAGGCCTTGCTGTTGAGATTAATACCGAGAGCTTTGGATAGGTAGTGAACTGTGCTCGACGAGAATCGCGTTCGGTGGCGATTGTAGAAAACTCTTGATCTGCCGAAATGACTATTTTCTCGCTCATTTCTGGCTCGAATTGTGAATAGTGGAGGCAACTAATCGGCCATATGCCCTCTTGGCAATCGCCTCACGCACCTGTCGATAACGTGGTGAAGAATCAGAAAGCAGGTGCTCGAATCGTGTTTGACCGTTTATGAGTAAACGAAGTGGAGCCGAAGCTGTTTCATCGCTCCAGATAGCGGGCAACGAATCCACTGACTTAACGTTCTTGTAGGGGCGAATCTTGCGAAATAGCGCAGTCGCCCAACTCAATGCGACTCTGGCATAGCGTCTCGTTGAGTGCATGATGAATTTTAGCGCGCTATTGCCAGGCAATTGGGAACTTCCGGCAGCAGCCATATCGGTAAGAATGCGAGAGATCTCTGCAGCGCCACTTGTTGCAGGCAACTCATCGCATTTGCGTGAAAGTTTCTCTCGCTGAGATAGATCCTGCAATTGGTGTACTTTCTCGGTGATATCTGCCATGTTGGCTTGGTCGGCACTGAGGGCGTAACCGTAATCATCACACCAACGCGCACGAGTCTCTTGGTCATCGGTATGGCAAATTGTAGAAACTAGCACTGTTGGAATTCGTGCTGGTAGCAATTCATGAACGGTGTTGTAGCCAGTTGCGCCAATTCCGGCATCGAAAGCTCGTAACACTTTAGCTAATGGAAAATATCGAATAATTTTCACATCTAATCCATCGGGTGCCAGCGATGTGCCACCCTTGTCAATTGGAGCCTTGGTGAGGACTACTTGTAAATCCTTCCAACCAACTAGCC
>QYPT01000071.1 GCA_007280125.1 Streptomycetaceae bacterium | reverse complement strand
GCTATGGGGGCCGGCGTGAGATTGTGGATGCAGTTAAGCAATACCTCACTCACGAAGCAGCCGATGGGCGCAGCATTGAAAAAGCTGCGGAAAAACTTTCCGTAGAAGAAATCGGCAACTTTTTATATACGGCAGGTCAGCCCGATCCAGATTTAGTAATTCGGACATCGGGGGAGCAACGTCTTTCTGGATTCTTGTTGTGGCAAAGCGCCCATTCTGAGTTCTATTTTTGCGAAGCTTATTGGCCAGATTTTCGCCGAGTTGATTTCTTGCGCGCCCTTCGTGCCTATGCCTTGCGCCATCGTCGTTTCGGAAGTTGAGCTTTTAATACTGAATGAATAGTAAGAACTGCTCGCGCGTGTCGCTGATTAAGTAGAGGGTTTCCGTTCTACATTTTTCCTGTCAGAACTAGTCCCCTCTAGTTTCCTTCGAGAACAATTACAAAGATTGAGGGATCCCCGCTTGACGGCTCAGACCGATAAGAAGACCTATGTTCTCGACACCAGTGTTTTGCTGGCAGACCCTGGCGCGTTTTTTCGCTTTGCAGAACATGAAGTTGTATTGCCCGTTGTAGTTATCAGTGAGTTAGAGACCAAACGCGATCACCCAGAACTCGGCTTCTTTGCCCGAGCCGCCTTGCGTGCCCTTGATGATCTTCGAGTAAGTCACGGTCGCTTAGACCAACCTCTAACCATCACACCCGAAGGCGGCACCCTTTCGGTAGAGCTCAATCACTCCGATTTGAGTTCGCTGCCCCAGGGCTTTGTCCGCGATGGGACAAATGATTCGCGGATTTTGGCGGTAGCCCGCAATCTCATGGCCGATGGTCGCGACGTTGTATTGGTCAGTAAAGATCTGCCTCTTCGAGTGAAGGCATCCTCGATGGGAATTGAAGCGGAGGAGTACCGCGCTGAGTTAGTTTCTAATAGCGGATGGACCGGAATGGTGGAGGTCACCGTTGGTTCCGACGTCATTGACGCCTTGTACGCCCATGATGTTGCAGAGCACGAGGCTGCTCACGAACTGCCTTGCCATACGGGGGTTGTTTTACACTCTGACAAAGGCAGCGCTTTGGCGCGAGTTACGCCAGATAAGAGATTGCTCCTTGTCAGGGGCGATCGCTCCGCATTTGGTTTGCATGGCCGAAGCGCCGAACAACGAGTGGCGCTAGATCTGTTGCTAGATACAGAAGTAGGAATCGTCTCTTTGGGTGGACGGGCCGGAACTGGCAAAAGCGCATTAGCGCTATGCGCCGGTTTGGAAGCGGTGATGGAGCGCCGCCAACATAAGAAGGTTGTGATCTTCCGTCCTCTCTATCCGGTCGGAGGTCAAGAGCTGGGTTATCTGCCAGGTAGCGAAAATGAAAAAATGTCACCGTGGGCGCAAGCTGTTTTTGACACTCTTGGCGCACTGGTGAGCCAACCGGTTATCGATGAAATCCTTGATCGCGGTCTTATCGAAGTTTTGCCTCTGACACATATCCGTGGTCGCTCCTTGCACGATTCCTATGTGATCGTTGATGAGGCGCAGTCGCTGGAAAGAGGAGTGCTCCTGACAGTTCTCTCTCGCATCGGACAAGGCTCGCGAGTGATCATGACCCACGATGTTGCCCAGCGCGACAACCTTCGGGTTGGACGCCACGATGGCGTAGTCGCTGTCGTTGAAACCTTGAAGGGGCACCCGCTCTTTGCGCACATCACCTTGACGCGTAGCGAGCGCTCACCAATCGCCGCTCTTGTCACCGAACTTCTCGAGGGCCCGGTCACGATGTAACTCGAAGTCGACGAGTTTGCTGAGGGCGTGAGCCAGGAGCGCACCCCTCTGGCGGTCCAATGCCTGTGGCAGATGGCTCAAAAGGGCCTCAAAAAGGCTCAAGGAATAGGTCACACTCACATTTCGGACATATCGGACTTCCCCCTTTACGACCTGGGCTTTAACTTGTCCACAGGGGATGGTTTTTCTGGGAATCCATAAGACACGCGTGTTGTGATTTGCCCTTCCCACCCCTTATTGCCACCCTTAAACCTTCCCCGCACCAGGCAGAGCCCTTATCTACCAAGAAATGGGCGCCATGTTGGGTGCGCAAGAGCAAGACAGGACCAGGGCGAGCGCGAGCTAGTCACGAGAAGAGCAGCAAAGGAGGTGTTATGAGTAAGCAAGCAGCGAGGCGCTCCCTTAAAAAGGAGCATGAACTCATGAGACGCCTCCCCGGAAATCTTCTGGGCCACTCAAAGAAGGTGCTCACTGCCGGGCTTACCGCTTGGGCCGCGATTTTCGCGATGATCTTTCTTGCCACCGTTCAACCCAGTGCCTACGGTCTTGAATTTCCCATGGCCACGCACATCGCTCTTCCAGATGCTGCTGACCTAATGGTGAAGCCATCGTTGACCGTGGCTCTTTATAGCCAACTTCAAACCGGTGGAGCGATTTCTTCCTCCAACGAACTTGCCTTGGTTTCCTTTGCTAGCCAACAGACTGAAGCAGCTCGGAGTATTTCTGGCGCACAGAAAGTTGCCAAGGAAATCATGTTCACCGATTATCAATGGAATTCCCACCAGTATGCATGTTTGAAGACGTTATGGACCCACGAAAGCCACTGGAATTACAAGGCACATAATTACCGCTCAGGTGCCCATGGAATTGCCCAAGCGCTACCTGCTGCGAAGATGGAAGTAATCGCCATGGATTGGCGCACTAACCCCGTCACACAAATTCGTTGGGGTCTGCATTACATCGATCTTCGTTACTCAACACCGTGCAAGGCGCTCGCCAAATTTAAACGCTCCCGGTACTACTAGACGCTATACGCACACGGACTATTAGGGACGCTTACCAATAGACATTGGTTTGGAAGTTTCGGCAAAGAAGTCATTGCCTTTATCGTCGACAACAATGAATGCAGGAAAATCTACGACCTCGATCTTGAAGACAGCTTCCATCCCCAGTTCAGCAAAGTCCAAAACCTCTACCTTCTTTATGCAATCCAATGCCAGGCGAGCCGCCGGTCCACCGATTGACCCGAGATAAAACCCGCCATGTGCTGAACAGGCATCGGTCACGGCTTTGGAGCGATTTCCTTTTGCAAGCATCACCAAGGATCCTCCGCGAGACTGGAAATACTCCACATAAGAATCCATACGGCCAGCGGTAGTGGGGCCAAATGATCCGGATGCATAACCCTCTGGTGTCTTTGCAGGGCCGGCATAGTAGACAGCAAAATCTTGAAGGTAAGAAGGCATCGCCGCGCCAGCATCCATCGCAGCTTTTATCTTTGCGTGGGCAAGGTCTCGAGCAACAACCAGCGTTCCAGTCAAAGAGAGGCGCGTCTTAACGGGATGACGGCTTAACTCTTGGCGGACTTTTTCCATGCCTTGATTAAGATCGATTCGTACAACGCCTTCGTCGCTATCAATAAGATGGGCTTCAGTTGTATCGGGTAAGAAGTGAGCAGGATCGCGCTCTAACTCTTCAATAAAAATCCCATCATGAGTGATCTTTGCTTTGACTTGTCGATCGGCTGAACAAGAAACAGCGATAGAAATTGGCAGCGAGGCACCATGGCGCGGAAGGCGAATTACGCGTACATCGTGGCAGAAGTACTTCCCACCAAACTGGGCGCCAATTCCCAAGGTGCGCGTGAGTTTGAGGACTTCTTCTTCCATCTCAAGATCGCGAAATCCATGGCCAGTTGCCGCATCACCTGAAGTAGGCAATGAATCTAGATACTTAGTGCTTGCAAGTTTGGCTGTCTTTACAGTGTGCTCAGCACTTGTTCCGCCGATAACAATTGCCAAGTGATAGGGAGGGCAAGCCGCTGTTCCAAGGGAGCGCAACTTCTCTTCAAGCCATGGATAAAAACTTGTTGGATTTAATACCGCTTTAGTTTCTTGGTAGAGGTATGACTTGTTGGCACTTCCCCCGCCTTTGGCCACAAATAAGAATGAATATTGATCGGGGTGTTCGGTGTCGGCGAAAATTTCGATTTGAGCGGGCAAGTTATTGCCGGTGTTCTTCTCATCCCACATCGTGATGGGGGCCATCTGTGAATAGCGAAGGTTAAGTTTTGTGTAAGCGTCATAAACGCCTTGAGCAACGGCAACTTCATCTTTGCACTGAGTTAAAACATGTTGTCCTTTTTTGCCCATGACAATTGCTGTGCCAGTGTCTTGGCACATGGGCAAGATTCCGCCCGCAGAAATATTTGCGTTCTTGAGAAGATCAAGTGCGACGAAGCGATCATTGGGCGATGCTTCAGGGTCCTTCAGAATATTAGCTAATTGCTGTAAGTGGGCAGCTCGCAAAAAATGAGAGATGTCATGAATCGCGATTTCAGTCAGATGCGAAATTGCCTCCGGCGCGATTTCTAGGAAAGTTTTCTCTCCGTGCTTAACGCTCCGCACGCCTTCTGTACCTAATGAGCGATAGATGGTTGTATCTTCTCCAAGTGGCAGCAGGTCGGAGTAGGAAAAAGTAGGGGTCATGGCGTTGGCTTAATCGATTCGAGTTTGGCACGGGCGCCATCTAGCCACTCCTGACAGATTGCTGCAAGGACTTCACCGCGTTCCCAGAGAGAGATTGACTCTTCAAGTGTTGTTCCACCAGCTTCAAGTTTGCTTACGACATCAGTGAGTTCATCACGGGCGCCCTCATAAGAAAGTTTTGCATCTGCTTTGCCACCAGATTTTGGAGTTTTCGCTGATGGTGCCTCGGGAGATGAATCAGGTGTCATGAGGTAAATCTACTCTCTGGATTCGGCTGTTACAGCGTTGATTTCGCCAAGTGCTAATCGCAAACGGAGACGTTCACCGGCGAAAAGGTTACGTGGGTCACGTGCCACGCTGCCATCTTCGCGTTGAACTACTGCGTAGCCACGGTCCAAGGTTGCCTGGGGTGAGAGCGATCGCACGCGGGCGTAGACATGTACCAACTCTTCGCGAGCAAGCGAGAGAGCATGAACAGTGCTTCGGTGTGAGCGCTCACGTAAGGAGGCAATGATTTCTGCGCGAGTAGAAACAAGAGTGAGTGGATCCTTAAGTACTGGGCGCTGGCGAAGGCTCGCGATGCGTTGAGTTTCCAACTCCAAGACATTTCGTACTCGACGACGTGCACGCTCTGTCAGTTGATTGATTAACACAAATTCTTCAGCGATATCAGGAACGACTTTCTTGGCAGCATCAGTTGGTGTCGATGCACGAACATCTGCAACGAGGTCCAAAAGGGGGGCATCTTGTTCGTGGCCAATAGCGCTCACGATGGGAGTCAGACACGATCCGGCAAGACGTACTAAACCTTCATCAGAAAATGGAAGCAGATCCTCAAAGGAGCCGCCGCCACGGGTAATGATGATGACATCGACTTCAGGGATTGCCTCAAGTTCACGAAGTGCTGCTGAAACTTCCACGACTGCAGCAGCACCTTGAACGGCAACTTCGCGGATTTCAAATTCAACTGCTGGCCACCGGCGCTTTGCGTTCTCTACGACATCTTTTTCTGCCGCGCTTCCTCGTCCGCAAATCAAACCAACCCGTCGAGGCAGGAGAGGCAATGTCTTCTTGCGATCTTCCGAGAAAAGTCCTTCTGCGGCCAAGAGTTGTTTGAGGTGTTCAAGGCGGGCAAGTAACTCACCGATACCTACTTGGCGAATTTCTTTGGCAGATAATGAGAGTGATCCATTTTTTGCCGAGTACGAAACTTTTGCCAATATGACAACGCGTGCATTTTCTGGAAGCGGTGAAACTGGAGCTAATACTGTGCGATGGCACATCACCGAAAGACTCATATCTACGCTGGGATCACGCAATCTCATGAAAGACATTCCGGCACGGTCATTAATCTGAGAAATTTCGCCTTCAACCCAAATGGGTCCTAAACGATCTATATAACCTTTGAGCGCTTCGGAAACTACCCTTACTGGGGCGGGGGATTCACTTGAAGTTTCGAGCACAGTGCGATTCTAATAGACTCCTCTCTATGTCCAAGAAGGTATTGCTTGCTGCTCCGCGTGGCTACTGCGCTGGCGTTGACCGAGCGGTGATTACCGTGGAAAAGGCGCTTGATTTATACGGAGCCCCGGTCTACGTACGAAAGCAGATCGTTCACAACAAACACGTAGTCACAACTCTGGAAGCGCGTGGAGCAATATTTGTTGATGAGACTGATGAAGTTCCAGAAGGCGCCCTCGTTGTGTTCTCTGCGCATGGAGTTTCTCCTCAAGTGCATGCCGATGCAGCTAGTCGAAATCTGCGCACGATTGATGCAACT
>QYPT01000021.1 GCA_007280125.1 Streptomycetaceae bacterium | reverse complement strand
CTGTAATTCCTGTGGAATCTCACGTTGGAGTGCAGCACTCCAATACGCCTCCCACGGTCCGATAGAAAGTCCGGCAATCACGTACCCAGCAATAATCAAAACTCTGGAAGATGGAAAAGCTAAAACTAATGGGACCACTGCAAACAGAGCCCACAACAGGACCACCATGCGACCTGGATGCTTTGATTTAAGTTTTATCGCTACAAGGGCAGAAACTGTTGCGCCAACGCTGAAACCAACTTCTGATAAGGCAAAAACCAAGTTGGTGTGAAACTCTCGTCGAGTAACAACGGGCAAAAGTACAGATGTGCTTGCAAGAACAACCATTAATTGCAAAGAAGACATGGCGATAAGCCCGGCTACCCACGGCAACTTCCAGACAGCGACGAGACCTTCACGAATTTCAGAAATGAATGATGGTTGAACTTCTACAGATTCGCGAGGCTTTTCTTGAATGGTTACTAGTAGCGCAGTTCCTGCAAAAAAGAGCGCTGCTGTAACAGCAAATGTATAGCGACCGCCAATGACAGCAACAGAGAAGCCTCCGATTCCTGGTCCCACAATCGAGGAAATTCGTGCTGCTATTCCGCGCATGACATTTCCGGCGGGTAATAGTTCTTTAGGTAAAAGACTCGGCAAGATTGCACCAGATGCTGGATAACCAAAAGCTTCACCCGCGCCCATAAGAAAAACGAGTAGTGCAAGCGCCCAAGGTGGAACATCTGGGGTTGCAATAAAAACTAATCCGAGCATGAGGATGCCGCGATAAACATCGGCGCCTAACATTACGTATTTACGAGGCAGGCGATCAGCCCACACTCCCCCAACAAGACCGAGCAACACAGAAGATAAAATACGTGCGCCAAGAATTAATCCAAGAGTTGTTGCTGTACCACCAGCATCAAGAACGGTAACTGCCAGGGCGATAGGAAACGCAGATGCGCCTAGCGTGACCAACAATCCTGAGAACCAGAGTTGGCGAAATCCCTTGTATGAAAGCAGGCTTCCAGGAGCAAAAAGTCGTTTCATAATAGGCACTACCTTAAAGGTTTACCAACAATTATGTTGTTTGACCTTTTGGACTCAGATTAGTGAGTTGGCTTTGCTTTACGACTTGCAAGAACTTGATCGATAAGACCGTACTCAACTGCTTCAGCTGAAGTAAGAATCTTGTCGCGCTCTATGTCTTGCGCAATTTGATCTGGTGCGCGCGTTGAATGTCGAGCAATGAGCTCTTCCAGCAATGTACGCATGCGCATTACTTCACGTGCTTGGATTTCGATATCAGATGCCTGGCCGCCACCTTCACTTGAAGGTTGGTGAATCAAGATACGTGAATGCTCAAGTGCATAACGCTTTCCTTTGGCGCCGCCAGCAAGAAGTACAGCTGCTGCAGAGGCTGCCTGACCTAGGCAAATTGTCGAAACATCTGGGCGTACAAATTGCATAGTGTCGTAAATTGCAGTGAGAGCGGTGAAAGATCCCCCAGGTGAGTTGATATAAATCATGATGTCGCGATCTGAATCCATAGATTCGAGCGTCAATAACTGAGCCATAACATCGTTAGCTACGGTGTCATCAATTGCCTGACCCAAGAAAATGATTCGCTCTTCAAAAAGTTTTGTGTACGGATCCAGGCGCTTGTAGCCATAACTTGTGCGCTCTTCAATAGTTGGCAAAACGTAGCGACTGGTGATTTCGTTGATGCGGTTCAATTCCATACTCATGCTGTGCCTCCGCGACCTGATACCTGAATTGCTGAACGAACAACATGATCTACAAAACCATATTCTTTTGCATCTTCTGCGTTAAACCAACGATCACGATCAGAATCCATTGTGATCTGTTCTACCGTTTGGCCTGTGTGGAAAGCAATGAGCTCAGCCATCTTGCGCTTTGTGAAGCCAATCTGCTCTGCTTGAATTTTAATATCGGTCACTGTTCCACCGATTCCACCTGATGGTTGGTGCATCATGATGCGAGCATGTGGCGTTGCATAACGCTTTCCTGCAGCACCTGCACACAACAAGAACTGACCCATCGACGCAGCAAGTCCCATTCCGACAGTGGCAACATCGTTATTCACATATTGCATGGTGTCGTAGATGGCCATACCTGCGGTGACAGATCCACCTGGTGAGTTGATGTAAAGATAAATGTCTTTATCCGGATCCTCTGCAGCAAGCAGAAGAATCTGCGCGCAGATGGCATTAGCCATGGAGTCTTCAACTACTGACCCAAGGAAGATGATGCGTTCCTTGAGCAAGCGGTTATAAACCTGGTCATCTAATCCACCAGATTGCTGTGCACGGGCGACAATCTCTGCCACCTGAGGGCTAATTGAATCCACTGACATCCTCCTCATTAAAACTTCCTGTATTGACCCTAACAACCTGGCGCGCCAAATGCTTCCCTAAATCTCTTGCGATGATGCAATCGAGCGCACAAACTGACCAAAAAGCACCCTTGTTCGCTATGAGCGCAGAGATTATTCGGCTGAAGCCTCAACTGCTGGACGAAGAGCTTCGAGGTCGACGCTCTTGCCTGAGGCATCCTTAACACTGACACGACTTAGAACGCTAGCCAACGCTTTGGCACGAGCGACCTCAGCAACGAGTTGGCTGATTTGTCCTGCCTTGGAAAGTTCCTGAGCAAATTGCTCTGGCGCCATTCCATAACGTGATGCTGTGCGAACCAAATACTCAGTTAATTCAATTTCAGTAACCTCAACAGCCTCAGCTTTAACGACAGCATCTAGCAAGAAATCTGATTTCAATGAAGAGCGAACCTGGCCATCAACTTCGGCGCGGTGTTCTGTATCTTCCATGCGACCTTCACCCTGTAGGTGATCATCAACTTCGGCGAGGATAAATTCTTCAGGAACCGGAATTTCGATATCGGCTAGCAATTTCTCAACGAGAAGATCGCGAGCCTGGGCACCTTGTTCCATCGACTTAACGCGAGTTAAGCGCTCTGTGAAATCTGCCCGGAGTTCATCCAAGGTATCAAACTCACTTGCCAACTTTGCAAATGCATCATCGAGTGGTGGAAGTTCGCGCTCTTTAACAACCTGGACAGTAACTTCAACTGCGCCAGTCTTGCCATCTTCCATTCCAACCAACTGAGTATCAAATAATTTGACATCGCCAGCACTTAATCCAACAAGTGCCTCATCAAGCCCGTCAATCATGCGATTTGAGCCCACTTCATATGAAATATCAGAGGCTGTTCCGCCATCAACTTCTTCGCCATCAATGCGTGCAATTAAATCAATTGTTGCAAAGTCTCCATTTGCAATTGCACGTTCAACAGTGAGCAACGTGCCAAAGCGAGCGCGAAGCGCATCAACTTGCTCGTTAATATCTTCATCGCTAACCGCAACACCATCTACAGAAATAGTCATTGTAGAAAAATCTGGCAGCGCCACTTCTGGGCGAACGTTTACCTCAACCGTAAATGACAACTTCTCTTTATCAACTAATTCTTTAATATCAACTTCTGGGCGACCAAGAACCAAAACTTCGTGTTCGCGAGCTGCCTGACCATAAAAATCAGGAAGTGCAGTGTTAATTGCCTCATCAAGTACCGCAGCACGTCCAACACGTTGATCAATCATTGATGCTGGAACTTTGCCCTTGCGAAAACCAGGAATGTTTACTTGTGTGGCAATCTTCTTATATGCCTCGCTGAGGTGACCTGAAAGTTCATCAAAGGTCACGTCAATCGTGAGACGTACACGGGTAGGAGTTAAAGTTTCGACCGTGCTTTTCACGTAAAGCTCCTTGCTTTGGTTTGCGACGAATTAATGATCAAAATGCTGGTCGGGGCGAGAGGATTCGAACCTCCGGTCTCCTGCTCCCAAAGCAGGCGCGCTAGCCACTACGCTACGCCCCGCGGCGTAAGTTGGAAGTCTAGGGCAGAAATTCCCTTCTTCTTACCGAAGCCCTATCCTTCACCTAGTTACGGTCCCCACACGGGGGCCCGAAACTGCCCTCGCGGGTGTAGATCAATGGTAGAGCCCCAGCCTTCCAAGCTGGCCATGCCGGTTCGATCCCGGTCACCCGCTCCAGTCTGCTTAACCGACCTGCCCGATTAAAGTTTTAACGTAAGCGCCTGCTAACGAAATCGCATACGAATTAGTGGCTACGCCACAGGCGACGGTCACAACAAGCTCAAACGCTGTAGCAGCGGAGGTGCCGTCAATCAGCACATCAGCAACAATCCCAACCTTGTCTTGTTTGGCTAATGAAGTGGGATTCCAAAAACTTCCGTTTGCAACGTTATATGAAACTGAAATAGTTGGAGAGGCCCCAATCGCCGTTACTTCTAGCGAAAGCGGATAAGTTGAAATCAACTTTGTGGCATTCCAAGTTTCTAAAATGACACGTACTAAATAACTCTTTCTTGCTTCGAATGCGCCAAAATTATTTGAAGTCTGAGAGACTCCTGCCGCACCGAGAATTGGTGCTGTGAATGTGATAGTTCCATAGGTCGAAGTCGAAGGTCCTGTTGCACCAATACTTCCAGTGTCACCTTTCGCGCCGGCAATTCCGGCATCACCTTTAGAGCCAGTATTTCCGATACTTCCAGTGTCACCTTTCGCGCCGGCGTCACCGTTAGAACCTGCATCACCTTTAGAGCCAGGTGCACCTTGCACTCCTTGAATTCCTTGTGCGCCCTGACCTCCGGATGTTCCCGCGGCACCTGCTGCACCTTGTGCACCTTGTGATCCTGCAACACCCGCAGGACCAGTTGCACCAGCTGCGCCAATCATTCCCGGTGCTCCAGATCCACCTGCGACGCCTGCTGCCCCTGTTTCACCTTTTGGGCCAGCTGGCCCAACCGAACCTGTCGCACCCACAACGACTGATGATGATCCGGCTTTGCCGGTTGCTCCATCATCACCGTCTAGACCCATTACTCCTGGTGCACCTGTCGCGCCTTGGGGACCACGTAAACCAATAGGAAGTGGCCATTTACCAGAAACTTTTGGGCCGTAGAAATTCATTGACTTAAAATCTACATAGAAATCTCCATCAATACCTACCGATGCCTTTGGGGCAACAGTGCCACTGAGAATTGTGTTTGGAATTGAAGTAGACGTGCGTCCAGCAGCTGCGGGTTTAACCCCCTTCGCTTTCCCTTCTGCCATAGATGGAGCTAGCGACAAAATCGTGGAAGCAAGAGATGTGATCGCAATGATTACAACGAACCTTGAGTGTCTTTTCATCATCAACTCCATAGTTGTCTGTAGGGGAAATACCTCAATATTGAAATCATCGTGCTGGAGCTTCAATGGGGTCAGCCCTTAGCGCGCCTGTTAAGCAACTAACCACTTACCTAGCCCGCGCTGGGTGAATGTGACCTACATCTAATTACAAAAGCTAAAACTCTCACCTTTTTTTAAGGAAAAAATGCCAGGGTACTAAGCATTCAGTAGTTATCTAGCACTAGTCGATAGCGGATAGTTCTCGACAACGAAATCCCGCAAGGGATGAAAGGCAGGACGTAAATGTCATCAAAGAAAAAGATTGTTGCAATTGCAATCACAACAGTTGCGCTCTCAGTAGGAAGCATCGGATTTGCTTCGGCATCTAACTCACATGGAAAAGCAAAAGTTGCCCTTACTAAATCTTCGACAACCGTAAGAGGATTAAACCTTGGTGGTCCGGGAATGGGAATGGGAAATCAAGAACAAGAATTGCAAACAATTCTTTCTGGCCTTGTAGTGAATAAGACTCTGACACAGGCGCAAGTTGATGCAATCAACGCGGCAATCGCCGCCGCGCGTGCTGCACATCAACCACCAGTAAATGCAGAACGTGATGCACATGAAGCATTGATCGCATCAACATTAGGGATTAGCGTCACGACGCTAAAATCTGAATTAGCTGCTGGCAAATCACTTGCAGCAATAAATCCAGCCAAGACACCAGCTCTCATCGCTGCTCTTGTTGCGGATCAAACAAAGAGAATTGATGCAGCAGTAACAGCTAAGCAAATTACTGCAGATCAAGCCGTAACACTCAAAGCAAATCTCACAGCTGCCGTAACTGCGATGGTAAATCGCACAGGTGGCATGGGGCGCGGTATGGGTGGCGGACATATGGATGCCGATGACATGGGCGGCGGCAACGGCGGAGGCAACGGCGGAGGCATGATGGGCGCACCATTATTGCCAACACCAACAGCATAAAGAAGATAGTTCGAATGTAAGGTACCTGGGAAAGCAAGAGCCCGTCATCACTTAGATGGCGGGCTCTTTGCATGCTCATTTAACTTCGTGAGAGACTTCGGCCATGAGACTCCACATTGGAAGCGATCACGCGGGATTAGAACTCAAGGCAATACTTGTTGATCATTTACGAGGACAAGGTCATGAAGTTACCGACCATGGTCCTCATGTGTATGACGCATTAGATGACTATCCAGTCTTTTGTATTCCTGCAGCAGAAGCAGTCGCCGTGGACCCTCAATCTCTTGGAATCGTCCTTGGCGGCTCTGGCAATGGCGAACAAATGGCCGCTAATAAAGTTATGGGAATCCGTGCAGCTTTAGTCTGGAGCAACGAGATCGCAAAATTGGCGCGTGAACATAATAACGCCAATGTGATTTCCCTCGGAGGGCGTATGCATACTCCTGAAGTATGTAAAGAACTTATTGATACTTTTATTGCCACTCCATTTACAAATGACGAGCGCCATGTTCGACGAATCAATCAAATTGCCACGTATGAAGAAGATGGCGGACTTTAAGAATCTAAAGTTTTTTGTAAGCAAGATCTGTTACTTGATGATCTTTCCTTATTCCTTGTCCTTCAAAACGCGTTAGCGGTCGCCAGTCGGGTCGTTCAATGACTCCCCCGGCATACCGTGTTGATTTAGAAAATGTATCTTCAATGGATTTCGCATAAGGAACCCAATCAGTAGCAATATTAAATATCCCATTGGGCTTGAGTTTTTCTGCAATGAGATCAATGAATGCTTCGTTTATGATTCGACGCTTATGGTGTCGAGTTTTTGGCCAGGGATCCGGGAAGAACAGGTGCACGCCATCAAGTGATGCATCAGGAATCATTCGACCAACGATTAGGTGCGCATCTTCATCCATCACTCGGATATTTGAAATTTTCAATTCTTCAATCAAAGAAAGCAACTTTCCGATGCCGGGTTGATGCACGTCGATTGCTAGAAAACCCACATCCGGAAAATTCTGAGCAATTGCCACAGTGGCCTCGCCCATACCAAATCCGATTTCAAGAATAACTTTTTGCTTATCTGGGAATGCCCCCATTAAATCAAATTCGCTCTCCGCTACATCGACCCCATAGGTAGGCCACAGACGTTCGCGGGCATCTAGCTGAGCCGCCGTGATACGTGTGCCACGCAACTTAAAGCTTTTGATCGTTGGGCTTTCCATTGGCACACCCTTTCATGATTGGATAGAACATCAAGAATCCATCTTTTCCCCTTCAAAGGAGCCCACTGTGCCAGGAGTAAATCTCACCCGTGCCGAAGCTAAGGCGCGTTCAGGTCTAATAGCCGTACAAAGCTACGAGATTGACCTCAACTTGGTCACCGGTGATGAAACCTTCATTTCTACCACAATTGTGAATTTCACATGTAACTCTCCGGGCTCTTCGACTTTTATTGATGCTGTAGGAAAAAGCATCATCTCAGCCACTCTCAATGGCGCACCTGTAGATGTAAGCGCCTTCGATGGTGAAAGCGTGCACCTGCTATCTCTTGCATCATCCAATCAACTAATCATTGCCGTTGAGGGTGTGTACTCAAAGTCAGGTGAGGGTTTACATCGTTTCGTAGATCCAGCAGATAACGAGGTCTACCTATATTCACAGCATGAAGTTGCAGATGCACGTCGCACCTTTGCGTGCTTTGACCAACCAGACTTAAAAGCAACCTTTGCAATTTCAGCTACTGTCCCAGCACATTGGGCGGTCATTTCAAATAATCCAGTTGAAAGCGCCGACCAAACAGGATCAAATAAAAAATGGATCTTTACTCCAACTCCCCGTATCTCTACTTACCTCACAGCTCTTGTTGCTGGCGCATACCACCGTGTTGATGATATTTATGTTGGCGAAAAAACTGTCCCACTTGCTCTGTATTGCCGCAAATCATTGGCTGAAAGCATGGACTCAGAGGATATTTTCAAAATCACCAAACAGGGTTTCGCTTTTTATGAAAAAGAATTCGGCTTGGCATACCCATTTGATAAGTACGATCAAATCGCGGTTGCCGAATTCAATGCAGGGGCAATGGAAAATGTTGGTTGCGTAACATTCGCTGAAGACTATTTCGTCTTCCGTAGCAAAGTCACCGATAAGAATTACAACTGGCGCGCCAACGTCATTCTTCACGAAATGGCACACATGTGGTTTGGCGACCTAGTAACAATGACATGGTGGGATGACTTGTGGCTCAATGAATCATTCGCAGAATGGGCCTCATATTTCACGCTAGAACAAGCGACTCGTTTTACTAATTCCTGGACAGTCTTCAACGCAGAAAGAAAGAATTGGGCATATCGCCAAGATCAGCTCTCTTCAACTCACCCGATTGTCGTCGACATGCATGATCTCGAAGCCGTTAAAACAAACTTCGATGGAATCACCTACGCCAAAGGCGCATCGGTACTTCAGCAGTTGGTATCCCATGTTGGAAAAGATGCATTCATCGCCGGGCTTCGCCGATATTTTGCAAAACATGCTTGGGGAAATACCACGCTAAATGACTTGCTTGTAGAGCTTGAAGCAGCAAGT
The DNA here is from genome assembly GCA_007280125.1 of Streptomycetaceae bacterium. Lineage (GTDB taxonomy): Bacteria > Actinomycetota > Actinomycetes > Nanopelagicales > Nanopelagicaceae > QYPT01. Next base: position 8,026 of record QYPT01000021.1, on the reverse strand, counting down.
GGGCGCGACCTCAAACCATGGGTTTCAACCTGGCTACAAACCGCTGGCGTTAACACTATGCGTGCCGAACTTGTAGTGAGCGGTGATACCTATTCATCGATCTCGGTTGTGCAAGAAGCACCACTAGTCCCAGCTGGCTCCAAAGAACTTCGTCCACACCGCATGGCTGTGGGTCTTTACGGCCTCAAGGATGACGAATTAGTTCGCCGCACAAGTGCCGAACTAGATGTTTTTGGCGCACTTACAGAAGTGAAAGAACTATCTGGAGAGAAGCTCGCCGATTTAGTACTCATTAACGATCGAGATTTATCCTACGGAAAGATTCGATTCGATGAGCGATCACTTGCGACTCTCAAAGACCATCTAGGCGACATTAAAGACCCACTAAGTCGCGCTTTATGTTGGTCTGCAACATGGGACATGTTGCGCGATGGCGAATTATCCGCCACAAATTACGTACCTATGGCAATTGAAGCCTTACCGGGCGAATTAGACGATGCAGTTGTTTCGATGACACTTGCTCAACTTGATACTGCTGTGCAGTTGTTCGCGCAGAGCTCCCATCGAGAAGCACTCAGCGAAATGCTAGCTGACGGAATCGAAGCACTCCTCGATGCGACATCACCTGGCAGCGACTTACAGCTTCAATACGCTCGTTCATTTGCCAGCGCAGCAAAGACTCCCACGCAACATGCACGAATTCGGGCAATGCTCGAGGGCAATCTTGAAGGGCTTGTTATCGATGCCGACTTACGTTGGCATTTCCTGGGCTGCCTTGCAGAGAGAAACTTGGTTACAACTGCAGAAATCGACGCCGAATTGGTTAGAGATAACACTGCAAATGGACAACGCTATGCAGCCTTTTCCAGATCAGCCTTTCCTGATGCTGGAGTTAAAGCAAAAGCATTTAACTCAGCTATTCATGATGGCTTAAGCAATCACATTCAAATTCAAACAATCCGTGGTTTCCAACGTGCAACGCATCGTGAGTTATTGACTGGATACGTCGAAAAGTATTTCGCAATGATCTTGGAAGTCTGGAATACGCAATCTTACGAGACAGCTACAAATATCGCACAAGGTCTATTCCCTACCTACGTGACTACTCAAGCTACGTTAGATGCAACCGAGCAGTGGCTATCCGGAACTGGCAAAGACGCACCTAATGCACTGCGCAGAATTGTCTCCGAATGTCGTGATGCCTTAGTTCGTGCACTCAAAGCACAAGCGAAAGATGCAGATTAAGCCGTAGCTTCGCTGACTCCAAAAGGTTCGAGATAGGGCAACCACGCTGTATCTGCTCGACCGTTTCCGAGCACTCTCCATGCAGCACCCACAGGAGCACGCGGAGTAGATCGCATGCGCCAACCCAAATCCTTCAGCGGCGTATCTGCTTTAGCATGGTTGCAGCGATGGCACGCAGAGACAACGTTCTCCCACACATGTCCTCCGCCGCGACTGCGCGGAATTACATGATCTATTGAGGTCGCCGGAGCCGAACAATAAACACATCGACCACCATCACGGGCAAAGAGTGCGCGACGAGAAAGTGGGACGGCGCTGCGATAAGGCACTCGAACATAACGATTGAGTTTGATGACCGTTGGTAGCGTGATTTCTCCACCAACGTAATGCAGAATGACTCCAGAATCCTCAATCATTGTTGCGCGAGAATTAAGTACGAGAATAAGTGCGCGGCGCTCTGAGACAACACCTAGCGGTTCGTAGGTGGCATTTAGGACAAGAGTGCGCGACATAGGTTGCTCCGATTAGGCGCGTGGCTCGCGCCGATTGCCACATCTTGCCTCAATTCCCGCATTCTTAGGCGTATTTACCCCTCTTTAAGTTAGAGTCGCACCATTATGAACGCTCGCGAACACCTATGGACCTGGTTTAGCGGCCCTCCCCTGCACATTCTCACCATCTTGGTTATTGCATTCATTGGTCAGCGCCTGGGAAGTCGAACCATCACAAAGACCATGAATCGCCTTGCAAGTGCTGACCTCATTCCTGGTCCAGGAAATATTGCTGCACGACAAAAAGAGCGGGCGCGTACTACAGGCACTGTTCTCACCAGCACTCTTAATGCTGTTATTTGGATGATCACATTAGGAATGGTTCTCGGGGAATTCGGATTGAACTTGGGTCCACTTATCGCTTCTGCTGGAGTCATCGGTGTCGCACTTGGTCTTGGAGCTCAGACAATTGTTCGCGACGTATTGTCAGGTCTGTTTATGTTGGTCGAAGATCAATATGGCGTTGGCGATCATGTGGTTGTTCTAGAAGTTTCCGGTGTTGTTGAAAAAGTAGGTTTGAGAATTACGACAATTCGAGATTCTGCAGGAACGCTTTGGTACCTGCGAAACGGTGAAATCCTAAAAGTTGGAAACCAATCTCAATCAGGCTGATTAAGAAGATGCGTAGCCGCGGCTTCTAAGTAATCCCATAACTCCTGCTTTAAATCTGCAGCGAGACTCATTTCATCAACAGCACTTCTCATACATGAAACCCAAGCATCTCTGGCCGCAGTATCAATATGAAAGGCACCATGCCTGATGCGCAGTCTTGGATGCCCACGCTCGTCCGAATAAGTAGATGGCCCGCCCCAATACTGTTCAAGAAACATCTGCAATCGTCGCGCAGCCGGCTTCAAATCCTCTTCAGCGTACATTGGACGCAAGATTGGATTAGTGGCTACATGAGCATAGAAACGAGTTACAAGTTCTTCAAAAATCTTTTCGCCGCCTACGCGCTCATAAAAGTTACTCATGCGGTTAAGTCCTTAGCTGGAATTCCCTTAGCAATGCGAAGTACTAATGCCGCAGTAACAATACAAAAGAAACCCGATGTATAAAATGCTGCGGCATAATCGCCAAATTTAACTCTGAAAATCGCAGCGCCGTAAGCAGCAATAGCGCCACCAATTTGATGCGCCGCAAAAACCCATCCATAAACAACGGTGGCGCGTGCAGGACCGAGGATTGAGCGGCACAACATAATCGTTGGCGGAACCGTGGCAACCCAGTCAAGCCCGTAAAAAATGACGAAAACTAAGGTCGATGGATGGACCGATTGAAAAAGAATCGAAGGAAGCAAGAATAGAGAAACTCCACGCAAGAAATAGTAAAAGAATAATAATTTACGTGGATCATACTTATCCGTCAGCCAGCCAGAAAATATTGTTCCGACTACATCAAATACGCCAACTAAGGCCAGCAAGCTTGCCGCAGCAATTTGTCCCATCCCGTGATCCATCGCAGCAGGTATGAAGTGGGTTCCCATAAGGCCACTTGTTGAAAGTCCGCAGACAAAAAACGAAGCAACCAAATACCAAAAATCGCGAACCTTGACTGACTCTTTGAGAGTAACAATCGCTAATTTTCCGGCGTTCATGGAATGTTTCTTTGGCGGCTCCCAATCATCAGGTGCACCATAAGGTAGCAAGCCTAAATCTGAAGGACGCTCTCTTAAGAACAAGGCGACGATCGGAACCATTATGAGTGCGCCTCCGCCAACGGTAAGAGAGACACTCTTCCAACCGTGGTGGACAGCTAAATAGGAAAGTCCGGGCAAGAAGACCAACTGCCCAGTCGCCGTCGCTGCAGTCAGCAAACCAATAACAATTCCGCGCCTCTTGACGAACCATCTATTGGCGATCGAGGCAGCAAAGACCAGCGCCATGGACCCTGTACCGATACCGACAACGACACCCCACAACATAAGGAGATGCCATGGTGATGTCATGAAAATAGTGCCACTTGCTCCGAGACCCACTGTCGTTAAAGCGAGCATGACAACTTTGCGAATTCCAAAACGTTCCATAAGAGCCGCTGAAAATGGCGCAGTCAATCCAAAGAGAAGTACGTTTATCGATACGGCAAGAGAGATCTGATCACGCGTCCAACCAAAGGACATTTCCAAAGGCATAATCAAGACCGATGGAGCAGAACGAAAACCTGCCGATGCAACTAAAGTTAAAAAGGTGATGGCAGCAGCAACCCAAGCAGGATGAAACTTCCTAGCTTTTACGGGCTGTGCTTTCAACATTGCGTCAGAGTACAGACAAACGCACCCACGCCGCACAATCTGTAGGGATTTCATTGCCATTCATCGGAGCACTTGAAAGCAAAACCTCTGCACCATGCGGAAGCGATATTGCCTTGCCGAAGTTGACATAGCAAGCGAAATTGCCGGGGCGCGAAAATGCAATTACGTCAGGACCAGCATCGATCCATTCCATAGCGCCATCGCCTAAGCCTGACTCACTCTTGCGAATCGCAAGGGCTTTTCGATACATCGTCAACGTGGAATCTGGATTATTTTCTTGCAATTCTGCTGCGAAATTTCCCCACGCTGATCCTTGAGGAAGCCATGCATCATCTGGAGTAACTGCAGTATTGGTTGAAAATCCGAAAGCACCCGATGAATCCTTCGTCCATGGCAGCGGAACTCGGCATCCATCGCGACCACGATCGGTACGCAAACTCATTTCCCAACGAGGATCAGTTAACCGATCTTCTGGGATATCGCGTACTTCAGGAAGACCAAGCTCTTCACCCTGATAAACATATGCGCCACCAGGAAGAGCTAACATCAGAAGAGCTCCTGCGCGAGCACGCGCAGTTCCGCGGGCAAGGTCAAACTTAGATGCATCACCATGGCGCTCAAGGGTGGTATTTGCATTGCCTGCAAGCAAACCTAAATCAAAGCGATCTACAGAGCGCACAACATCGTGATTATTAAATACCCATGATGATGGTGCCCCAACTTCGGCAAGAGCTTCCATTGAGCGATTAATCATCTTTGTTAAATCAGTAGGTGTCCATGGCGAACTCAAGAAATCAAAGTTAAAAGAGTTTGCTAATTCATCGTGGCGCAAATAACGAGCAATGCGCGAGGCTGGACTAACCCATGCCTCTGCAACTGCCATGCGATCTCCTGGATAGGAATCAAGAATTTTGCGCCATTCGCGATAAATCTCGTGCACTCCATCTTGATCCCAGAATGGACGATTCTCTGGTGCCAGCATCTCAGCTTTTGGATCAGCAGCAACGACGTCAGGAAGGCCTTCGGCTTTAATCATTCCGTGTGCGACATCAATGCGGAATCCATCTACTCCGCGATCTAGCCAAAACTTAAGAACGTCAGCAAAGTGCTCCCGAACTTCAGGGTTCTCCCAATTGAGATCGGGTTGTTCTTTTGCAAATAAATGTAAATACCACTGCCCCGGCTTGCCATCGGCTTCAATAACGCGCTCCCAAGCACATCCACCGAAAACGGCCTGCCAGTTATTTGGAGGTAGTTCACCATGAACACCTTTTCCATCGCGGAACATGTAACGATCGCGCTCTATTGAACCAGGCGCTGCTTTAAGTGCTGCTTGAAACCACACATGCACGTCGCTGGAATGGTTAGGAACGATGTCGACCAATATTTTCATTCCATTGTCATGCGTTTCTTTTATAAGTCTTTCAGCATCGGCCAAAGTTCCGTAATCAGGCTCGATATCCATGTAATCGGCTACGTCGTAACCATGGTCATTTTGTGGCGATGGGTACCACGGCGTAATCCAAATTGCGTCAATCCCGAGCTTCTTTAAATAAGGAAGTCGCGAACGAATGCCTTCCACATCGCCCTTACCGTCACCGTTGGCGTCAGCAAATGAACGGATATAAATCTGATAGGTAACAGCGTCCCGCCACCATGGTCGATCGGCGCGAGGTGGAAGGGAAGTTGGCGCTGACATTATTTGTCCTCCGACGGTTTCTCTAAGTAGTTGGATAAGAATGCACGTTCAATCTCACTGAGTGGTCGAGATTTCTTAGTTTCCATAGAGACTGCCACTTGAACGGTCTTAGCTTTTGAACTGATTACCCCGTTATAGGAGATTTCATAGGCTAATTCAAAAGATGCAGAACCAATTCTTGTCACATAAATCTCGACATCGACTCTGACGCCACCTTCATACAGCGGTTCAATGAAATCTACTTCGGCTCTGGCAACAACCATGTCAGCGAGTACTGGAGTTTCACCGCGTGCTTTGCGGGCATACCAAGTGAAATCTGCACGGGCTTCTTGAACATAGACCAAGTACACAGCATTGTTAATATGCCCAAATGCATCCAGGTCCGCCCAGCGAACATCGAGAGTTGTTTTATGGCGCATTACCGTGTCAACTTTCTGTAAGTGACGCGGTGCGGACGAGCAGCATCAACGCCAAGTCGTTCAATCTTGTTTTTTTCATATGATTCAAAGTTGCCTTCAAACCAGAACCACTTTGATTCACCTTCGTAAGCCAAAATGTGAGTTGCTACGCGGTCGAGGAACCAGCGATCGTGAGATACGACTACTGCGCAGCCAGGAAATTCTAGTAACGCATTTTCTAACGAGCCGAGCGTTTCAACATCTAAATCGTTCGTTGGCTCATCAAGTAGCAATAGATTGCCACCCATCTTTAATGTCAAAGCAAGATTGAGGCGGTTTCGCTCTCCACCAGAGAGAACGCCTGCTTGCTTTTGTTGATCTGGTCCCTTGAACCCAAATGCTGATACATATGCACGGCTAGGCATTTCAACAAGACCTACCTTGATGTAATCCAAACCGTCAGAGACAACTTCCCACAGAGTCTTCTTAGGATCGATGCCAGAACGTGACTGATCAACATAGGAAATCTTTACAGTCTCTCCCACTTTAATCTTGCCTGAATCTGGTGTTTCGACGCCCATAAGCATCTTAAAGAGAGTTGTCTTACCTGCACCGTTAGGTCCAATGACTCCAACAATTCCGTTACGCGGCAAAGTGAATGAGAGATCATCCACAAGAAGTCGGTCATCAAATCCTTTAGAGAGATTTTCAACTTCTACAACAATATTTCCTAAGCGCGGTCCAGGTGGAATCTGAATTTCTTCAAAGTCCAACTTACGCATCTTGTCGGCCTCGGCAGCCATCTCTTCATAGCGTGCAAGACGGGCCTTTGACTTTGCTTGGCGTCCTTTTGAATTTTGACGCACCCATTCAAGTTCTTCTGTCAGGCGCTTAACGCGCTTGGCATCTTTCTGTCCTTCAATTTTCAGACGCGTTGACTTTGTTTCCAGATATGTCGAATAGTTGCCCTCATATGGATAAGCCCTGCCTCTATCGAGTTCCAAAATCCACTCGGCAACATTGTCCAAGAAATACCTATCGTGAGTAATCGCAACGACGGTACCCGGATACTTACTCAAATGTTGCTCAAGCCATTGAACAGACTCGGCATCTAAATGGTTTGTTGGCTCATCGAGCAAAAGAAGATCTGGTTGCTGCAATAGCAATTTGCAGAGCGCAACGCGCCGGCGTTCTCCGCCCGAGAGAACTTTTACATCGCCTTCAGGTGGTGGACAACGAAGTGCATCCATTGCTTGTTCCAATTGTGAATCTAGATCCCATGCATTGCGGTGATCTAACTGCTCTTGAAGATTTCCCATTTCGGCGAGCAATTTGTCGTAATCAGCATTGGGGTCTCCCATCTCATCGCTGACAGCATTGAATCTGGCCATGAGCGCCATAGTTTCGGCAACGCCTTCTTGCACATTTTCTAAAACGTTTTTCTCGTCATTTAACGGCGGCTCTTGTAACAAAATACCTACCGTGTAACCGGGTGATAAAAATGCTTCACCATTTGATGGTTGTTGCAATCCAGCCATGATTTGTAGGACCGTTGATTTACCCGCTCCGTTGGGTCCTACGACGCCGATCTTGGCTCCAGGATAGAAAGCCAGGGTCACGTCATCGAGAATGACTTTCTCGCCGTGCGCTTTGCGCGCCTTCTTCATCGTATAAATAAACTCGGCCATGGAATGAAACCTTAGTGGCTAGAGTCGCTAGACTCCGTATCGACAAAAAGATCTACATGCGCCTGTAGCTCAGTCGGATAGAGCACCCGCCTTCTAAGCGGGTTGTCGCAGGTTCAATTCCTGCCAGGCGCGCATGGCCAATGAACAACCGAACCTGATCTGGATCGACTGCGAGATGACTGGGCTCTCCTTGG
>QYPT01000083.1 GCA_007280125.1 Streptomycetaceae bacterium | reverse complement strand
TACGTTCGATCGAATTCCAGCCTCTGGAGAGAGCGCCCTGATTTGAGAAATCAGGTGCAGGAATTTCTCTGTATCTCCAAAACGTCGCATTCGACGCAAGACCGAGCCACTGGCATGTTGGAATGAAAGATCAAAATATGGTGCCACTTTTTCGGTTTCAATCATCGCCTGCAACAAGGTGGGTCGCATTTCGGCTGGCTGTAAATATGAGAGCCTGATACGAGTAACACCTTCGATGGCGGCTAAATCAGGCAAAACTTTCTCCATCAGGCGAAGATCACCCAAATCCTTGCCGTAAGAGGTGGTGTTCTCGCTCACGAGGAAGAGCTCGGTGACGCCTTCACCTGCCAACCAGCGTGCCTCATCAATAATTTCAGTAGGCCTGCGCGATACAAACGATCCTCGGAAATATGGGATAGCGCAGAACGAACATCGCCTGTCGCAGCCAGATGCAATCTTTAGTGGTGCCCACGGTGCATGTCCTAGGCGTTTGCGAAATATAGAACCGCCCGCTCCTAGCGACGAAGCAAAATCGGCGTCACGGACTACCGCTCTCTCCACCGGTGAGATAGGTAATAGCGCCCTGCGATCTTTTGGAGTGTGAGGAAGATGTTTTTCTCCAGCAACGATTGATTGCAAGCGTGCACTGATGTCGCGGTAATCATCAAAGCCAAGAATGGCATCAGCTTCTGGTAGGGCCTTAGCTAATTCTTCTCCGTAACGTTCGGCCATGCATCCAACTGCCACGACTGCGCGTGTAACGCCATGGCCTTTGAGCGAATTCGCCTCAAGGAGTGCATCAATCGAATCTTTCTTCGCCGATTCAATAAACCCACAGGTGTTAACTAATGCGACTTCGGCGCTTTCAACATCGTCAACTAGGGTCCAACCATCAGCAGAAAGGCGACCAGCTAATTCTTCAGAATCAACTTCATTGCGTGCGCAACCCAAAGTGACCACTGCAACTGTGCGATTCATTGAAGTGATGATACAGAGTTACAGGGAAGAATTCGCCCCAAACGTCCTATCGACGACTTCACCATTAGCCCCTATCGAGCCAACCGCGACCCCATTCACCGTCACATCTACGCCGCCAGCGTTACCAAAGCGTATTGAAAGAGTAGTTTCGCTAGTAAAAGTATTACTCATGCCCTTTCGCAATTGGCCAGAGAAAATCGTTTGCCCAGTTGGATCAGTCACAAAAATCCATGAGTTGCCCCGAGTAGCACTGACCTGAACTTGCATACCCGTGGTTACAGGGGTCGTTGGGTCTGATGTCTGTGAAGGTGAAGGCGAAGCAACCGCAGAAGGGGTTGATGTGGGCTTTGCGGTTGTTTGCAAAACCGAGACTTTATCTGATGAAGTATTAGTCATAACTATTTGGCCCAGAGCAACGACGCCAACCACTGTTGCAGAAATAATCGACAAAGTCTTGAGAGAAATTCTAGGCTTATCTGCGCGAGCGGCCATCACATTATTTTCAATGAGCATCTCAGACATTGCACGCTTCTTTACAACGTGCTCACAATCGTAGGCATCCAAGAAAGTCGATGAAGCAACATTTAAAGCTTTAGCCAGAATTCGAAGATGGCCTCGGGCATAAGCTTCACCACCAGATTTAGTGAAGTTATCATTTTCAAAATCCTTTAATACATCCACGCGAATACTTGTTCGTGACGCTAATTCATCAAGGGTCAGTCCAGCTCCATCGCGTGCTTCACGTAATGATGAGCCCAGTGACATGAAATCCTCTTAAGAGTGAAAAGCAATAATCCTGAATCACCAGGGTAACCCCTATTGCGAACATAGTAAAAGGGTAAAGCCAAGAATTCACTCAACTCACCCTCTCGGATACTCCCTTAGATGCTTCCGAAGGTCCAAGGGGGTTAATCGTGGATCGTATCGAGCACGTTCTCTAGGTCTTCCACCTTCACCAAAACCACACGCGCTTTGGAACCTTCGGATGGCCCAACGATGCCTCGAGATTCCATCAAATCCATAAGTCTCCCAGCCTTTGCAAACCCGACTCTAAGTTTGCGTTGCAACATTGACGTTGAACCAAACTGAGTAGTGATAACAAGGTGCACCGCTTGTAAAAGTAAATCAATGTCATCACCAATTTCCGTATCGCCCGTACCTAAGTTGCGAGCTGCTGGAGCAGTGACATCGGTTCTGTAGCGTGGTGAAAGTTGACCTTTCACATGGTTAACAACAACTTCAATTTCTCTCTCCGAAACGTACGCGCCCTGAATTCGAACTGCACGACTTGCACCCATCGGAATAAAGAGGCCATCGCCTTGGCCAACTAACTTTTCGGCGCCACCTTGATCCAGAATGACTCGGCTATCTGCCAATGAACTTGTTGCAAATGACAATCGCGATGGCACGTTGGCTTTGATTAACCCAGTAACTACATCAACACTAGGCCGTTGTGTAGCTAGAACTAAATGAATTCCAGCAGACCGTGCCAGCTGTGTTATGCGCACGACGCACTCTTCAACCTCTTTCGCCGCAATCATCATCAAGTCAGCGAGCTCATCAATAATAATGAGTAAATACGGATAGGGCTCAAGAATGCGATCACTGCCTGGAGGAGCTACAGCTTTGCCGGCGCGCACTGCTTTATTGAAATCGTCAATATGACGATAGCCAAAGGTGGATAGATCCTCGTATCTCAGGTCCATTTCACGGACAACCCATTGAAGCGCATCTGCGGCTTTCTTTGGACTCGTAATAATTGGCGTAATGAGGTGTGGAATTCCTTCATAAGCCGTTAACTCCACGCGCTTTGGATCTATCAAAATCAAACGCACTTCATCGGGAGTCGATCTCATAAGGATCGAAACAATCATTGCGTTAATCATCGAGGATTTACCTGCACCTGTTGCGCCAGCAACTAGCAAGTGCGGCATTTTTGCAAGATTTGCACAGACAAAATTTCCTTCAACATCTTTCCCAAGAGCCACAAGCATTGGGTGGTGATCTTGTCCCGCTACAGAAGAACGCATGACGTCACCTAGTGCAACAATTTCGCGATCAGTGTTTGGAATTTCAATTCCTACGGCAGACTTTCCCGGAATAGGCGAAAGAATTCTTACTTCGGCACTTGCGACCGCATAGGAAATATTCTTAGCAAGAGCAGTAATTCGCTCTACTTTTACTGCGTTTCCAAGTTCTACTTCATATCTAGTCACCGTCGGCCCGCGCATAAACCCTGTTACGGTCGCATCAATTTCAAATTGAGCAAAAACCTCAGTAAGTGAGGCGACAACAATGTCATTTGCTTTGCTTTTAGCCTTGGCGGGTACCCCGGTTCGTAGCGAATCCGGAGGCGGCAAAATGTATTTAGAGTCACTAGAAAGTAGTAGCTGTACTGGATGCTTGTCAGCGTTCTTATCTCCCCCGGTGACAACAGGATGAACCACAGGGAGGGGAACTGGCACAGTAAATTCTTCATCGAAACTTTCTTCATCTAACTCTTCATCATCGTGGGCATCATCGACTTCATGTGGCCACTGTGCAACTAAGGGTGTTTCAAAAGGTGGAGATTCGGAAATCTCAAAATCTTCGCTAGCGCGCTTGACGCGTCCAGATACTTTCGAATAAACCCACATAAGAGTCGTTTTAATCCTGATAAATACTTGCGAAACAGGCGTAGCAGTGATCACCAAAAGTCCAAATAGAAATAGGCAAACCAAAACTGGATAAGTCAATAATGAAGTCATTAAGAGAATCAGAGGGTGAGAAACGCCATAACCGAGCCATCCCCCACCATGTCGCATGGCGGTTGCGCCAGTTCCCGATGATCCATTGAGCATGTGCACTAATCCGGCGCTACTTAAGAGAAGTGCAAAAGTACCCACTGTGATACGCCCAGTTGCTGATTGTTCGTCAGGCACACGGAAAAGTCGAAGTGCGAAATATAGGAAAAGCAGTGGAGTCAAGAAACCTACTCGACCAAATCCTCCATATATAAAAGAGAACAGCGCCCGGCCCACAAGATTGTCTGAGTTAAACCATGTACCAGCTGCAGCAATAATTGCAAAGATCAGAAATAGAAATGCCACGCCATCGCGCTGGTGAACAGGGTCTAAATCTTTGGCGCCACGGGCAAGAAATCGAACAGAGCCCCCAAATATGTTGGCGATAAATCGCCAGACATTTGCCAGACCGCGCCCAACCATGGCGGTTTTAGGCGCGCGTGATTTCTTTTTAGCCATGGGTTAAGTCTATTTTCTTAATAAATTACGGGAGCTCAGGCGCGCCGAGCGTACGGGCTATACCTCAATGACGAGTGGAACGATCATTGGGCGTCGACGATGTTCTCCGCCAACCCATCCTCCTACAGTCTTTCTGACTATCTGCGAGAGTTGATGCGTGCCATTGATGCCATCAGCAACGGCAACGGCCAATGCTTTTTCTATTCGAGACTTCACTTCGTCAAATAATTCCAGATCTTCAGCAAATCCGCGCGCATGTATATCTGGACCTGCAACGATTTTTCCACTTTGGGAATCAACAACCACTACTACCGATATGAAGCCTTCTTCGCCAAGTATTCGGCGATCTTTCAGCGATGCCTCAGTAATATCACCAATACTTTGACCGTCAACATACACAAATCCCACCGGGACACTTCCTGCAACCGATGCCACATGATCTACGAGATCAACAACAATTCCATTTTCAATAATGATTGCATTTTCTCTAGGGACACCTGTTTGAATAGCTAATTCAGCATTGGCTCGGAGATGGCGCCACTCACCGTGAACCGGCATTACATACTTGGGCTTAACAATGTTGTAGCAATATAGAAGTTCGCCTGCTGCAGCGTGACCAGAAACATGCACAAGGGCATTTCCTTTATGTACAACTCTTGCACCAAAACGAGTGAGTTCGTTTATTACACGAAAGACAGGATTCTCATTTCCTGGAATAAGCGATGACGCCAAAACCACAGTGTCGCCCTCACCTACCCGAATCACGTGATCGCCATTGGCCATACGAGAAAGCGCAGCTAGCGGTTCACCTTGAGAACCCGTACAAATCAATACAACGTTGTCGCCAAAATTTTCTAACTCTTTCGAATCTAAGACACAATTATCTGGAATCGTTAAATAACCCATGTCTTGGGCAATCTTCATATTGCGAACCATAGAACGACCGACAAAGGCCACTTTACGATCATGCGCAATGGCTGTATCAATAATCTGCTGAACACGGTGCACGTGCGATGCAAAAGAGGCAACAATGACTCGTCGTCTTGTGGCCCGAAAGACGCGGTCAAGTGCTGGCATGATGTCGCGTTCTGCAGGAGTAAATCCTGGAACATCCGCATTCGTAGAATCAACGAGGAAAATATCTACGCCTTTTTCGCCTAAAGCGGCAAAAGCGCGCAAGTCTGTAATGCGACCATCTAGTGGCAATTGGTCCATCTTGAAATCACCTGTGTGCAATATCGTGCCGGCTGAAGTATGAATCGCAACGGCGAGCGCATCCGGAATTGAGTGGTTAACCGCCACAAATTCGACGGTAAAGGGTCCGATATCCTCACTCATTCCAGCACTTACTTCTCGCGTGAGTGGAGAAATTCGGTGCTCTCGCAATTTCGCGCCGACGAGTGCCAGAGTTAACGCTGATCCATACAGTGCAATATCTCCTCGCTCGCGCAAGAGATACGGGACAGCGCCAATGTGATCTTCATGGCCATGCGTTAGAACGATTCCAATGACATCATCGAGCCTCTCCCTGATATATGAAAAATCAGGCAAGATCAGATCGATACCTGGTTGTGTCTCTTCAGGAAATAGCACTCCGCAATCAACTATAAGTAACTTGCCTGCGGTCTCAAAGACCGTCATGTTTCGACCAATTTCGCCAAGACCACCTAAAGCAACGATGCGAAGTGCTCCAGCTTTGAGCTTTGCTGGTGTACCTAATCCTGGATGCGGGTGCGTCATGAGGTAAGAGTTACGCCACCAGCAAGAAGATCTTCACGCAATTGCGCAATCTGTGCTGGGGTTGCATCCACTAAAGGCAATCGTGTGTGGCCACCTGGAAGTCCCATGAGATTAAGAGCGGCCTTAGTCAATATCGCACCTTGCGTGCGGAATGTTCCGGTGAAAACAGGGAGAGCTTTTTGGTGCATTTCAAGGGCGCGAGCTGAGTTGCCAGAAAACCATGCATCCAACATTTCACGCAAATAGGGTCCAACGGTATGACCGCAGACTGAAACAAATCCAACAGCCCCCACCGATAACAACGGTAAATTCAAAATGTCATCGCCCGAATACACAGGTATACCTGAACGTTTAATAACCCACGAGGTTGATGCAACATCACCCTTGGCATCTTTAAGTGCGGCAATTTTCGGATGTTCGGCGAGGCGAACAATGGTGTCTGCTTCTATAGCAATTCCCGTGCGACCTGGAATGTCGTACATCATCACGGGTAAATCGGTGGAGTCGGCAATTGCGCGAAAGTGCGCTTCGATTCCGGCTTGAGGTGGCTTGTTGTAATAAGGAGTAACGACGAGCAATCCGTGTGCGCCAGCTTTTTGAGCACGTAGCGCTTGTTCTACTGAGTGCGATGTCTCATTATTACCGGCACCTGCAATTACCTTGGCGCGATTTCCCACTGTTTCTAAAACAACTTTGATGATCTGGTCTTTCTCGTCATCACTTGTCGTTGGAGCTTCTCCGGTGGTTCCATTAACGACAATCGCATCATGGCCAGTGGAAAGCAAATGATTGGCAAGAGTTGCAACGCCATCCCAATCGATTGTGAGGTCCATTTTAAATGGAGTCACCATCGCCGTGGCAAGACGCCCAAATGGCGCAATTATCGTCATGGGGTAAGGATATCGTCCTTACGGGGCGATACGTCCAGATTTTTCAAATGCCCCATGGGTCAGAGGCATAAGGCGCGCAAAATGTTCCTCCATTTTCTCCGCCACCATCTCAATTTCACGCTGAGGGTAGCTTGGAAAATGTGATCCTTCGCGAGCGGTTCGAAGCGACAAGAAATTCATGAGCGCTCTGGCGTTCATCGTGACATACATCGATGAATACAGACCCACTGGCAATACTGCTCTTGCGACTTCACGTGCTACTCCGGCTTCGAGCATTTTTTGATATCGCTCATAAACAAAGACGTAACTTTCTTTCATTGCAGTTGTCGTAATCTCATATTGCTCTTTTGTGCCGTCAATGAATTCATACGCCCCTGTTTTACCGATCTGAACTAATTTTCTTTCTGGAGCTGGGACATAGAAAACAGGTTGCAATTCGCGATAACGACCACTTTCTTCATTGTATGAAGCAATGCGATGGCGCATGAATTCCCGAAAGACAAAAATCGGCGCAGATACGAAGAATGTCATCGACGTATGCTCAAATGGAGATCCGTGACGCTCACGTGCCAAATAGTTAATCAATCCTGCAGAGCGAGCAGGATCCTCGCCAAATTCTTCGAGGGATTGCTCGCCCGCAGTGGAAACGCGCGCTGCCCAAATCACATCGGCGTCACTTGCGCTTGCTTTGACGAGTTCAACGGTCATATCGGTGCGAAAAATGGCTTCAGACATAGGGCGACCTTACCTACCTACCCGCGCGCACGTAGGCATTTAATAGGGCATGATTCCAGTCGTGTCCGCCACTTTCACTCGCCAAACCTTTCGCGACTCCATGAGCGTCTCATTTACAGTGGGGATGTATGGAGCAGCATTTGGAGCGGCAAGCGTGGCGGCGGGTTTTTCAGTCCTGCAAACTTCGCTCCTTTCTTTACTCACCTTTTCCGGTGCCTCTCAATTTGCAGTTATTGGAGTAATCGGCGCCGGTGGCAGCGCATTCAGCGGAATAGCCACAGCAACCCTCTTGGGAATTCGCAATGGCCTCTATGGAATGCGCATGGCTCCTATTCTGAAAGTTCGCGGATTGAAACGAATTGTTGCCAGCCATATAACTATTGACGAGTCCACAGGGGTAGCACTTTCACAAGAACCTCGTGGCGATCACGCCATGCAAGCAGGATTTTGGTTTACCGGTTTCGGGGTATTCATTTTTTGGAATCTCTTCACTTTAGCGGGAGCTTTTGGCGCTCAAGCAATGGGTAACCCTGCTGCATGGGGTCTAGATGCTGCAGTTCCAGCAGCATTCCTCGGTTTGGTCTGGCCACGATTGCTCACAATCTCTGACAGAGCAATTGCACTTGCCGCTGTTGCCTTAGCAATTGCGCTCACACCGATTTCACCCGCAGGCCTACCGGTAATTGCAACAGCTGGGCTCGCAATTCTCATGGGACTAAATAGGAAATCGGTTACCGACGATGAATAAATTGTGGTGGGGAGTAATCGGTACAAGTGCTGCCGTTTTTGCATTGAAATATCTCGGCCAGTCGATTCCTGAGAAATATCTATCTCATCCCAAAATTCGATCCATTAACGGTTATATTCCCATTGTTCTTCTGAGCGCGCTCATTGGAGTTCAAACTTTCACTGAGAAAACTAAGCTGATGATTGACCACCGCACATTAGGCTTAGGTGTAGCAATCCTCGCACTGGCTCTACGTGCACCCTTCCCAATCGTAGTGATTTCTGCCGCAGCATCGTCAGCCGCTTTGTATCACTTTTCATAGAGAAAAATGGAGGCTTACAGATGAAACTCGAAGGCGTATTCACGGTACTTCAAATGCCACTAAATCCAGAAGATGGCATAGATGAAATTATTTTGACTAAAGAAATAGACTGGTTAATACAGCTTGGAGTAGATGGTCTGGTTCTTGCAATGGTTTCTGAGGTGATGCGCTTTAGCGCACAAGAGCGTCGAGATCAATGGAGAAAAACGTCGAAGGCAATCAATGGACGCCTCCCCCTCGTTGCAAGTGTTGGCGCAGATAGCACTGCTATTGCGGTCTGGCTTGCTAAGTGCGCAGAAGAAGACGGGGTTAATGCGCTTATGGCCACGCCTCCCTCTTCCTTTCCTGCAACGACTAATGAAACGCTTAGCTATTACACTGCAATCATTGACAGTGTCTCTATTCCTGTCATCGTGCAAGATGCCAGCAATTACATGGGGCACCCTCTGGAGATCGGACTCTATGGCGCTCTCCTGAGCAAATTCGGGTATGATCGAGTTCAATTTAAACCAGAGGCCACGCCAGTAAAAGAGCGAATGCAAGCACTTCAAGATATTGCTGGCGGGAAAGCTAAGGTATTTGAAGGTCAAAGCGGAATGGGCTTAATGGAAACTTTTCCACTTGGATTATCAGGCACCATGCCAGGTTCTGAGATTCCGTGGGCAATTATCGCCTTATGGAAAGCGCTGAAAGAGAACGATTTAATTCGCGCACAAAAAATTCATACATGCGTGGCTCAACTTGTTGCGTTTCAAACCAGCATTGATGCCTACGTCGCAGTGGAGAAATATTTGCTTGTTAAGCAAGGAATTTTTAATTCTACGCGGCAAAGGGGCCCTGTTGGATTCACGCTAGATGTAGCCACGAAGACTCAGATTGATACTGTCTTTGAACAACTGCATCAGTGTGTTAGCCCCAGTATTTAGCAATCTTCTCTTTTAGAAATTGCGCACTTTCAACCATCTGGCCCATTCCTTCGACCCCATCTTCAATACTGATCCATCCATCAAAACCCACACTCTTTAGCGTTGAGAAAATTGCATCGTAATCATTGAGACCTTTTCCGATAACGCCATGTCGAAAGTAGCTCACATATCCTGCGCTGCCGCCTTCTTCTCGGCGCAAATCCTCAATCGTTCCTTCTGCTAAATATCTGTCGCTTGCGTGCATGGTGACCACTCGATGTTTCACAGCTTCCAGTAAATCAAGTGGCTCCTCCCCTGCGGCTATCGCATTGCTGGGATCAAAGTTAACTCCAAACCATGGTGAATCAATTCGCCCGACAAGTTCAACAAATACATCACTCATCTGGGCAAATTCAGGTTCGGTCCAAAAATCATCTTTATAGTGATTTTCGAGAATCAAAGTTATGCCGAGTTCCTGGGCAATGGGTAGGCAAGCTTCAATGGAATCAACAACATAATTCAGACCTTCTTCACGAGTGATTTCTTTGCGTCTCTGACCTGAAAGCACTCGACAATACTGCGCACCAAGCTCTGCGCTCATGCGGATCCAAGAGATTTCCTTTTCTACTTCGGCTCTCCGCAAATCCTTGTCAGGAATGGTGAAATCTGGAGAGCAGCACATCATCGGAATAACCATCCCAGCATCTTCCACCGCTGCTCGAATTTTTTTCCATTGAGTAGGGTCTTTAAGGTCTGCAAAATTGCTATAGAACTCCAATCCATCAATCTCTAATTCGCGCGACATCTCTATCCACTCATAGATACTCATTTCACCCGGGGCAACTAGTTGGTGAATCCACCCCTTAGGGAAAGCAGCAATTTTAGGCATCTATAACTTCTCTGGATTTCTGCCGATAATCGAAAATTGTTCGAGATCTAAAACAGTTCCGGTAAATGTTTTTGACTCATCGCTGAGCCAATAAATAGCTGACTCACCCATCTGCTCAGAGGTTGTCATCTGCCCAAAAGGAATTGCGCTTCGGTCGAGGCGTTGATGCCACCCTGGCTCTAAACCTTTTGCCACTTGGTCGCGATCTTCACGTTCGGTAAGGACCCAGCCGGGATTAATTTGGTTTACTCGGATTCCATCTACCCCATGAGCATTAGCAAGATTACGGGTCATTGTTTGAAGTGCACCTTTACTAATGCTGTATGCCAATAATGTGGATTCACCCGCGTAAGCGTTAACAGAGCCAATATTGAGCACAGAGCCTCTGGATTTTTGCAGTTGCGCAAAGCACGCCTTAATGAGAAAAAGTGGTGCATTCAGATTTATTTGCATAACGCGCTTCAAATCATTTGGAGTTATCTGGTCAAGGTTGGAACGAGAGACGTTCGCAGCGTTGTTAACAAGTCCATCGATTTTTCCAAAAGCTGCAACCGCCGCGGCGGCTATACGTTCTGGAGCAGAATCCTCTTCTAGGTCTGCAATGCATAAAGTTGCTCGATCACCGAGGCTCTTAACGGTTGCTTCGCCTTCTTCGCGATTAATTCCATGCACCAATACTTGAGCACCTTCCCTGATTGCTGCTGCTGCAATTGCTGCACCAATACCAGAGGTTGCCCCTGTAATGATGATCGCTTTATCTTTAAGGCGCATCATTAGACTGGTTTCAAAATTGATTTAAGGATTTCTCCAGAGTGCATCTTCTCAAACGCCACCTGCCATTGCTCGATGGGATACACGCCACCCATTACGGGTGTGAGATCTAAAGTCCCTATTTCCAATAAACGCAATACGCGCTCCCACATTGGCCAGTTGTGGCTGAAGGTTCCTTGTAGCGTCACATTCTTTTGGACAAGTGGATCCAAAGAAAAATCTAATGGCTGTGGTCCCCAACCAACTTTAGAAATCCAACCCGCAGGACGTACGAGTGACAATGCGCTTTTTAATGATGCAGAAACACCGGCAGCATCTACAACACCGTCCGCGCCAAGACCATCAACAGCAAGTGCCCAATCGGTCGCATCGCCAATAATAATCTCGCACCCATACGTCAGAGCGGCTTGCAATCGCTGGCGATCTCTTTCCAATCCGACTACGGCAACTTGCGCACCTGCTAATCGCGCCATCGCAGCGCAAAGAATTCCGATGGGCCCAGGACCCATGATCACAATACGATCACCTGGTTTTATCTTTCCTGGAGCGATCACAGCGCTGTAAGCAACCGAAGAAGGTTCGGTCATTGCAGCATGCTCAAATGAAACTGAAGGTGGAATTGAGTGCAATAGCCTTTGGGGAACTTTCACGTAACGAGTCATTGCCCCGTTAACGCCATAACCAAAACCTTTGCGATGGGGATCCAGGTTGTAGCGCCCGGTTCGAGACATGGGGCTAGACATATCAACCACCGCCGCAGTTTCACTAACTACACGGTCACCTTCATGCCAGTTCAGGACATTCTTGCCATGTTCAACGATATGCCCGCCAAATTCATGACCAAGTACGACTGGATAATTTACTGGCCAGCTCTGGCTACCAGTCCACTGGTGCAAATCACTTCCACACACACTTACCGCTTCGACTTGAACAATGACGTCATCATCACCTGCAATTGGCCGCTCAACTTCGCGAAGTTCAACGCTGTGAGGTGTCGATGAGAAATTTACTACCCCTATAGAACTCAATTCTTTTCGCCTTTCACTTGAACATCGCCAAATCCGTGTACCGCTTCACATATTTTTCTCAACACTTCCTCAACATTACCTGCGCCCCGGCTAAATGAATCAGCATCAATGGCCAGTGGCGCCCCTATAACTACGAGTGGAGCACCGTATGAAGGTGTCGCAATCGCCTGTTCAAGTGAGAGACCTCCAACTGCCTGTACTGGAACACGGACCGCATCAACTACTTCTCGCAGTTGATCTAGCGGGCTAGGCATCCGTTCTCCGCGCGCTGCTATTCCGCGTCGCTCATCAAAACCAATGTGATGAATAACCATGTCACAGCCCAACTCTTCTAACTCTCTCGCACCTGCAACCATGTCAGGACATCCCAAGTTATCGCCCATAACAAAAACTCCAAAATCTTTACCAGCTTGCACTACGCATTTAATTGTTTCTGGGTGTGATCTCGCCATAACAACAACGTGTGTTGCTCCTGCTTGGGCCATCATCTGCGCTTCTAGGTAACCACCATCCATTGTTTTTAAATCAGCAACGATGGGAATCTTGGGGAATCCCGACCTAAGTGCGCGTACTCCATGCATTCCTTCGGCGATAATAAATGGAGTGCCAGCTTCAAGCCAATCTACTCCCGCCCGAATTGCGATGTTTGCCATCTCAAGTGCTTCATCAATATCAGTGAGATCTAACGAGACTTGAACAATAGGTTTCATGTTCTAGATACTACTTGGATTGACGTTTCCTTTAAAGATTATTGGATTGTGAATTCTTCGCGTCAAAACTGGTTTATGCGCTGGCGGCAATGTACCTTCATCACAATAATTCCATCCGGGTATCAGGCACGCGAAGGAGTCATGATGTCACTGGATTCACAGTTGCCACGAATGCTGGACTGGCTCTCCTCAACTCCTTCACTTGAAAATGTAACTCGTGCGATTTCCTTGGATTATTTAGCGCGATACAACCCCGTGCATACGATGATTTGGCATTTGACCGGCGATGGGTCCTGCACGTGTCTTGCTCAATACGGTAGTGATGAATCATATGTAAATCACGTCTATTCGGCGCGTGAATGGAGAGTACTAAAACCTGTTGGACATTTGGCATTGATGGCCACACAGGAGAACGTCAGCACCTGGTCGGAAGATAAAGACTTTGTCGTAATTAACCTCTACGCGCAGAATGTCTTGATCGGGTTTATTACTGTGCGTTTTGCAGAATTCATACTTCATCCTGAATCCATGCAACCAGTCGCTCAAGACTGCAGCCGGGCAATTTCTATCTATTTAGCCTTGCGTTTTCACCAACAAGGTGAAAACGAGCAACTCTTAGAGACTTTCAATGAGGCAGATGATCAAAAACTTAGAGCCCGACAGCAGACCATTCTTAAACTGATGGCACAGGGGAAAACCAACCATCAGATTTCCAATATTCTTGGATTTAGCGTCAGCACAATTCGCCACGAGACCATGAGAATATATGGAGCTTTGGGAGTTTCAGATCGAGCTGAAGCTGCAGTAGTTGGGCGAAAGCGAAATTTTATTTAGATAATTGACAAAGATTGCAATTTAGCTTTGAGTTCAATATCTGAAGGCTCTACAAGGTGAGTCCCATCGCTAAACATAATTACCGGAATCGACTGTGGACCGCCGGTAATCTCAACAACTTTTGCGGCAGCGGTTAGATCGCTCTCTACATCAATCAGCGTGTATTTCACATCTAAAGAATCTAAAACGCGCTTTGAGCGGCGGCAATCGCTGCACCAGTCGGCCGAGTACATTGTTATTTCTTTAGACATTACTTTTCTCCTTGGGGTTGATTTATAGTGATAAGAAATGTTCTAGGCCAAAAGTCAAACCTGGGTGTTTAGCGATTTCTCGAACACCAAGGAGTACTCCCGGCATAAAGCCGATACGGTCTAGTGAATCGTGACGAATTGAGAGAGTTTCTCCTGGTCCCCCAAATAAGACTTCTTGATGGGCAACAAGTCCACGAAGGCGAATGGAGTGAATAGGGATCTGCCCAACAGTTGCTCCCCGTGCACCAGCGATGCTTGTTTTAGTTGCATCAGGCATGGCGGCGCGCCCCGCTTCGTTGCGTGATTGCGTCATAATTTGCGCAGTTCGAGCAGCGGTTCCACTGGGAGCGTCAACTTTATCCGAGTGATGAAGCTCAATAATTTCAGCGGACTCAAAGTATCGCGCAGCTTGTTTTGAAAATTGCATCATCAAGACTGCGCCCAATGCAAAATTTGGAGCAATCAAAACTGCAGATTTAGAATTATTGGCAAGCAACTTCTTGATATCGGCAATCCGCTCTTCACTAAATCCTGTCGTCCCCACCACTGCATGCATTCCATGCTTTATAAGAAATTCTAAGTTTGCCATCACCGAATCCGGTGTTGTGAAATCAACAACGACATCTGCTTTTGCGCTCACGAGTTGCTCTAACGGATCTCCAAGATCAAGTGCTGCGACAAGAGTGAGATCTGGCGCGTCGGATATTGCTCGCACAACTTCAGCGCCCATGCGACCTTTAGAGCCTAAGACTGCAACGTTGATACTCACTTAAGCCTCCAGGACCTTCTCAAATTTCTTAGTATCTTTATAGGGACCTACAAGAGCAAGGGTAGGTCTTTGTACTAGGAACTCGCCAGCGACTTTTCGAACTGCCTCAGAGGTTACGCTGGAAACTTCTTTCAAAATATCATCAAAACTCATAATCTCACCATAAACGATCTCATTCTTGCCGATTCGACTCATTCGAGAACCCGAATCTTCCTGGCTCAATACCAAGGATCCTCTAACAGCGCCTTTGGCTCGTTCAATCTCTTCATGAGTCATCCCGTTTTCAGCGACATCTGCTAACACTTCACGAATAATTTCAACAACTTCAATCGCCTTAGATGGATGGCATCCTGCGTAAAAGCCGAGTAATCCAGAACCCGCAAATTGTTGAGCGTAAGAGTAAACCGAATACGCCAGGCCGCGTTTTTCGCGTATCTCCTGGAATAAGCGCGAGGACATTCCTCCACCCAGGGCTGCTGAAAGTATTCCCATAGTGAATCTGCGATCATCATCGCGAGCCACGCCAGCAAGCCCATAAAACATATGTGCTTGCTCGGTCTTGCGATTTATTAAACCTACAGATTGTTGCGATTTAACTTTGATAGGAGTATTTGGACGCACTTGAGGCGCACCTTTGACATCAAGAAAACCATCCCGCGAAAGAGCTTTCTCAACCATTTCGACGACTTTCTTATGGCTGATATTTCCTGCAACCGCAACTACTAAATCTTGAGGTAAGTAGCGTTTCTTGTAATAGTTGTAGACAGAGGAACGCGACATATCGTTTATTGACTGGACTGTTCCAAGGATTGAGCGCCCGATAGGAATATCCCCATAATAAGTATCTGAGAATAAATCATGAACGAGGTCGCCTGGATCGTCATCGCGCATCGCAATTTCTTCAAGAACAACTTTGCGTTCTGCGTCCACATCATTGGCTGTAACTAGCGATGATGTGATGAGGTCGGAAATGACTTCGACCGCCATAGGTAAATCGGTATCAATCACCCGGGCATAAAAGCAGGTGTATTCCTTGCTGGTGAATGCATTCATCTCTCCACCAACAGACTCAATTGATGAAGAGATTTCGAGTGCTGTACGTGAAGTAGTTCCTTTGAATAACAAATGTTCTAGAAAATGAGAAGCCCCGGCAACGCTCGGGGTTTCATCACGTGAACCAACATTGACCCAAATTCCTATCGCAGCGCTGCGTACCGAGGAGACTTCCTCCGTGACGATACGCAGGCCGCTAGATAGAACTGTGCGTCGAACGCTCAAAGTCTTACTTACTCAGCAGACTCTGTTGCGCCGTCTTCGAGAACGGGAACAAGTGACAACTTGCCCTTAGGGTCGATCTCGCCGATTTCAACCTGAATCTTGTCGCCAACCTTCATTACTTCTTCAAGATTTTCAATGCGCTTGCCACCATGCATCTTGCGAATCTGCGAGACGTGGAGCAATCCATCTTTTCCTGGGAGAAGTGAGATAAAGGCACCAAATGCAGCAAGTTTTACAACGGTACCGAGGTAGCGTTCTCCAACTTCTGGCATCTGTGGATTAGCAATGGCGTTGATTTGCGCGCGGGCAGCTTCTGCCTTTGGTCCATCAGTTGCGCCAATGTAGATCGTGCCGTCATCTTCAATGGAAATCTCAGCGCCAGTTTCATCTTGAATCTGGTTGATGATCTTTCCCTTAGGTCCGATAACTGCACCGATCTGATCCACTGGAATCTTGATCGAGATAATGCGTGGAGCAAATGGGCTCATCTCATCTGGAGCATCAATGGCTTCAGCCATGACATCCAAGATTGCTAAGCGAGCTTCTTTTGCCTGTAGAAGTGCACCAGCAAGAACTGATGCAGGAATTCCATCGAGCTTTGTATCAAGCTGTAGCGCTGTTACGAAATCACGAGTACCAGCAACTTTAAAGTCCATATCTCCAAATGCATCTTCTGCACCGAGAATGTCCGTAAGTGCTACGTATTCAATTTTCCCGTCAACATCGTCTGAGATCAGACCCATTGCGATACCTGCGACTGGCGCACGAAGTGGCACACCAGCGTTAAGTAGTGCGAGGGTTGATGCACACACTGATCCCATGGAAGTTGATCCATTGGAACCAAGTGCTTCAGATACTTGACGAATCGCATAAGGGAATTCTTCACGGCTTGGAAGAACTGGCAATAGTGCGCGTTCTGCAAGTGCTCCGTGTCCAATTTCGCGACGCTTAGGAGTGCCAACACGACCGGTCTCACCTGTTGAATATGGTGGGAAGTTGTAATTGTGCATGTAGCGCTTATGGTTTTCTGGATTCAACGTATCAAGCTGTTGCTCCATCTTGAGCATGTTAAGCGTTGTGATTCCAAGAATCTGAGTCTCTCCACGTTCGAAGATTGCTGATCCATGAACGCGAGGCACAACTTCAACCTCGGCTGAAAGTGCACGAATATCGCGCAACCCACGTCCATCAATACGAACCTTGTCACGCAATACACGCTGGCGAACTAAGCTCTTCGTCAATGAACGAAATGCTGCTGGAATCTCTTTTTCGCGGCCAACAAAAGCCTCGGCAAGTGATTCCTTAACAGATGCGCTGAGGCGATCTGTTTCAGTTTCGCGTTCTTGTTTTCCAGCAATAGTAAGAGCCTTCGCAAGGTCAGCAGAAACTGCCTTTGAGACAGCTGCGAACGCATCATCTTGGTAATCCAAGAAGATAGGAAATTCGCCAGTTGGCTTTGCTGCGGCCTTAGCGACCTTCGATTGTGCTTCGCACAATGCGCGAATAAATGGCTTTGCTGCATCGAGGCCTTGTGAAACAACTTCCTCTGTAGGAGTTGGTGCTCCACCCTTGATGAGTTCAATAGTGCGCACAGTTGCTTCGGCTTCAACCATCATGATGGCAACATCGTCGCCACTGATACGACCAGCAACAACCATGTCAAAGACAGCGTCTTCAAGTTGTGAGTGGTTAGGGAATGCGACCCATTGACCTGAAATTAGTGCAACGCGAACGCCACCAATTGGGCCAGAGAATGGCAAACCTGCAAGTTGTGTCGACATGGACGCAGCGTTGATTGCAACGACGTCGTACATGTGGTCTGGGTTAAGTGCCATAACTGTGACGACAACCTGAACCTCATTACGCAAACCCTTAACGAAGGATGGGCGCAATGGACGATCGATTAAACGGCAGGTAAGAATTGCATCCTCTGATGGACGTCCTTCGCGACGGAAGAATGATCCTGGGATGCGACCAAGTGCATACATGCGCTCTTCAACATCTACTGTGAGTGGGAAAAAGTCGAATTGATCCTTAGGATGTTTTGAAACTGTTGTTGCAGAAAGCAACATGGTTTCGTCATCTAGGTAAACAACGGTGCTTCCACCGGCTTGGCGCGCTAGGCGTCCTGTTTCAAAACGTATTTCTCTTTTTCCGAATTTTCCGTTATCAATTACTGCAACGGCTGATGAGATTTCTTGACCCTCCATGGGTCGCTCCTGTTCTCGATCAACTCGAGGAGCATGAATCTTCGAT
>QYPT01000126.1 GCA_007280125.1 Streptomycetaceae bacterium | reverse complement strand
GACCGCCGAATTATCGGCTACCTGCAGGCCGATGGCCGAGCTCCCTTTACAACTATCGCTCAGGTATTAGAACTCCCCGATCGAACCGTCTCTCGTCGTGGTCAAGAGCTTCTGGCGCAAGGGGCGATTCAAGTCACTGGTCTTATTGAACGTGGTGAGATGGCTAGAAAAGAGGCGATGATCATTCGGGTTGTGTGCGCACCTGGAACCAACACGATAGTTGCCACGGCCTTAGCCAATCTTCCCGAGTCAATATTTGTTTATCTGACTACAGGTTCAAATGAATGCTTGACCGAGATTTTTGGATCTCCCGAAACGCTCTCGGGGATAATACTGAGATTCATTCCGGGTATTCCAGGAGTAGTTTCCATCAGTTCGCAGAGCTGTCTTAAATATTATCGCACCGCCGCCCAATGGAACCCTGGAATCTTAAGCGATGAAGAGCGCGAGAAAATAGCCGTTGATCGCGTGCCCCGCCCCATCAAAGAGATAGAGCTATTACCCGATGATCAACTCATTCTTGAGGTGCTGGCTAAAAATGGAAGAGCGACCTTTGATCAAATCTCGCGCGCATGTGGATTGACCGAGGCAACGGCGCGAAGAAAAACGACTGCGCTTTTAGAATCTGGCGCCCTTTCCATTCACGCCGTAGTAAATCCTGCAATCATTGGATTTCCCGTCGAATGCTGGATGTGGATTAAATGCGCCCCAGCAGATGTCCCGAGGATTGCAGAAGCGCTCATTATCGATAACCATGTTAGATATTTAGCGGCTGTTTCAGGCGAGTATCAAATCCTCTTTGAAGTCGCGATGACTAGCAGAAAGATTCTCAATAGCTACCTTGAATCTATCGGCACTCTCGTTGAGGGAATTATTCAACTTGATAGCTACATCCTGATTGAACCCTTTAAGCGTTCAGGTCGCAAAGTTTCATCCCTCGATAAATGAGAGAGCAGGGCATACTTACCCAGTGTTAATCCTGCTCCCCCCAAGTGAGAAAAAATCCACAGAGCCTGGGGCGGCAATTGATGTCTATACCGGGGTCCTCTATAAGGCCTTGGGTTGGCAGAGCCTGAATAAGTCGAGCCAATCGCGCGGACAGAGATCTATCGCGATTATTTCAGCCAAATACGGCGTCCTAAAGCCACTGGATGAAATCGAGCCCTATAAGCAAAAGATTGACAACGCAGCTATGCGCGCTCAAGTGACTGAAACTTTGAGCGCACGTAAAGCAACAATCATCATTGATTGCAGATCATCGACCTATAAAGGTGTCTGGACTCCCCCGCACAATAAAACAGTAGAGATCAGGGTCTTTACACAAGTTGACGGTGTTAAGAAAGTAATCACACACATGTCCAAGAAAACTCGCGGTGAAGTAGTGCGTATCTTGCTGGAAATAAAGAAACTCCCAACATCTCCGGCAGAGCTTTGCACAATACTCTCGACTCAATTTAAGTGTGAGTTGATTCCGGACACCAAAAGCTCCCCTTGGTCCCTAGAGGTCCACTGTTAGGTTCACCATGTATTTGCAGGAAAAACTGATAGTCGATCTGAATAAATTCTGCCTCGTTATACGGTGCGTTTGATAGAGGAGGTTGTGTACACGGAAATGCCCTTTGGGTAGAGTCCCTCTATGGATATCGTCAGTGTTTTCCTTGTCTAAAACCAAGGAAGGCGAATTTACTCAATGGGTCAATGAACGCCAACTGATGTTAATTCGTGCTTCTCGAGGAATTTGCTTTGACAAGCAACTAGCAGATGATGTTCTCCAAGAGGCCCTTGCAGATGTATTCAAGCGCTGGGAGAAAATCAAAGATCACGAAAATCTAGAGGCATACGCGATTCGAGTGATGATTTCTCGCCACACAGATATGCGGAGAAAGATCCGGCGTACCCATAACAATCGTGAACTTGGACTAGACCAAATTGTTGAAATCGCATCTCACGCAGATGAAGGCGAGGAGTTAGCCCAGCGATTATTAGTTGAGAGTGCAATGAAATCACTTTCAGCAGCTCAAAGAGCTGTAATGCTCTTGCACTATGAGTACGGCTACGCCCTCCGTGAAGTAGCCACAATCCTGGAACTACCGGCGGGAACCGTCGCATCTCATCTGGCTCGAGGCAAGGCAGCTATTGCAACATATGTGAATTTCTTACCTGAGATTCTCGACACGGATAAAAAGAAGATGATTTCTAAGCAAACACGAGTAATTGAGAATTGGAATCCAAAGGAGGCGAGTGGATGAACGAAAATATCGATCCATTGATACGCCGTGAATTCGAACGTCTCGGACTAAATATTGTTGAAAATGAACGACTAGCCGAAATGATTATTTCGAAAGTAAATCGCCGTCGAAACTTTTTAATTGCCATGGGGCTGTTAGTTGCTGCACTGGTGACGGTAATTATTGTGGTGATATTGGCCAATATGAAACCACAAGCCCTAGCAACTGGGGTTTCAGGACAGGCGGCATCAATCACTCAACTGGCAACAGCCGATGGCTCGCAGTCATTGCCACTTACTGGCTATATGGATATCGATGGTTCAGTGCCCAGTAAGGCCCAAGCGATATTTATCTTTAATTTAAGGCAGAGCAATTTGATGCAGGAATTCACCGACAACCCCGACCCAATTCAGGGATATGCTGGGAAAATTGATGTTTATCTCGTAAGCAAAGGGCTTCCTGATCGCCTTGTGCAGAGCTACGACATGAGTTCGCACACCCAAGTCAATGAATTCTCGGCACCTATTGATGGGCAATATAAGTGGATTTTAACTTTTAACAATCCAAACTTTAAAGGGAGAGTGCGCTTTGCCTTTGTTCGGGCAAACTAGCTCAATAACTGCGCATAAAATCGTTAGTAGTCTGCGGTTAATACGGTTATGAGCGAAAATATAGATCCTCCAGTTCCGCCTTTGACCCGAGCTCACATGCTCAAATCGATGACACCAGAAAAGGAGCCGAAGGCCGCGAAGGAGCCGAAGGCCGCGAAGGAGCCGAAGGCCGCGAAGGAGCCGAAGGCCGCGAAGGAAATAATTCCCCGCTCCAGCACTCCAGCACAACCAAAAGCTAAGAAGGCGAAATCAAGGAATCTATTTATCCTTCCTATTCTTCTCGTCGCAATTATTGGTGCATACGTCCTGCTGATTTCTCAAAAATCCACCTCAACGAAATCTAGCTCTACAACAATTACCCAACCTGAACTCCCAGCTAGCAGCGCTATACCCGAGACTAAGACGGCGAGCCAAGCACCATCTACCGCCCCATCAAAATCAATTGCACCTAATCCACCAATTCCACCCATTAGCGCCGCCGAGAAGTCACTCATGCTTGACACTATTCTCGTCGCCCTCAACGCATGTTTGATTCAGGTAACGCCTGCCCCAATTAACTGCCCTATTAAAGAGAGAGCTTTCCTGCATGGAGATTTCCTTGGATGGAAATTAATAAAGAGCCCTTCATTGAAAATTACTTCACAAAATGGATCCAAATTTATTGCACAGACTAGTTTCAAGGTTGCCGATTCAATCAAATATGGCGCGAAAATTCACAATCGGACCTTTACAATTTCAAAAGAAGTAAGTCTCATAAAAGAAACTGATGGCTATAGACTGACTTGGAACTAAATTTTATCGTAGACATTTCGCAGAAATGAGAAAATTTGGGCAGGTCTAGTTGGAACGTCGGCATACGATCTAAGGATTCCCGAAAGCGCTAGATACCAAAGAACTACGGCTACTAGAGTGTCCAAACCTTGATTGGCCTGAAGGACGACGAGGCAAATAGTAATTAGCAAGACCCGTTCAAGTATTCCGAACTTCTTCCATGTTTTTCGCCATTTAATGAAATAGATCATAGCGAATGTAGCAATTACAGAAGGCAGAATTACTGAGAGCAAAATTGAACTCAGCGAGCGAAAATGAGTATAGCTAGGAAAAATCCTGGCGGCCAAAAAAAGCGGAAACATAATGGCAATGTTTGCTATGTAATCGGAGACCATGAACTCATCTACGATCGAAGGGTTAAACCATTGACTATAGTGGAAAGAAAACCGCCGGCTGTTGCGCGAATAGTAGGCTGAACTAGGTGATTTGCTTCCGGATTTGAAGGCCACGAATTC
Organism: Streptomycetaceae bacterium; assembly: GCA_007280125.1. GTDB lineage: Bacteria > Actinomycetota > Actinomycetes > Nanopelagicales > Nanopelagicaceae > QYPT01. Next base: position 2,304 of record QYPT01000126.1, on the reverse strand, counting down.
ATCTTTAAGATTAGTCTCGGTGTAATTTTTATCCACCATTCGCTTAAATGCCTGTCTTATAGTAAAACTAGGAAGATGGGAGTTTTGATACTCCGAATTGACTCGACTCGAGTAAGTTTCCTGCTGGCTCCGCACAAGCAGGCTACGATCATATTCTGCTCTTCTATTTGAGTCGTTAAGAAATTGGTATGCCTGGGTTACCTCATCAAATTTCTTGGCATTGCCACCCCTGTCGGGGTGTGCCACCTTGGCTAGAGCTCGATATGCCCGCTTTATTTCCTTGTCATCGCACGTGGAATCAACTTGAAGAATTACATAAGGGTTAAAATTCATATCGCCCTGAAGGGCGAATACTTCTTATTCGCTCGGGAATATTTCTCAGGAAGTTAAACAGCTCGTTTGCTAGAGTGAGAGCGAAATTAGGCAAGGATTGCTTCTCATACAGCCGAGTGATATTACGATCACCCATATTCAATTGCATGAGTAGCGCCATGATTACTCCAAAGACAATCGCCACTATTGCGTTAGCGTAGACAACGTCAAAGAACATAATTGAAACATAGAGAGTTGCAAGAGTAACTGGCACTGCTACCAATAGACCATCAGGGTAGGATTTAAATACCATAATCTTTGCAATTGATTCATCTTTTGCTTCGGCGGGAGATGGTAAGAAAAACTGCGAAAGGTGCAATCGGCCAACCTTGATAGCGAGATAGATAACAAAAGGCGCCCAGAGAATGCTCGATTTGACTATAAAGAACGGGACTAGAAATATTGCAAGAGAGGCAAGAATTGATATGAGCCGTACTTGCTTCGTTTTTTCCCGTAGCGGGCGACCGGTCTCCCACTCTTCGGCCCTAATACGCTCGACTTCATCCCTGGCAGCCTGTTCGCGTACCATTCTCTCTTCTCGGGCCACTTTTGCAGAGGCCAAGTACTCAATATTTTTTGGAGCATTAAGGATTCTGTTAACTCGGGCCGCCAACTGTTGAGCTCCAGAGGATATTTTTTCGAGAATGGGATCATTGGCAGAAAAAAGTTCAGAGAGGGATGCAACGTAGGTCAGCGATTGCGCTTCTTCCCACTCATCTTTTAAACTCTCCAGAGAAACCGCACTATTCCCGTCGTAGGGCTCAATGTCATAACTGCGATATTCCGCATATAGGCTCGGCAACGACTCGATATGAAATCCCGTAACTCTGCCTATAGCCTCAAAATAGGAAATTCGCGCTTGTGCGTACTTCATCGCGGCGGGCAAGCTTGGATTCTTATCCCATGTGCTCTTGGCCATTTCAAAGTCAATACGGGTGCCCTCAATTGCTAAATCTTGTTTTTTGATCTCTTGAGCCAGGCGGGTCTTCTCCTGCTCATTAGCCAATACTTCCCTATGACGCTTCTCAGCATTTGCATCCATGCTGGCAGTTTGGGCCTGAGTCGCGCGGTGCCTTTCCGTGGCATCGCGCTCTGACTGACGATTGGCTTGTGCCAACTCATCATTTTGCTTTATCTGCGCAGTAGCTAGGTCATTGCTCTTACATAGAGCACATGCATCATCAAACCATCCAGTGTTGTGTCGGCAGCCCATTTTTTCTCCTTATTTACTCTCACGATTAGTAGATTTGTTGTCATTACTTCGCTGTCGCGCCTCATACCTACGAGTGAAGGAGCGGAGTATTTCCTTGAAAATTGGATGAACACTCAAGCGATAAATAGCGGCGATCTTGAGGAGTTGGCTCAGCGTCCTGCTTACAAGTGTGAAAAGGATAGAAATTGTTGCACGGACTGCCACAATCATTAATTTTGCAAGCCAGGTCACAAAGCGCATGTAATCCCTCACGAAGCACTCACCGACACCCATGGGCAGATTTATGCATTAAGTGAGTGAAAAAGCGCTCAATCTGCGCACCCGACGGAGCTTAGAAGTGACTATTCTTAACGTGTAACTAGCCAAAGGGGTCGTCATGAGAGCTCTCTATAAAGCCCAGCGCGGGCCAGGCATAGAGTTGAGGGAAGTACCGGAGCCCGTGACCGGTGAGCGCGATGTCAAGATAAAAACCCTTAAAACCGGTATCTGCGGGACCGATCTACATATTGAGAGCTGGGATTCCTGGGCCGATACGAATCTTCATCCTCCTTTTATCCCAGGCCACGAATTCGTCGGGCGTGTGTGTGAAATTGGCGCCGATGTAACCAGCATAAAAGTTGGAGACGTTGTTTCTGGTGAGGGTCATATTGTCTGTGGTCTCTGCCGTAACTGTCGTGCAGGCCGTCGCCACTTATGCATGAACACGATTGGCGTTGGAG
>QYPT01000029.1 GCA_007280125.1 Streptomycetaceae bacterium | reverse complement strand
TTAACTATTTGACTTATAGCTTTGAAATGGAAAGGTGCTTGAAAAACAAGCGTAGTTTGTGGCCCTCAAAAAATCTGGGCAATTTACAAGAACCTCGTTAGCAGTGAGGCGCACTCGACCGGGCTATGCGACGTCTCCAATGTACCTAAGGTTAGCGTCCGCGTTGGGTATCGCAAACTTTCATCTACTGACTTAAGCCATCTATTGTGTACGCTTCTTACATGGCCGAACTTCCAGCAACTCATAAGCGCACACATGATGTAGCGCCCTCTACAGTCTTTGCAGATTTTATGAAGTCCGGGTGGGCACCATCGCCACTGACCGGGATAACTGCAGCAGAGGTAGCGCCGTGGTGTGTTGCTCGACGCAACGCACTATCCGCTGCCTTTCCTGGAATTCGCCTTGTAATTCCTGCAGGAACGCTAAAAGCTCGTAACGCTGATTGTGATTACCGTTTCCGCCCCCAAACCGCTTTCGCCTACTACACAGGCGTTCAAGGCGATGAAGCAACACCGGATGCAGTTTTTATTATGGAACCAAACGGCGTCGGTCACCAACCACTTCTTTATATTCATCCTCGTTCATCTCGCGAAACAGATGCTTTCTATCGCGACGCACGCTATGGAGAATTGTGGGTTGGACGTCGCTTTACTTTAGATGAGGCTCAAGTTCGTTATGAGATTCAAACTCATACTCTAGATTCGTTAGATGATCTATTAAATGACAAGAAAGAGTCACTTGTACTGCGAACACACGATGCGTCATTAGATCTCAAGATTGATACACATCAGCGTGAAGAAGAATTTACCGCTTTTGTTTCAGCACAACGCCTTATTAAAGATGAGTACGAGATTTCTGAGATGCAGGCCGCATGTGATTCCACAGAGCGCGGGTTTGCAGACATTGTGCGAGCACTTCCTGCAGCTGTATCTACACCCAGAGGTGAAAGAGTTGTTGAGGCCGCATTCTTTGGTCGCGCTCGAATTGAAGGCAATGATGTTGGGTATACAACTATCTCTGCAGCAGGCTCTCATGCGTGCGTGCTTCATTGGATCAACAATGATGGTGACGTCCGTCCAGGTGAATTGATTCTTATTGATGCCGGCGTTGAAATGGATTCGTACTACACCGCAGATATCACACGTACCCTGCCTATCAACGGTAAATTCTCTCCAGCACAACGTTCCTTATATATGTTGGTTTATGAAGCACAACTTGCTGGATTTGCCGCAGTGAAGCCGGGCGCGAAATTTTCAGATATTAACCGTGCCTCACAAGAAGTGCTTGCCAGAGGGTTGGCAGACATGGGCGTTTTGACTGTGAGTGCAGAAGAATCCATGCAACCAGAGGTCTCTTTGCATCGTCGCTGGACGCTGCACGGTGTGAGTCACATGCTGGGAATGGATGTTCATGATTGCGCTCAAGCGCGTAAAGACCAATACATCGAAGGCATTATCGAAGTTGGCCAAGTCCTCACTGTTGAGCCTGGTCTATATATTCAAAGCGATGACGAGCTTTTTGCGCCAGAATTTCGCGGTATTGGTATCCGAATCGAAGACGATGTTGTTGTTACCGAAGATGGATGCAGAGTGTTAAGCCAGTCTTTGCCTCGTCATCCTGACGATATTGAAGCGTGGATGGCGCACTTATCTCGCTAAGTGCATTCCTAGGGAAACAGCTATCAAGCCTAGAACAATTGATAGCAATAGGTTTGTGAGTGCTTTCTTGTAGTGCTTGTTTTCAAAAGCGAGATAGAGATCAAGTATAAAAGTTGACCATGTTGTAAATGCTCCAGCGAATCCGACGGCCACTAGGGCATGCATGTTATCTAAAGTTCCTGCCTCAACAATAACTGCCGAGCCTCGAGGTTGGGAAACTGTTAACCCGATAACAAATGATCCAAGGACATTCACTAGCAAAATCCCGTAAGGGTAGGCAATGTACTTTCGCAAGTATTGATCTACTAAGAATCTAGATGGCGCACCTATTGAAGCGCCAATAATAATTAATAAAGCCGTCATTTCTTAACCGGTATCACTTTGCGAGCAATTGGAATGCAGATTGCAATTGTGAGTGCGCTCAAAATTAATGTTTCAAAAAGGTATTGCGCTCCGATTCCCATCGGGATTTGAAGAGTTGGTGGGTTCATGGATTGCAGCGATAACAACATAACGGTTGAGAAAGTTGTGAGACCTCCACAAAAACCAGGCAATAAGAAATGTCGCACCGCATCATTTCCTCGTCGTTCAGCAAAAACCAAGAAGAAAGCTGCCGCTGCAACCCCAAGTAAGTTAGCTATAAGTGTTCCCGCACGATTTTCATCCAAAGATGTTGCAAGTGACCACCGAAGCAATGAACCAACAATCCCACCGAGTGCAATCCAGCGAGCGGCTTTTAGAATGGCGTAGCCTTTTTATAAAAGCCTCGCAAAACACTTGTCACTAAAGTAATAATCACACTAGCGACGAAGGCCGACCAGAAACCGGTTACATCGAGCGCGCCAGACCATCGTGCGGTCAACATCAACATCGCTGCATTGACAACAAATATAAAGAGCCCGAAAGTGATAATTGTTGCTGGAAAGGTAAGGATCTTTACTAAAGATCCAAAGAAGGCGTTAATAAGTCCAAAGAGGAGTGCAACCCAAAGGTATGTTTTAAATCCGCCGTTGACTGTGATTCCGGGTACCAAAGATGTTGCTGCCCAGAAGGCCAGAGTTAATGCTGCCCATCGAAAGATCAAACGCATGTATTAAAGAATACCCTCGCGCTTTCCGATTTTGGAGCCCAACCACCGAATTGGATCGTATTTCACGTCTACAACGCGCTCTTTGAGGGGGATAATCGCGTTATCGGTAATTCGAATGTGCTCGGGACAGACCTCAGTACAGCATTTGGTGATGTTGCACATTCCAAGGCCGTGTTCTTCTTGCGCTGTGTGCTTACGGTTTCGCAAGGTATCTAGTGGGTGCATATCTAGCTCTGCGATACGAATAAAGAAACGTGGACCTGCGAATGATTTCTTATTCTCTTCGTGATCACGAATAACGTGGCACGTGTCCTGACATAAGAAACATTCAATGCATTTACGGAACTCTTGGCTGCGCTCGACATCCACTTGCTCCATGCGCGCTTCACCTGGTGCAAGATCTGCTGGATGGGCGTATGCAGGAATTTCCATGGCTTTCTTGTAATTGAAAGAGACATCTGTAACTAAGTCTTTAATAACAGGAAAGGCGCGTAAAGGGGTCACTGTGATGGTTTCTTCCTCATCGAAGGAAGAAACTTGGGTCATGCAAGCAAGACGTGGCTTGCCGTTAATTTCCATTGAGCAAGAACCACATTTACCCGCTTTGCAATTCCAACGAACAGCGAGATCTCCCATTTGAGTTGCTTGAACACGGTGAATCACATCAAGGACTACTTCGCCCTCGTTGGCTTCAACTTGAACATCTTTGAGTGATCCATCAGTGCTATTTCCGCGCCAGATACGCATATTGAGTTTGCGTGTCATTAGTTGGATCCGCCTTTCGCTACTTCATCCGCAGTTAAATACTTTTCAAGTTCATGAATGTCGAATAAATCGAATAGTTCTTTAGGAATTGCAGGCAAAGCCTGTGCTCGAATATTTACTTTGTCGCCATCGAAACTAGAGATGTGGTTTATTTGGCGCCACTTATTATTCATGCCAGGGAAATCATCACGTGTGTGACCGCCGCGGGATTCTTCTCGCAACACGGCAGACTTAGCGGTGCTCTCGGCAACTAATAACATATTGTCTAGATCAAAAGCTAAGTGGAAACCAGGGTTGAATTCTCGACCACCACTGACAGAAATGTTTGCGCTGCGTTTGCGGATGTCGGCAATCTTTACAATCGCTTCTTCCAATTCTGCTCCCGTGCGGACGATTCCAACCAAGTTGTGTGTGATTTCTTGTAGTTCTGCGTGTAATGAATAAGCGTTTTCACCACCTGTGCGACTAAATGGGGCTTGAGCTCTTGCTGCCGCTTCGGTAATCGCTTTTTCGCTTACTGTCACTCGTTTTGCGCTCTTTGCGTACTCAGAAGCGCCCATTCCTGCGCGGCGACCAAATACCAAGAGATCTGAAAGTGAGTTACCACCTAGACGGTTTGAACCATGCATTCCGCCCGCAACTTCACCAGCTGCGTAAAGTCCAGGGACACCAACTGCTGCAGCCGTATCTGGTTCAACCTCAACGCCGCCCATGACGCGGTGACATGTTGGGCCAACTTCCATAGCTTCCTTCGTGATGTCGACCCCAGCTAATTCATAGAACTGGTGCCACATAGAAGGTAGACGCTTTTTAATTACTTCAGCGCTTAGGCGTTTTGAAACATCAAGGAATACTCCGCCGTGTTCTGTTCCACGCCCTGCTTTGACTTCGGAGTTAATTGCGCGAGCAACCTCGTCACGAGGCAACAACTCTGGAGGGCGACGATTGTTATCTTGATCAAGATACCAACGATCTGCTTCTGCTTCGTTGTCTGCATACTTATCAATAAATACATCAGGGATGTACTTGAACATAAAGCGCTCACCTAATGTATTTGTGAGCACGCCACCTTCTCCGCGTACAGATTCTGTAACAAGAATTCCGCGAACCGATGGAGGCCACACCATTCCAGTTGGATGAAATTGCAAGAACTCCATATCAACTAAATTTGCTCCAGCTTTCAGTGCGAGGGCGTGGCCATCGCCAGTACCTTCCCAAGAGTTGGAAGTAATCTTAAAGGTCTTACCTACTCCGCCTGTTGCAATAATTACCGCAGGTGCTTCGAATAAAACTTCCTCGCCGCTTTCGCGCCAATATCCGTAAACGCCCGCAATCTTGCCATCTTCTTTCAAGATTTCAGTAACTGTTAACTCTGCAAATACTTTGATATTCGCTTCCATGGAACCGAATTTCTTTCCATCTTCTTGTTGAAGGGCAACAATCTTTTGTTGCATTGTGCGGATGAGTTCGAGACCTGTGCGGTCTCCAACGTGAGCAAGGCGTGGATATTCATGTCCGCCAAAGTTTCGTTGTGAAATCTTTCCTTCTTTGGTGCGATCAAAGAGAGCGCCCCAAGTTTCAAGCTCCCAAATGCGATCTGGGGACTCTTTCGCATGAAGCTCGGCCATGCGGAAATGATTGAGGAATTTGCCTCCACGCATGGTGTCGCGAAAGTGAACCTGCCAATTATCTTTTTCATTGACGTTACCCATTGATGCAGCAGCTCCGCCCTCAGCCATAACTGTGTGAGCTTTACCGAAGAGCGATTTACAAATAATGGCCACGCGTAGATTTGCTTCGCGAGCTTCTACGGCCGCGCGCAAACCTGCGCCTCCGGCGCCAATAACAATTACGTCGTATTGATGGCGTTCGATTGTTGACATAGTCAGCGCCCCTTAGAAGAAGTAGAAATTAGTTATGGAACCGGATGAAACGGCCCGAACGTATATATCGCTAAGCGCTACTCCAATGAGTGAAATCCAAGCAAATGTTGGGTGCTTATGGTTAAGAACTGAAACCCATGTCCACAACTTGTAACGCAAAGGGTGCTTGGAGAAATGTTTCAACCGACCGCCGATTGTGTGGCGACAGGTGTGGCATGAAGCGGAATAGAGCCATAACAAAGTGGCGTTAGTCAACAGAACTAACGAACCAACACTCATGTGGCCCCATTGACCTTCGCTATTGCGGAAAGCTAAAACGGCATCAATAGTAAGGAGAACATTGAAAACAAGCCCAGCCATAAAGAACCAGCGATGACCGTTCTGCAAAATTAGTGGAGCTTTTGTTTCACCTGTATAGGTTTTATGTGGTTCGGCCACTGCGCATGCAGGCGGTGACTGCCAGAAAGATCTGTAGTAAGCCTTGCGGTAGTAGTAACAAGTCATGCGGAACCCGAGAGGGAAAACCAAAATAAATAAGGCGGGGGAAATGGCCATTCCGAAAATAGCTACCGTCCCAAGTGGCTGACCAAGTAGTGATCCATTAGTTGGACACGCAGCGGTGAGACATGGTGAATAGAAAGGAGAGATTAAAGGTTCTGCAAAATAAAACTTGGCCTCAAAGGCGCGGATGGTTGAATAAATAATGAAGGAGACAAGCACAGCAACCGTTATTGCTGGCTGTAGCCACCAACGATCGGTACGAAGGGTCTTCTCGGAAATCTTGGCTCTCGTCGCTGAGAAAACTCCAGACATGCACCATCTCCTTCTGCCTTTTTACGCATGGCGTTAGAAACGCCTCAGGGAGAAGTTTCCCGCGTTAATGGGTAAGTGCATAGGTTCAAACAAGCGTAAATGGCTATGAAGTCAGCCACACGCGAGCCTGAGAAAAAGAGCGGAGGACGAGGGATTTGAACCCTCGAAGGTTTCCCTTGCCGGTTTTCAAGACCGGTGCACTCGGCCGCTATGCGAGTCCTCCGCGGCGTAATCTACCTGAAACTAGGCCCGCGAAGGAAGTTGAATCAAATCTTCAAGGATTATCGCAACGCCATCTTCATTGTGAGGCAAAGCTTGGCCCTTGGCATGGCTCTTTCCATCTGGATGGCCATCCTCCATTGCGAAGGATCGACCGCACCATTCCAACATTGAAAAATCATTGGGGTTATCGCCAAATGAAACACAATCTTGGGCATCAATACCCAGGCGCTGTGCCATCTTGGCCAATGTCGCACCTTTTGAGACACCGTATGTAGAAATCTCAAGTAATGATTCATGAGGGTTGGAGTGTGTAACCGTGACGACGCCATCCAAAATAGGAAGTGCGATTGCCAACATTTCATCGGAGGATAGCTCTTGATCGGAACATCTAGCCAATAATTTTAAAGCTGGTGATTTCATAATCACTTCTATTTTCTCAACACCTACATTGTCTAAGCCAACATCCCATTTCGCGACGTAATCTAATTCTCGATGGAAATAGTCATGTGATTCAACAGCGAATGAAATTGTTGGAATAGCTTTGCGCAATATAGAGACCGCTTCAAGTTGGGCGTTGACCGGAATTAACCATTCTTCCAAAACAACTCCTGCTTGTAAGTCATAGAGCATTGCTCCATTGCCACAAATTGCAGATCCAATTCCAAAAGCGTTTTGAATCTCTGGCATCCATCGTGGTGGGCGCCCAGTAACAAAAAATATCTCGATACCCATTGCATGTGCTTTAAGAAAAACATCAATGGTTCGTTGTGAGATTTCTCCGTAGTGGGCGACAATTGTTCCGTCTAGGTCAGTTGCAATAAGTTTTGGTCGAAAGTTCACACAAGCTCAAATCTGGTCATGCCTAGGAATGGTTGCAATGCCGCGGGTACATTTACAGATCCATCTTCATTTTGATGATTTTCTAGAATGGCAACAATCATTCGTGGAATCGCTACAAGGGTTCCGTTGAGTGTTGAAACATGCTTTGTGCTTTCAGCATCTTTCATTCTGATGTTCAAACGGCGCGCCTGAAATTCGGTGCAATTGGAAGTACTTGTCACTTCTCTGTAGGCATCCTGTGTTGGAATCCACGCTTCGCAATCGAACTTACGGATTGCACTCGAGCCAAGATCTCCTGAGGCTACATCGATGACACGGAAGGGAATTTCCATTGCGTTAAGAAAGTCCTTTTCCCATTTAAGTAAACGTTGATGTTCTGCAACAGCGTCTTCAGGTTTGCAGAAAACAAACATCTCCACTTTATCGAATTGGTGAACGCGAATAATTCCACGAGTATCTTTGCCGTATGTTCCTGCTTCACGACGAAAACATGTGGAGTAACCGGCATATCTCAGCGGAAGTTTCTCCGCATTTAGAACTTCATCCATGTGATAGGCAGCTAAAGGAACTTCGCTGGTGCCTACTAAATAGAAATCATCTTTTTCTAAAGTAAACACATTCTCAGCTGCTTGACCTAAAAATCCAGTCCCTTCCATGGCGGCAGGCTTGACTAAAACTGGAGGGATTACTGGGATAAAACCGGCTTTTACTGCGCTAGAAATGGCGTAATTAACTAATGCGAACTCTAAAAGGGCGCCCACTCCAGTGAGGTAGTAAAAACGCGCACCGGAAACTTTTGCGCCTCTTTCGGTATCTATCGCACCCAACAGTTTTCCGAGTTCCACGTGATCTTTAGGTGCGAATCCATCCTTTGTGAAATCTCTTGGGGTGCCTACGTGCTCAAGTACAACAAAGTCGGCTTCTCCACCAATAGGCGCTGCAGGGTCTAAAAGGTTAGAAAGTAACAAAGTTAATTGTGCCGATTTTTCCTCAGCCTCTGACTTGCGCGTATCTGCCGCCTTAACAAGTGCTGAAAGTTCTTTGCCGCGTTCTAGCATCGCTGCTTTTTCCTCTGGCTTTGCGGCGCCCATTGTTTTAGAAAAAATATTTTGTTCTGCGCGCAATCCTTCAAATTCTACTATTGCGGTTCGTCGCACTTCATCGGCGGCAAGAATTTGGTCCACTATTGCAGGGTCTTCTCCGCGCCCTCTTTGTGAAATGCGAACCGCTTCTGGGTTTTCGCGCAAGAATTTTATGTCGATCATATTGCTCGTCCTTCTCTCACATCGCGAAGCCAATGAGATGATTCAGTAAAAGCAATATCGCTTGTGCGTTGTGTAGTAGTTGGTGCAATTTTATCCGCCCGTGGATATGAACCAAGAAAACGAATGTCTTCGCAAATTCTGCGTAGACCCGTTAAAGCATCACCAACGCGAGACTCGTTGACATGACCTTCTGCATCGATAATGAAATGATAGTGACCAAGTTCGCGTCCAGTAGGTCGGCTTTGAATGAAAGTTAAATTGACTTCCCGAACTGCAAATTCTGTAAGAACTTCTAGAAGTGCACCCGCATGATCGCGCCCGATAAATGCAGCTAGTGAAGTTCGATCATGTCCTGTTGGGGGCGGAATCTCTCCTGGTTTGGAAACAAGTACGAAACGAGTCACCGCTTCATTGTTGTCACCAATATCTGCCTTAACAATTTCTAATCCGTAGTGTGCTGCCGCATTTGGTGCCGCGATAGCTGCATCAAATTCACCGCGTGTAATGGCTTCAGCAGCAGCAGCCGTTGAGTTAGTGGCTATAACTTCTGCATCAGGGTAATGAGTTGCAATAAAGTTGCGGCATTGCGCCTCAGCGTGAGGGTGTGTTGCGATTCTTTTAATAACAGTTTTTGCTGATTTTGCCATGAGCGCGAAAGTTACCGGCAATGTAACTTCGCCCTTAATAATCAGTGGGTCGCCTGTAGCTAGTTCATCAAGTGTTCGGGCTACAACTCCCTCAACTGAGTTTTCAATAGGCACCAATGCATAATCTGCTCGACCTTGTCGCACTGCTTCTAGTGTTGCTGTGACATTGGCAAAAGGAAATGTTTGATCCTCTGGTGTTGTGATTTTTTGGAGAGCCGCCTCTGTGAAGGTCCCAACAGGGCCAAGGTAGGCGTATGTGATCATTGGTTAAGGATACCCGAGCACCTTGCGCGCTTGTGACGGCTTATTTGTAATAACCACATCAATTTCCTTTTGGGCGCAGAATTGAACATCTTGCGCCTTATCAACCGTCCAGACAAAGAGGCGTTTTCCATCAGTTTTTGCCTTGTCGATAAATTCAGGATGAGATTTGATCATGTCGATATCCGGTCCGACGCTTTGGGCTGATGAATATCGACGTCTGCGTTTGGCTCTCACTGATTCAAGAAGTATCACCGTATTAATATCCGGCATCGAACGCCTCACACTTTCGATTGCCATCCAAGAAAAAGACATTACAGAAATATTGATGCCAGATTTTAAGATTTCCGTCTGGTGATCATCTAATTCCTTGGCAAGGATGTTTTCAATTTCGCGCCCTGTTGGTACCGGGTGTTTTGTTTCTAAAGCCAAATCCTTTTTATTTTCGATTGCAAATGCAAGAAAATCCCGAAAGTGCATTACTTGTGGGTAGCGTTCTTTGATTTCAAAATATGTGAGAGCTGCTATATGACCTGATGTTCCGGCCATTCGCTCCATGGTTGCGTCATGCCACAAAATCGGTACAGAGTCCTTCGTTAACCTGAGGTCGCATTCAAACCCATCGGCGCCTTGTTCGACAGCGGCCATATAGGCAGCGAGGGTGTGTTCTGGGAAGTCAAAGGAAGCGCCTCGATGGGCATAGATTTTTGGCATTATTTGTGAAGGGTTGGTGTTTTTCATGTGCGCGAGAGGGGATTTGAACCCCCACACCCTTGCGAATACACGGACCTGCACCGTGTGCGTCTACTGTTCCGCCACTCACGCGATTAATAATGTGTAAGACTTACCAAAGATTATCACCATTAGGCTTTCGGTTACAGATTCGTGCTGTCGAGAGATACAAGGGGTAAGAGTGAGTTTGCCGCTACCGTCGAGATTTATAACTTCCGCACGTTCGGTCGTTGGTCTTGTGCGCTCTGGCAATGAAGACTCTGCACTTATCCATTCACATCTCTTAGCTGTCGCCGATGGGATGGGTGGGCACGCGGGCGGTGAGGTTGCCTCGGCTAGTGCAATAAAAACTCTTTCGCGATTATGCGCAACCTTAGATCAAAACCTTATTGATTCTGATTCTGCTGAAGACTTACTTTTGAACTTTCTGCACGACATTGACAGTGAAGTTGGTCGTGTTGCAAGCGAAGACAGCGATCTCACTGGTATGGGAACAACTTTGAGCGCTTTAATGTTATACAACAACGGCCAAAGTGTTGCCTTGTTGCATGTTGGTGATTCACGTTGTTACCGACTTAGGGGTAAAGAACTTGTGCAGTTAAGCAGAGATCACACTGTTTTGCGTGAGTTGATTGAGCAAGGCGCTGTCACACCTGAAGAGGCTAGTGAACACCCTCAAAGATCTTTTCTTACACAAGCGATTATGGGTGAAGGTTCACTGGTTCCAGTGTTGATGGTTTATGAAACAGAACCTGGTGATCGGTATTTATTATGCAGCGATGGTCTCTCCTCTGTTATAGATGATGATGCAATAAAGACCGGCATGAAGATTTCTGATTTGGATGATTCATTAACTTTTCTAGTTGATGCCGCTTACGCCTCTGGAGCGCCAGATAATGTAACTGTCCTTATTTCAGACCTTGATTCTCATGGTGAAGTTTCTGCCCAGATCTCATTGATTGGGGCTGCCTCATGAAAGATTTACTAGGCGAGCGATACAAACTTGGAGAAATGATTGGCACTGGCGGAATGGCTGATGTTTACATCGCCAACGACCAAAGGTTGTCCAGGCAAGTAGCAATTAAAGTACTGCGTAGTGATCTAGCCAGAGACCCTTCTTTTGTAGCTCGTTTTCGCAAAGAAGCTTTAGCTGCTGCCGGTTTGAATCATCCAGGAATAGTTGCCGTATACGATTCCGGTGAAGTTCCTGCGCCTTATATTGTTATGGAATTAGTTTCCGGCCATACGTTGCGCGAAATAATCCATAACGGAGAACGTCTTCCGCTTTCGAGGGCGCTGGAAATTGCTGAAGGTGTTTTGTTGGCATTGGAATATTCTCATGAACGCGCAATTGTTCACCGGGATATCAAGCCAGCCAACGTAATGATTACCGATCAAGGCGATGTAAAGGTGATGGACTTTGGTATTGCCCGTGCCTTAGATGACATTGGGGCAACACTTACAAGCACGTGGAATATTGTCGGTACAGCTCAATATCTCTCGCCTGAACAAGCGATGGGTGAAAGCGCAGATTATCGAAGCGATATTTATTCTCTGGGTTGTTTGTTATTTGAAGTGCTCACAGGTCGCCCGCCGTACACAGGTGATACTCCAGTATCGATTGCCTTTCAACACGTCTCTGGTGATCTTATTAAGCCGAGTTCTCTAAACCCTGAATTACCAGAGGGCGTAAACACACTTCTTACCGTCGCGCTAGCAAAGAAACCTGAAGATCGCTATCAAACGGCTGGGTTAATGCTGGCAGATGTCCGTAAATTAAGAGCAGGTCAGGCTGTTAGAACAAAGGTGGCAAGAAAACCTATTAATAAGGGGCGTTTTATTCTTGCTGCTTCGTTAACAATATTAATAGGAGGAGGGTTTGCTTTTGGTATCGCCAAAACCGGCACCACACAATCAAACATTCTCTTCGCTCTTCCCAATGTTGTTGGTTTAACAGAGCCCGAAGCGCGCGCACTATTAGGTGACTACACCGTAACAATTCAACGCTCGCATAATAATTTAATTCCTAAAGACCGTGTTGCTAGTCAAGTTCCTTTGCCGACAACAATGGTTAAGAAAAATACGGGAGTCATATTGACGCTATCTGATGGTCCAGGTGATGCCACAATCCCTGGAGATATTGTCGGGATGTCATTAAGTGATGCACGGGCTAGTTTGGCGGCGGCCGGTTTGGTGATTTCGCAAACAACTGCAGTTTCATCAGATAAACCTCAAGGAACTGTATTGCAAGTGGATCCTGCAGCGGGATCAGTAATCCCTGCTGGTAGTGGTGTAATACTTCAAATAGCTAGTGGGGATATTGAAGTTCCCGCTTTAGTTGGAGTTGATGAGATACAAGCGCGCACCGAATTAGTCCAAGCTGGTTTTTTAATTAATGAAATTCAAGCCTACGATGCAAATCAAGCTATTGGAGTTATTTTGGCTCAAGCACCTGATGCTGGTACCACACATACAATTGGTTCATCGGTCACGATTACAGTAAATACTGCGCCGACAAACTAATTACTTTCCTACAACTGGTGAAAGTCCAACCGCTTTATCTAGCGCGTTTTTGTCGCCGCATTCAGTTAACCAATTTGCAAGCATGTGATGTCCGTGTTCAGTAAGAACAGATTCTGGATGGAACTGAACTCCTTCTATAGGAAGGGATTTGTGTCGCATAGACATGACAACGCCAGAATCGGTTTCGCCAGTTATTTCAATTTCTGACGGAATAGTTTCTTTCTCTACAGCAAGGGAGTGATAACGCGTTGCTTGGAAAGGAGAGGGAACATCCTTAAGCACGCCAATATTTCGGTGGTGGACTTGCGAAGTTTTACCGTGAAGTAATTCAGGTGCTTGCGAAACTTTTGCGCCGTAAGCAACCGCAATTGCTTGGTGGCCTAAACACACACCAAAAAGTGGAATTTTCTTCTCGGCGCAATACTTCACCATCGCAACACTGACTCCAGCTCGTTCAGGGGTGCCTGGTCCTGGTGAAATAAGTACGCCGTCGTATTTATCTGCCTCTTCAATTAGAACATGGTCATTTCTCACCACAGTGCACTCGGCTCCTAATTGCCCAAGGTACTGAACAAGGTTAAAAACAAAGGAGTCATAGTTGTCGATGACCAAGATTTTCCGGGCTGGCATGGCGTAAGTCTCTCGCATAGTGAACCTTTCCCGCTCCTTTCCCGCTCCTTTCCTGTTTTTATGCCAGTTTTATGGCTTGGCTAAGAACCCTGAGCCCGTGTTACCCTCTCCACTATGCCAAAGTCGAAGCTTCGTAAGAAAGATAAAAACATTCTCCCTGAGGAGATCTTGCACCCGAGTACCTTGCCAGCCGAGAGCCCTCGTTGGCTTGCGCCAGTTATGGTCACCGCCTTCCTTATTGGTTTGGCGTGGATCGTGGTCTTTTATGTGAGTTCAACTAACTACCCAATCCCAGGCATCGGCTCATGGAATATGGTTGTTGGTTTCGCCTTCATTGGTGTGGGCTTTTCACTCGCTACGAAATGGCGTTAATTACACGGTTGTAATTCTCCACATGGTGGATAACTATTGTGGATAAATCAGACTCTGCTGCGCAAGATAATTTTTGCTATTACCGCGCCGCCAATTAAACCGCCCAGATGGGCGTGCCAATCAATTCCTGAAAGTACAAAGCTCATCGCGAAGTTAATTCCAATGATGACAGCGATGCTTTTAACATCTACTCCGATTCGGCGGCCAGCTACACCGAGTGCTCCAAATAAGCCAAAGAGCGCCCCTGAGGCCCCAACAGAGGGTTGATTAGAGGCGTTGAGTGCCAATGATGCAAGCGAGCCAGTAATTAATGAGAAGGTAAAAATAATAAGGAACTTGTTGCGCCCAAATACATGTTCGATGGGATTGCCAAGTACCAATAACCCATACATATTAAATCCGAGGTGCATTAATCCGCCATGTACGAGTGCGACAGTGAGAAGTCGATACCACTCGCCCGTTCCAACTCCATGGATGGATCCATCAGCGAATGCTGCTTTATTGATTAAGAAGAGTTGTTCTTGAAGTGAAGGAATTAATAATTGCAGCAAATAGAAAGCACAAATTACAGTGATTAAGGTATTTGTTGCCGTGCGTTTCACGCGATAGTGACTGAGTTAATCGTTATCGGTGTAGAGGGACGATCTTGGCCATCGGTCTTTACTTTGCCGATTGCATCAATAACCCCTTGGCTGGCTTTATCTTTTACTTCACCGAAAATCGTGTGCTTACGGTTAAGCCATGTTGTTGGCGCGACAGTAATAAAAAATTGTGAACCGTTTGTTCCTGGTCCAGAGTTGGCCATCGCCAAAATGTATGGACGATCGAAAACTAATTCACCATGGAATTCATCAGCGAAGCGGTAACCAGGTCCACCTGTTCCGCGACCTAGTGGATCTCCACCTTGAATCATGAAACCTTCGATAACACGGTGGAAGACAGTGCCGTCATAAAGGTTGGCAGTGCTTTTCTTTCCATCTCGAGGATCTGTCCACTCGCGCGCACCTGTTGCTAGTTCAACAAAGTTAGCAACTGTTTTTGGTGCATGGTTTGGGAACAACTCAATGACGATGTCGCCCATGGATGTGTGCAGGGTTGCGGAACTGTTTGTCATGTGGAGACTAGGGGAATCGAACCCCTAACCCCCGCCTTGCAAAGGCGGTGCTCTACCAATTGAGCTAAGTCCCCGTGGTTAACGG
>QYPT01000072.1 GCA_007280125.1 Streptomycetaceae bacterium | reverse complement strand
TGCTACGCCAAGCCAAGGGGTCAGGCCGTTACTAAATCCACCTGATACCAAAAACGCGCTTAATTCACGCATTTAGTATCAGCATCTGACGAGTAACGGCCTGACCCCGTGTTCGGCCCCAAGCTTATCAAGTCTCCTCGTAGTCGGCAGCAGGGTTGTAGCCTTCGGGCTCTCGATTATTCCTAGGTCGGAGGGGAATCTGCTTAGGATACATACAATCGGAAAGGTTCTCCGGTATGAACGACAAGCCATATGCGACTGTAAATCTTTGGAAAACCGGGCCTCCATCTCCATCAATCACAGGATTAATTTGTATATCACGCGGTGCCTGAAAAGGTACGGATTCCGGCTCGGGGTTCCAATCCCAAGCGCGATGGAAAAATCTCACAGCATGTTCGTATGGATTAGGACACATCCCATTACCGCAGAAAAAAAACCTCATTCCACGTATCTGATCTTTTTGTCGACGTATGTCAGAATAGCCGAATCTCTTAAAAGACTCTTCGATGCAACAACCCATAGCACGTCCGACTCGATCATGAATCTCCTCGATTACCTTGTCCAAAGATGTCCTCAAATCTTCAGCGGCTACATTATCGGGCAAACTTTTACCCTCCTTGAAGTGCCGGAGCTTATGCATCGGGAAGCGAGGAAAAATGGACTTTAATCTCATTTCCATCTGCGAAGAGCCCTCACAGATTACTTCGGAATGGTAATACCAAAGGGGTGTCTTTTTCCTACTGTTATATTCGAGCAACGTGACGTCAACGGTTCCGCCGCCTACATCTACTAAGGCATAGTAACCATCCTGGCGAGCAGGTGACTTCAGGAAAGACTGCAGATTAGCCGAAGTCTCAGGGTAACAGGAGCAGAATGTGCCAGAATCAACGAAGTTAGCAGGGTCGGCGAGACAAGAAAGGATTTCCTCATATGTAGGAAGCGGCTGAGATTCGGAGCGTCGCTGATTAACGGCATAAGCGACATGGAGCACCTTGAGGAATATCTCTTGGGTTGGCTCATCCTGAACCGCGACCGGCATGCACATATTAACATACAGTTCGCTACCAGAAGAACCATCGAAGATTTTACCAATTTTCCTAGATAACATGGACATGTAATCCCTGGCCTGCGCAATCACATGACTGAGAAAGTATGCAGCATCGGCGATTGCCTCATCACGGGTTGACCCGTCGGACCAAAAATCGGCCGACGCAGAGGTCTTACCAAGCAACCGCATCTTTAGAAAATGTATGGTCTTATCGTCATCCATCGAAGTCTCGAATGGCGACTTCTTCATGGATCCACGGACGCGTAGAACTGAGTCTATGAAATACCGAGGCCTTCCATTTAGCATAAATTCCACCGGCCAACTAGTGGACTCATTCCTTAGACTGCGAGCGATGCATTTCGTGAATGCAGTACCGAAATCCAAACCTAGTACGTAGATTTCTTTATCTTCGTCGCTATGTATGGAATCTTCGCTCATGGTCTAAATAATACGGAAAATTCCTTTTGCGATATCGCTCACTGTACCGTCGACCGCATACTCACCGAGCTTTGCTTTGATTAAATCGATGCGGTGTCCGTAGCGATCCTTGGTCTTATCGATTAATTTCTGAGCAAATGAAATCGCCTGCGGGCTGCCGCGCTCAATGGAGGTCTGCAAGCGGGCCTCATCCTGGCGTAACCTATGTCGGTAATGGGCTTCGACTTGTTTGAGTTGAATCGTGGCCAGATTCTGATTTTCGGCTATGAAAAGACTTTCAGCAGACTCATGGTCATGTGAAATTCGCACGTCTAACCTATGCATAGCAGACTGAAGGTCGAATACCGCGAGTGGGGGCGAATCCCAGGTAGAACCAACATTGAGCATCTCCAGGTAAAGCGCTTCTGCACGATCTCCGGTAAGGACTTCTCCAGTATCGAGGTTAGTCACACCATATGCGAGTATTTCTCTGGTTCGGATTCCCTTGAAATACCAACGCTCGACCGCAAATGCGTAGCTACCGGGAGGAGTGGAGTCAGATTTGAATTCCATGGCGACGGCTGAGTATAACTTAACCGACTGAAGTTCATCGGTGATCCAACGAATGAGGGGCGACAGGTGTGTGACTAGAGGAACACGCTGCCCTTCGACGCGTTGGTTAAGTTTGGCTATGTCCGGACTGAATGTCCCTACTATCGTTGAACCGGTCTGCGATGCGATTGATTCGGGCTGGGACTTGGCTACAAAACTTCTGAATTTATCGAAGGAAACCGGGCCCATCGCGAGCTTGAAGACACCGCTACGTTGATAATTCCATTGCAGGACATTCCCCATCTCGTTCAACCGGAAGAAGTCGTCGACATAAGCATGCAGCTCTCGAGATGTTACATATCGTCCGAGCTTTCGGCTGCGATTGATCTGCGAACGAACGAAGTCTGAAAGTCCTTCGAAAGAAGAGCTGCTTTCCTCAAGCTGACTCTGCATGCGAGCCTTCTGGATGATGACATTAGTCTTCTGGTCCAGCAGGGCCTGCTCTTGCGCCGGTGTCAAATTTTGGGTGAATAGTTCATGAGTCAGGGCTTTGATTTCGTCACCCAAAACAGCCTCCATGTCTCCGATGCTTACCCGTGCAAGTTCAAGCTTCTCATAAAGACGCTCGAATACCCTACCATCAATAGTGTCAAGAACCTTGAAATGGACAACGGGAAGCACCTTGGCTTGTTGTCCGACACGGTCGACTCGACCGATGCGCTGTTCGACCTTCATAGGATTCCACGGAAGGTCATAATTGACCACGACGCGTGCGAACTGCAGATTGATGCCTTCGCTACCGACCTCGGAGGAAATCAAAATCCTAGGTCCGGAAGAATCTCTGAACCTCTCGATTATAGCAGTACGCTCATCCTGGGAACTCACCCCGCCATGCAGAGTGATATTTGTCACACCGAGACGATTTAGCCGTCGGGACAGATATTCAATCGTTCCTCGGAAATATGCGAAGACGACAATCTTTTGGTCGCACCCGAGGAACTCAGGGTCGGTAAGGATCCTGGAAAACTCTTTGAATTTAGTATCGTCAGCTTCGAAGTCGTATGTGGCGAACTCAGCAATCAGATGCTGCATCTCGTCCTTGTAGGCAAGAGTGTCATCGTCGGCCTCATCGTCCTCCGCAAAAGTCTCGATGACATTCTCGATGAAAGCGTCCGCCCCGCCTTCCTTGTAGACCTTAACCATCGCAGGGATGCAACTGGCCATCCGGAGCTGAGGACTGATTGAGGGCAGGCTCAATGAACGCCCATTGGTAAGCCTTCCCGCAGAGAGCTGGAGCCGCTTCCGGACGATACTAGTCACTGCCTCATAGAACCTACGTTCCATCGGAGTAAGCTTCACCGGAATGACCATAGGTTTTCGCACTGCGGGCATTTCCTTCACCTGCTTGCGGCGCGTACGAGTAATATAAGCCCCGAGAACATTTAACTGTTCGAGTGAAGACTGCGCCTTGACCAAGGCTTCAGCCCTCGACTCAGCGTCTCCGCGGGCATCCGCTGAAATCGCCTCTTCAAGTAGAGCTTCGAAAACTGGAATTAGTTCAGAGCCGGCGATGTAGCTAGAGGACTTTAACGCAGGCAGCGAGTTCTTGGCACTTTGCAATCCTGGAGGTGTCTGCATCAACGCATTGGCCATCCTTACGGCAGGGGAATTCCCTTCCAGGATTTGTTGGAATATTTCTTCGCTCTCAAAAGTCCCCGGATCAAGAATACGAAGAAGAGAACGTAAATCTTCGTTGTCGTTATTAACCGGAGTAGCAGACACGCAGAGCACCCCGCTAGCGGCATTTGCCAATGACCGCGCGGTACGCGAGGTCAACGATGTGGGCGTTCGGAGAATATGGGCTTCGTCGAAGATGACCAAATCAGCAAAAAAATAGGGGTGCTGCCATTCATTCCAGGCTTTTACCATACGGCCCATCTTAGATCTTGGTTCCTCCTCGTCCCTTATGGCTTCAAAATCCTCGGAGGACCCTCTGGCGCTTGTGTAAGTAGCGATGAGCGCGAACCTAGTATTTTCGCCCTGCCGAAGCAGTTCTTCGTAATGATAGTTGAGACGCTCCACATCAACAATCTCTGCAGGAATCGCAAATTTTGTCCGTAATTCTGAGCGCCAATTGGTAGCCAGAGTCTTTGGACAAAGAATCAGAAGTCGCCTAGCATCACGTCGAGCCTGCAACTCCTGCCACACCAACGACGCCTCGATTGTCTTCCCGAGACCTACCTCATCCGCCAGAAGCAGACGCTCAGTAGGAGACTCGATGAACTTCAGCACAGGCTTGTACTGATATGGCATGAAATCGATCTCAGCGGCATCCATCGAGTAGATGAACTCGGAAAGCGTGCCTCTTAGCTTCTCAAAGGTCATCTTACGCCTCAGGTCGGCATCACGTCCTAGTTCGCCAGCCAGCAGTTGATCTAACGCAGATTTACCATCCTTGCTCAGAACCTTGAGAAAACGTTCGAAGAAGAACGACTTATCACCGTTGCTAAATTGCACCTCAAGCATCAGCCCCGAGCTACGCATTCTAGTCTGCCCGGTGAAAAATCCAACACGTGAAGGATCTGAAACCTGAAAGACTGCGTCGCCTGGGTTTGGCATGAAGTACTAAATGCCCTAGCAAACAATCCGTCTACACTATATCTCTAGAAATTACCGAACAACCGAGCAACTCAGCAGCCCAGAAGCGCACAGACCAGGCGTAATACCGTAAATAAACTAACCTGAGACCAAATCTGCACTCAACCTAGCAGTTTAGCATCAGCTCATGACTAGTAATGACATAACCCCAAGTTAGGCCCAAACATCTCGTCGGTTGAATACCTAAAAGTTATAGTAGGGGCTGTGTCTTTTATCTCAAAGAAGTTATTTTTTCGCCAATAGAGCCCAGTCAATCTCCGGAGTCATGTGGCACCAAGAAATTCGGAGCGAGCCGCGAATACGCTCAGGAGCAAGCCCCATGGAAGTAAGGACGTGACTAAAACTGTAGTTAGACGAGGTACAGGCAGAGCCGTTCGAGATGGCCACCTGATCCTTGAGCTGAAGAATCAGGGCTTCGGAATCCAGCCCTGGGAATGAAATGTTCAGAGTCGAAGCAATGCATGCCTCCTGGCGTCCGTTGGGCATCCCACCCGCAGCGATAAGC
>QYPT01000027.1 GCA_007280125.1 Streptomycetaceae bacterium | reverse complement strand
CTGGAAGCGCGTGGAGCAATATTTGTTGATGAGACTGATGAAGTTCCAGAAGGCGCCCTCGTTGTGTTCTCTGCGCATGGAGTTTCTCCTCAAGTGCATGCCGATGCAGCTAGTCGAAATCTGCGCACGATTGATGCAACTTGTCCGCTCGTCACGAAGGTCCACCACGAGGCAAGACGATTCGTCGCCGAAGATGTTGAGATTTTGCTTATTGGCCATGCAGGACACGAAGAAGTTGAAGGCACTGCAGGTGAGGCTGTCGGAAACGTGCAGATTGTTGATGGCCTTGACCACATCAAGGACATCAAGGTACGCGATGAAAATAAGGTTGCTTGGTTAACGCAGACAACGCTCAGCGTTGATGAAACTCTTGCAACTGTTGCCGCGTTACGTGAGCGCTTTCCTAACATTATTGATCCACCGAGTGATGACATTTGCTATGCCACACAAAATCGCCAAGTTGCTATTAAAGAGATTGCCCCACTTGCAGATCTTGTATTGGTTGTCGGCTCAACGAATTCATCTAACTCGGTTCGGTTAGTTGAAGTAGCCAAGGAATATGGCACCCCTAATGCTTATCTCATTGACTTTGCTTCAGAGGCTCAAGAGAGTTGGCTTGAAGGCGTAGAGACAATTGGAGTGACAAGCGGAGCTTCGGTACCAGAAATATTGGTACGCGACCTTCTCGAATGGTTGGCTGTGCGGGGATTCACTGATGTGGAAACTATTACCGCAACCGAAGAGTCACTTCTCTTCTCTCTGCCTGCAGAACTTCGCAAAGAACTCAAGATTGCTGGTCTGGAAACTGTCATTCACCAGAAGTAGTTCTATGTAATTTAAGTAGTGATGCTCCGCAAATAACTGCGCGTACCAAGGGTTTTCACACTGGTCGAGCCTGTACACAGTACTTAGGTAGACCTCGGGAATTGTCTGCACCCTGCGCCAAGAATCGCCCTAGCGCGATGGCACATGACCGATGCGCACCCGAGGCAAGGAGTTGCGATGAAACAAATGAGAAGCTTGAAAGAAGTAGGAGTAGTAAAGGCGCTTTCAAGAGGCTTCGAGAGCTATGTGAAAGTTGCAAGTAACTTTTCCGAGCGAATTACAGCGATGTTTATTGCGTTGGTTTTACGCACGCGAGTCAAGACGAAGAAAGTCATGGAATGTGGATTCACCGAAAAGGAACTCAAGAGTGATCGAGGCGATGTTCCAGGATGGGTCTTGGTTGTCTTGATGACAACGGGACTTGTAACTGCGATTTGGACTATTGCGGCGCCTCGATTAACAGCAATATTGCGCAACTCGTTAGATTCGATGAACGGGATTCGCTAGTTAACCGCTAGTTAACTATGAAATTCATCAATAAATTCTGGCGCGATGATCGCGGAGTTGTCGAAAGTACCTTAGTAATAATTCCGTTGATGGTCCTTTTTCTCATTACTGCATCATTGATTCTTGCGGTTAATTACCGCAACTTGGATTTGTCCTATGCGCAGAGCGAGGCAACGACGGGAGCTATTACAGGTGAAGTACTTGCCTCAGATGAAGTTGCATCATTTAGCTCGTGGTTCTCAGTAGGCAAACTGCAGGTTCTCATTACTCATCGAAGGAGATTACTACCGAACATCCTTCCTGCGATGCCTTTCTTGGCACATGAAAAGGCGAGAATGACGGATGTTGTTGGCGTTGCAGTTATGGAGCGCCAACCGTGAGAGTTATAAAGAGGTCTCTATTTCGCTTTCTAAGCCTTGACTCTTTGAAAGAATCGACATCTGATGCCAAAGACAGTGGAAGCGCCGTCGTTGAATTTGTGATTCTTGCAATCCCATTATTCTTACCAATAATTATTTACATCACTCAGTTTGCCGATGTGAGTGCGATAGAGATCAACAGCAGGAATTTAGTGCGCGAAGTAGTACGCGCTTATGCCACGAGCGAAGATCTTGGAGATGCACAGTCTCGAGCCAACACGATGTTGCACTTTGGCGCTGAGCGAATGGGTTTTACAGAAGATGAGATTTCCTCGATGACACTTTCATTTTCATGCTCTTCACATCGCTGCTTGACTGCAGGTGAGAGAGTGAGTGTGCGACTGCGCGTTACATCGTCTCAGACGCATCGGGTAATAGATGTCTCAGCGCAAGAGTATGTATCGCCATGGCAGTGAAGTCAGGATTACGCAAAGATGACGGTTCGCTCTCTGTTCTCATCATGGGGTTGTTTCTCATCACAGTCGCACTATTGTTTTTAATGACTGATGTTGCATCTATATCTGTCTCAAAACGCTCGCTTACCCAAGCCACTGAAGCCGCAGCATTGCGTGCAGTACAAAGTTTGGATAAGGCCGCCTATTACCGTGGCACATCAGCGACGGGTGTTCCATTGGATTGCGTAATGGCTCGCATTCGAGTTCTAGAGGAGTTAGATCTTTGGATGAGTAGCGATGGAATGAGACGACCAGAGTTAGATAAAGTCTGGCTCACCGATTTCTATTGTGAAGGCAATACCGTTGAGATACATACCAGCGCCAATGCAGCACTCGCTTTTAGGTTGCCACAATCGAAACTTTCCACTGTTGAAATACATGCATCGGCAGGAGCAAGTGCCAACAAATCTGATTGGTCTCTATTCCCCTGAGCAAGGTCTCTGGCTCGATAAATAATTACCCAATGAACCAATCAACCCAATGAACCAATCAGGGCAAAACCTGGGAACGAGGCGCTTTCTTCTGTAAAACATACCTCGTTCATTCTGAGTATTCTTCTCACCGTGGCTGCGCGCGAATACGATCTTGAGATCGCTGGATTTGACGCCACCCTTGTCTCAATTGAAAAGGTTTTAAATCTTCCAAAATTACGAGCAGATGCTATTGAGTTCGAAGCTGCCGCCGGAGTGCCCAATCTTTGGGATGACCCTGAAAATGCCCAGAAAGTAACAAGTAAATTATCTCGAGTTCAAAGTGAAATTAAGCGCCTCACCGAACTTCGCCAAAGAGTTGAAGACCTACCGATCCTTATCGAATTAGCTCAGAGCGAATCAGACGCGAACGCACTTGCAGATGCCGAACGTGAACTCGATTCTGTGACCAAGGCAATCGGCCAATTAGAAGTTCAAACTTTGCTTAACGGCGAATACGATGATCGCGATGCTCTAATGACGATTCGCTCTGAGGCAGGAGGCGTGGAAGCTGCTGACTGGGCTGAAATGTTGATGCGCATGTATTTGCGGTATTGCGAACGCCATAATTTCAAGGTCGATATTTTGGAAACTTCTTATGCAGAAGAAGCAGGAATCAAGTCCACGACTTTTCGCATCTCTACCCCGTATGCCTATGGCACGCTTTCGGTAGAACAGGGAACACATCGATTAGTGCGCATCTCACCGTTTGATAGCCAGAGCCGTCGCCATACTTCATTTGCTGGTGTAGAAGTTGTACCTGTTGTAGAACAAAGCGATCATATTGAAATCGATGAAAAAGAAATTCGCATTGATGTGTATCGCTCATCTGGGCCAGGTGGCCAAGGAGTAAATACAACAGATTCTGCGGTGCGCATCACGCACATGGCAACGGGCATAGTCGTCTCATGTCAGAACGAACGTTCACAACTTCAAAATAAGGCAACAGCAATGGCTGTATTGCAATCGAAATTGCTTGAACGTCGTCGCCAAGAAGAGCAGGCGAAGATGAACGCACTCAAGGGCGACAACAGTGGTTCATGGGGAAATCAAATGCGCTCATACGTATTGGCGCCGTATCAAATGGTTAAGGATCTGCGAAACAATCACGAGACCGGAAATACCTCAGCAGTTCTCAATGGCGAAATTGATGACTTCATCGAAGCGGGCATCCGCTGGCGCCGAAGCAGCGCCTCGGCTTAATTTTCGGCCGCTATCCAGTCCGCCGTTGGTTTCCTTGCACCTATCCACTCAGCCAAAGTTCGAGCCGAGCAGGTACTACGCCAAATAAGTGACATATCCCGCGAAATTGTCGGCCAAAAAAGGCCTTGAGGAGCCTCTCTATGCGCTGCCCTTGCCTAAACTAGGCCCGTAGAAACCATGTGCCCGTTTTGAGTCCCCATTGGAGTCTGAGTGATCCGCTTTGAGAATGTCAGCAAGGTTTATCCTGGTCAGGACAAGGCTGCCCTTGAGGGGATTAATCTCGAGGTAACCAAGGGCGAATTCGTCTTTCTTGTTGGACTTTCCGGATCGGGTAAATCTACTTTTCTTCGGCTGGTTCTCCGTGAGGACCACCCAACCTCCGGAACCATTCATGTCGCGGGCAAAGATTTGGGCACCCTAGCAAACCACAAGGTTCCCGAGCTTCGCCGCCAAGTCGGTACCGTGTTTCAGGATTTTCGACTTCTTCCTAACAAGACAATTTTCGAGAACGTTGCTTTCACTTTGCACGTATTGGGATATTCGCAGAAGGAGATTGATCGCGAAGTTCCTGAAGTTCTAGAACTCGTGGGGCTTGAAGATAAAGGCGATCGCCGACCGAGTGAGATTTCTGGTGGAGAACAACAGCGCGTTGCAATCGCTCGTGCATATGTGAGCCGCCCTGCGATTCTGATTGCTGATGAGCCAACTGGAAACTTGGACCCCGCAACTAGTGTTGGAATTATGAAGTTGTTAGATCGCATTAATCGCGAGGGCACAACCGTTGTAATGGCGACACATGATTCTGGAATTGTGGATCAAATGAGAAAGCGCGTTATCGAATTGGATAGTGGACATGTTATTCGCGATCAAGTTCGCGGCGTTTACGGATATACGGGCTAAGGGGTAACGGGATGCGCACACGGTTTTTAGTTAGCGAAGTTGGGATTGGCCTTCGCCGTAACTTCACGATGACATTCGCTGTAATTATTACAGTTGCGATCTCGCTTTCACTCCTTGGTATTGGGTTGCTAGCCAATGCACAAGTAAGCGCGATGAAAGATTATTGGTATGACAAGATTGAAGTTTCAGTTTATCTCTGTGGTCCACTCTCTGAATCACCATCATGTTCTGGAGGAGTCGTTACGCCGGGTCAGCGCCTTGCAATTCAGGAAGACCTTCAGGCACTTCCTGTTGTATCCAATGTGTTTTATGAGTCGCAGACCGAAGCATTTGCGAGATTCCAAGAAAGATTTAGGAATTCAGCGATTGCGCAGAACGTAACTGCCGACCAATTGCCTGAATCTTTCCGCGTGAAATTAACCGACCCAACGCAATTTGCAGTTATTGTCAGTGCATTTTCAGGACGTCCTGGCGTTGATGTAGTGCAAGATCAACGGGCTATCCTTGAGAAGTTCTTCCGGTTACTTGGCGTTCTACGAAATGGCGCCTTATTGGTTGGCCTTGCATCCGTTCTTACGGCAGCGCTTTTGATTAGCAACACTTTGCGTATTGCGGCATTTAATAGACGTCGCGAAACAGGAGTTATGAAACTCGTGGGCGCAACGTCTATGTCGATTCGTTTGCCATTCCTTTTAGAGGGTGTGATTTCGGCGATTATCGGCTGGGCAATTGCAACGGGCTTGCTGGCTCTTCTCAAGAGCGTCATAGATTCCAAAGTTGCACCGTTGCTTTCCTTCACCAAGTTCTTCGGTTGGGGCCAAGTGTGGGTCTCCTCTGGCTATCTCCTTGCAACGGGGCTATTTGTCTCAGTGACCGCTTCTGTCTTAACGCTTCGTCGCTACCTCAAGGTTTAAGCGCACCTCATCACAGCGCTGGTGGTCTAAACTCTCGTTAATAACGGCATCGCCCATCGATGTGTGTTCTGGAGAGACGCGAGAGAAGTGAGGTGAGCGACCATGGTTAAAGAGGTAGGTCGCAAACTCATCGCGCAAAATAAGAAAGCGCGTCACGATTACTCTATTGAAGATGTCTTTGAATGCGGATTAGTGCTCACGGGCACTGAAGTGAAATCTCTTCGCCAAGGACGAGCCTCCCTCATTGATGGTTTCGCCATGATTCATAACGGTGAACTCTGGCTTAGCGGCGTGCACATTCCTGAATACACAGAGGGCACCTGGACCAATCACACACCTCGGCGCGATCGCAAGCTTTTGGTTCATAAAGATGAACTCAGAGACTTAATCGGCAAAACAAAAGAGGGCGGCATAACCCTTGTTCCGCTCTCTCTATATTTCAAAGATGGCAGAGCAAAAATTGAGTTGGCTGTTGCGCGCGGAAAGAAGGCACACGATAAGCGAGCAGCTTTACTTGAGCGTCAAGCCGGTCGTGAAATGGAGCGCGAAATCTCTAATAGGCGCTCAGGCAAGAGCAACTGACTCAAGCGGGAATAAATAAGTATGGGATGTCGGTTATATCTTCTACACTAAGCGCGCGGAAGCAATTCTGCGCATCACCACAATTACATAGCGACGCAGTAACGCTTCAAGTCTCATTATTTATCCCAGATATCAATATTTGATTTCTAGATTTAAATCTTGGGGGTGAACGGTCTCGACTTTGGATGTTGGGGCAGGGGAAGCGGGCCGAGGAAGCCAGGATGATCTCGTTAACCAATAACCTGTGCAAAAAACTAAGCGCCAGTACAACTGCCGCTGATTACGCCCTAGCTGCATAAGCTAGCCTCGTGATCCGTTAGCCCGAGTGAGCCTTCGATTCGGAACCTAGCGCCGTAAGAGGGCTTTTCATGGTGTTGGCTTTGCGAACAACACCAGAGAACAGTTTCGCAAATGAGTTCGTCGGATACTTGTGTGTAAGAGATCCGGAACTGAGAAAACGACAAACGCACTACGCCCGTAGAAGCCCTGTTTTGGTACCGAAGGACCCGGGTTCGATTCCCGGCACCTCCACTTTGATCTGCGGACATGTTGGCAAATGTTGCTGGCAAATATTCCATGCAAAAAGACGAAATGTTAATATTTAATTATGGAAGTTCGCCGCTATACATCTGCCGGAGAGTTTCTAGATGCAACACGGTCATTTCGAAGTGATGATCCAGTTCGTACAAGCCTCATCACATCAATCGCCAGTTCGGTAGCGAACGGGTCAAGAACGTACGATGCCTATTTTTGGCTAGCAGTTATTGATTTCAATTTGGTACAAGGGATAGCAATCAGAACAGCTCCATTTGGATTTGTATTCTCCCCAATGTCCAATAGCGCTACCGAAGCACTCTTCTCTTTCATCTCGATTGAAGATCCAACCGTAAAAGAATTTGCTGGACCAAAGATTGTGATTGATTATCTTGAACAAGTTTCTGGGAGATCAGCTGTTGATTCTGAGAGTGAGCTGATTTACGAGAATCGGCATTTAATTGCCGCCCCTGCTAGAGGCGATGTGCGTTTGGCGACTGATTCAGATTTTGAATTAATCATAAATTGGATGAAGATTTTCGTCGAGGAGGTAGGTATAAGCGGGTACAACCTTGAAGGCATCGTGAGGGATAATTTAAGTCATGGTCGCTATTTTCTCCTCTACGTGGGAGATGCAATCGTTTCTTTTGGAGGACATACTGATAATCAATATCTGGATGGCCAGACGATATCTCGCGTAGGACCAATTTTTACCCCTCTGGAACACCGCAAGAAGGGTTATGCCAGCTCAATAACTTCAGCGATTACCCAAAAATTACTTTCAGAAGGTGCACTTGCCACCTTATATACGCAGGCAGGTAATCCAACGAGCAACAAGATTTATCAAGAGATTGGTTATACGTTAGTCGACGAGAATAGAAGGATCGTACTTTCTTAAATAACTCATAGATCACTAAGAATTAGAGCCAAGGCGTTTACTTGTCCGATTTGAGCGAGATTAGTGCTGTGCCCTATAGGCGACCCTTGAATAATGCATCGCCTTTCAAACCACGATATGTAACAGGGGAGCCCAAGCTAGCCACATATCGCAGCAGGGTTGTTTACCTAGCCCAATCACGCTCGTTGGTTGCTGCATAGACCCTTCGATTTGCAGATAGTTGAACTTTCAACTAATATAGTTAAAGTTTCAACCAACCATCCATCACCCATCTGACTAGACCTCATTCACTTTTAATCAGGACTAAATACATCTATAAGGAGCTTTTTTCATGACAACTGCAACAACCTCATCACTTACGGGCACATACACAGTCGATGCCAGCCACAGCCAAATCGGCTTCACAGCTCGCCACCTAATGGTTACGAAGGTTCGCGGAGCATTCAATGAGTTCTCTGGCGGAGGACTTGTCGATTTCGAAAATCCTGCTAACTCACAGGTTCAATTAACAATTCAGGCTGCAAGCATTGATACACGCAATGCAGACCGTGATGGCCACCTAAAAGGCAATGACTTTTTCGATATGGCTCAATTCCCAGAAATCACTTTCGTTTCAACATCAGCTGCCAAGAATGGTGATGCTTATGCTGTAACAGGCGATTTAACAGTTAAGGGAATCAGCAAGTCTGTAACTGTGAATTTTGATTTCACTGGAACAGCTGTTGATCCATGGGGAAACACTCGCATTGGTTTCGAAGGCAAGACCACAATTGATCGCACTGACTGGGGCGTTAATTGGAACACTCCACTAGATGGTGGCGGAGTTCTTGTCAGCGAAAAGATCAACCTTGAATTCGAACTTTCAGCAATCCGCAGTGCGGACGTTGCTTAATTTCTTAAACAAGTAAAGCAATTTCTTAGCGATATAGCGACTAAGGGAGATGAAAAATCTCCCTTAGTCGCTATTTTTCTTTGAGCTTCCTAGGTCCGCCGAATTCCTTCTTCACTGTATACAGGGAAATAACCAGACTGCAGATACCAATCAGTCGAACAAGAAACGGAACGTGCGCCATGGTGAATTGGACCCCGCATAATGTTCCCCACATCGTTAAAAGTCCAATGCCAACTTTTCTAATGATCTCAATTTGAGGCGATTTTGGGTGTAGGAAAGTAAGTCCAAATGCCGCAGGTCCGCTCAAGAGTGTTGATAAGAAGAGGATTGCAACGAGAATCGCGAGTGATTGCATAGTGGAGAAAGTGTAAGGCTAACCACTCGATCTTGCCGAAGAAGCCCCGCCTATTGCAGAGCGCCTGCGACTAAATGACTTTTGCGAAGAGAGCCATATCTACTTGGCGGCCATCAATGCGCGTAACTTTCTTGCGCATGATTGCTTCAAGCTCGTAGCCCGCAGATATCAGGAGTGCCCTAGATGGACCGTTTTCAACATCAACGATTCCTTCAATCCGTCTGAAGCCCATTGTCGTGAAGCCATAGTCGGTAATCAGTTTTGCGGCAGTTGTCCCTATTCCTTTGCCACGCATATGAGAAGCCATCCAATAACCAATTTCAGCAACATGATCTGAGTGGTTGATGGAGTGATGTGAAATGACACCCGCGAAAGTTCCGTCATGAACTATTGCAAAAGCAATTTCTTTTCTATCCATAAATGAAATTGGAGATCGCTCGTTAACAAAGTGTTCAGCATTAGCCAATGTGTAACCAGCTGGAATTGTTGTGAATAGAGGAATCAGCGGATCTTGAAGTGCCTCATAAATCACCGGAATATCACTTGCTTGAAGTGGACGAAGGGTGGTGAGGCCATGGTGCAACGTGGGAATCTCTGTGGGCCACCAAATCATTGGTGAAGTATGGCGGATATTCAGGGATTTTTCTGAGTGATTGCTGGAGTTAAACGGCTTCAAGCACGTCACGGGAAGGAACGGTGTAGCTCTTGCCTTCGGGTGAGGTCCAGTTGCAAGACCCATCGACGTTGCTTTGGAGTTTCCAACCGCCATGTGTTTTCAGCTGATGATGTCGCCGACAGAGCGCTCCCAGATTTTGCGCCGAAGTTTCGCCACCACTTTCCCAACTTTGCGCATGATCCAAATCTGATAATCGCGCGGGGGCTCGACAACCCGGGAACCTACATGTTCGATCTCTCGCTATAAGAAAATCAACAAGCGCTTGAGGTGGTTCATAACTTTCACGACCGTAATCCAAAAGTGCACCAGTGGTTGGGTCAGTAATAAAGCGTCGCCACTTTCCATCAGATGCTAATGAGCGGGCAAGAGATGCAGGAATGGCGCCATAACCAGAAAGTTGTCCTGGATTTTCTGCAAGTCCCATAAGAGTTGGAAGATCAACTGTCACATTCACGGTAATGGGACGACGATGAGGAGCAACCACGTCGCCACTTTGTGCAAGTGCCCACGTTGAAATCGCGGTTAGCGCATCGGCTCGCTTCATATCCATGCTTCGTCCGTGGATTGCTCCGACCTCCGCATTGATTCCCATACCTGCGCCGCTTTCCCTTTGAAGCCTTACGCCTGCCCCAATATTTCCACGAACCACAAACTTCTCAATTGCTGACATCACCATCTGCGCATCTGCAGCGGGCAAAATTGCAATGATTGTGGACATGCCATCAGCCTCTTTGTAGCAAGAAACTCTTCGCGTATCCCGTGCCTTGGCAACAACTATTTCGAATTCCTCCGGTGCAAATTGCGCAAGCGTTGTGCGCACTTTTTGTGCAACCTGGGCAGGAGTATGGAATTCCGCGTAAGCAAGTGCGCGTTCTTGAATCTGATAGATGGCGAACTCCGAAAGCCCATCGCGGATCGCCGAAGCACTCTCTCGCGCAATTACCGTTGCATGCGCTGGAGATATTTCACCAGTTGACAATGCTGCACAAACATCAGGCAAATGGTTTACCAAAGTACGGGCCACATCAATGCGCATCTGCGCAGTGGATCCCGAAAGTCTTAGCGCGGATGCAACTTCCTCGCGCTCGGCATCATCCACACCCGACCACATGTCATCAGCCTTTGATGGCTCATCTCCGGCAACGGCCACAATCGCCCGCTGCATCGCAGCCTGCAACCAACTTGTTTGACGCTCTAGTGCGGAGAGGTAATCGATTCGGCACGATTGCGTCAATGTAAATGGATCTACCTCAATCAAAGCGCCCAATACTTCAATCCCGGGAGTCGCAGCAAGAAGTTGGCTCACGCGCTCAGAGAGCGGATCTATTGCGCGGATGGCCTCAATTTTTTGCATGTTCCTAGAATCGCCAGAGCCACCGACAATTCGACATTGTTATCCCCAACCTACACATGCGTAGTTGAGCGGTCTTTCATAGACCTAAGGAATTACCCTTCAATGATTTCGCGAGGAGTGTTGTGAACACCCAAGATTTCCTCAGCAGCGGGTGGATTAGATCCACTAACTCCGTTACCTAACCCGTTACCTAATTTTGAGCCTTCGCCCGAACGATTCACTGGCCGGGCGCTCTTATCAATTACAGGAATGGTCCCAAGTAATCCGCGCTGGAAATCTTCAAATGCCTGCAGAACTTCGCGCTTGGTATTCATTACGAATGGCCCCATAAATGCAATGGGTTCTCTAATTGGTTCGCCACCAAGAATAAATAGCTCCAGCTCTGGAGAACGACTTTCTTGAACATCAGCTGCGCGCACAACAATCATGTCGCCCTCTGCAAATACAGTCAGTTGTCCCATTCTTACCGGGCGTCGCTCATCACCGACATATCCGTTGCCTGCAAGTGTGTAAACAAGAGCGTTGTAATCCTTACGCCATGGCAATCGCAACTCGGCGCCGGCGGCAACGGTAGCGTGCACCAAAGTAATAGGTGTCTGCGTAGATCCTGGTCCTTTATGTCCGTCAACTTCGCCGGCAATAACGCGAATGAGTGCGCCACCATCGTGGGATGACAAGAGCGCAACATCTTTAGCGCGCAGATCTTGATATGCAGGCGGTGACCATTTCTTAGCAGCAGGCAAATTCACCCACAATTGGAATCCGTGGAACAAGCCGCCACTCATCACTAAATGCTCTGGGGGAGTTTCGATATGCAAAATTCCAGCACCAGCAGTCATCCATTGAGTGTCGCCGTTTGTAATCGTGCCACCGCCACCGTTGTTATCCCAGTGATCGAAAATCCCATCAATTATGTATGTCACCGTTTCAAAACCACGGTGTGGATGCCACGGTGTTCCCTTTGGTTCACCGGGCGCATATTCAACTTCGCCCATTTGATCCAGATGAATGAACGGATCAAGTTGAGCCATATCCACACCGGCAAATGCGCGTCTAACCGGAAAACCTTCACCTTCGAAACCTTGAGGAGCAGTCGTAATAGACCGAACTCCACGGGCAATGGCGTTGGCCGAAACATTCACGCGAGGCAACACGGTGATGTCTTTAGCGGTTACTGCAGGCATCGATCTCTCCTTCGACTCAGAAGCTAAGAGTAATTGAACTTTCAACTACTCGCAACCTAGGCGCAGCCGACGAGCCCCACGATGTATCGAAGCCCTAGGGGAGAACACAAAAGCCGCCACGATTACCGTGACGGCCTCTGTGATAGCAGGGGGTATTACAAGTTCTTAAGCGCGCTTACTACCTTCGTCAATGTATCTTTCGCATCGCCGAATAGAAGTGTGGTCTTTGGGTCATAGAGAAGTTCGTTCTCAATACCCGCAAAGCCTGGACGCATTGAACGCTTGAGGAAGACAACGTTTGCGGCGTCGGCAACTTCAAGAATTGGCATTCCATAAATTGGGCAGCCGGGAGAGTTCTTTGCAGCTGGATTTACAACGTCATTCGCTCCGATAACAAGTGCAACATCTGTCTGAGAGAACGTTGGGTTTACTTCATCCATTTCTGCCAACTGCTCATACGGAACATTCGCTTCTGCAAGCAGAACGTTCATATGACCTGGCATGCGACCTGCCACGGCATGAATACCGTATGCGACATCAATTCCCTTGCTAGCAAGAACATCTGCCAACTCGCGAACCGTGTGCTGTGCTTGCGCAACAGCAAGACCGAATCCAGGAACGATAACGACGCGACGTGCGTAGTTGAGCAAGATTGCAACGTCCTCTGGAGAACCAGATTTAACAGGACGCGCCTCTGCTTCACCAGTAGCCGCTTGTGGCTTAGCAGTGAATGCACCGAAGAGAGTCTTGAAGAGTGAACGTCCCATTGCCTCAGCCATCAAGCGCGTGAGGATTGTTCCAGATGCTCCAACCAATGTTCCTGCAACGATCAAGAGAGTGGTCTGCAAGACGTATCCGCTTGCTGCCACAGTTAAACCAGTAAATGCGTTTAAGAGTGAGATAACAATAGGAACATCTGCGCCACCAACTGGAAGAACGAAGAGAACACCGAAGAGAAGTGAAAGTCCACCAAGGACTGCTAGTGAGGTATTTCCGCCAGAATTAACTACCCATGCTCCTGCGGCAAATACACCGGCAAGGTTTGCAGCAATGAGGAATCGTCCGCCAGGGAATACAACCGGACGAGTAGTCATCAACTCTTGAAGCTTTGCGAATGTGATGCACGAGCCGGAGAACGAAACGCTTCCGACAATAACCGTGAACACTGTTGCAATTACTTCAGCTGATGTTGCCTCGTTACCAAGCTTGAGGTATTCAACGATTGCGACAAGTGCAGCAGCACCGCCACCTACACCGTTAAATAGCGCTACAAGTTGTGGCATCTGAGTCATCTGCACCTTACGTGCAGCAGGGACACCAACAGCGAGTCCCAGAACTACTGCTCCGATAATCAGTGGCAAGTGATGCAATGGAAGTGCGTGGTAGTTCTTGTCATCCTTGTTGCCCGTGAAGAAGAAGACTAAGAGCGTTGCAACCGTTGCACCGAATGCACCGATGAGATTGCCTCGGCGTGCGGTCTTTGGATGTGAAAGTCCTTTGAGCGCGAGAATAAAACAGACTGCGGCAGCTAAGCCGATGAGGTCGTAAAGGTTACGGTTCATTTCTTTTTCGCCTTAAACATCTCGAGCATTCGATCGGTAACCACAAATCCACCGACCATATTGATGGTGGCAAGAACTATGGCTACTAATGCTAACCACAGTTCGAGGTTATTGGATGAGTGATCAGCAACAATAATTGCGCCGACCAAGATGACACCGTGAATGGCGTTTGCGCCAGACATCAAAGGTGTGTGAAGTGTGGAGCTGACTTTGGATACAACTTCAAAGCCAACGAAGATTGCCAGTGTGAAGATGGCAAGAAGTGCCATTCCGTT
>QYPT01000044.1 GCA_007280125.1 Streptomycetaceae bacterium | reverse complement strand
CGCGCAATTTGATAATACTTTTCCATTCCTGCCACCATAAGTAGTTGCTTAAATAACTGAGGTGACTGCGGCAGCGCATACCAACTTCCTGGTTGGAGGCGAACCGGCACCAAGAAATCGCGAGCACCTTCGGGTGTAGAACGAGTTAAATAAGGAGTCTCAATATCCAGGAATTCTTGCTCATCCATAACAGAGCGAATCACAGAAGTAACCTTGGAACGCATGCGAAGATTACGTGCCGGCTTCTCTCGTCGTAAGTCGAGGTAGCGATAGCGCAAGCGCACTTCTTCATTAATATCTGCATCATCTCCGCTGTCTACCGGGAATGGCAAAGCTGCGGCTTCACTCAAGACCGTGACGTCGTCTCCCATAATTTCAATCTCACCAGTAGGCAAGGCTGGATTCGCGTTACCTTCTGGGCGGGCAACAACCTGTCCAACAATCTTCAAACACCATTCAGCACGTAAAGCACCTGCTAATTTCTCATCACGAATAACAACTTGAACCGAACCTGTCGCATCACGAAGGTCGATGAAAGCAACGCCACCATGATCGCGACGGCGTGAGACCCAACCTGCCAAAGTAACGTTGGTGCCAACATCGGTTGCACGAATAGTGCCTGCGCCGTGACTTCTTATCATCGTGTGCTCCACATTTTCTGACGAATATTCATTTCGCCTATTTAGCCAAGAGCGCGTTCTGCAGCGCTTGAACCAAGGAGGTCAGAGTAACCGAAGTAGTAGTGCCCGTTTCCATATGTTTGATTTCTACGCTCCCGGAGGCAATTTCGCTCTCTCCTAAAACAACTACAAACCTGGCTTGAGATTTATCCGCGCTCTTCATTGCGCTCTTGAGTGCGCGATCCCCGAAGGCGATCTCGCAGGTGATATTCGCTTCACGCATTAAGGCCGCGATGACCAAGGCATGAGATTTCGCGGGTGTTCCTAACGGAATCACATATACATCGGAGGCAAAGGCAGAAACCGGTACGACTCCTTCGGCTTCGGCCGCCAAGAGAGCACGATCGATGCCTAACCCAAATCCAATTCCAGTTAAATTTTGCCCACCAATCTCCTCCATGAGTCCGGAGTAGCGACCGCCTCCACCAATTCCAGATTGCGCGCCTAATAAGTCATGCACAAATTCAAAAGTGGTCCCGGTGTAGTAATCCAAGCCACGAACCATTCTTGGGTTTATGACGAAATCAATCTTCAATGCACGCAAATGATCTTGCACGGCCAAGAAATTCTCTTGTGAGTCATCTGATAAGTAATCAAGGAGAATTGGTGCCGAAGCCATCTTGGCTCGGATGTCCTCTCTCTTGTCATCGAAAATTCGCAATGGGTTAATCACCGAACGCGCGAGGGTTGCTTCATCAAGGTCAAGGGTTTCAATATATTTCACTAAATCGATGCGATGTGCGGCCCGCGATGTTGCGTCGCCGAGTGAAGTAATTTCCAAGCGAAATTGCTTAAGTCCTAGTGCGCGAAAACCCGCGTGGGCAATAGCAATAACTTCAGCGTCCAAAGCAGGGTCTTCAATTCCAACTGCCTCGATTCCCACTGAGTAGAACTGCCTATAGCGTCCAGCTTGTGGTCGTTCGGCTCGAAAGAATGGCCCAACATAAAAAACTCTTGCTGGTAATACTCCGCGATCAAGACCATGTTCAATAATTGCACGCAGTGCACCTACCGTGCCTTCCGGGCGCAAGGTGATGGAGCGCCCACCGCGATCTTCAAAGGTGTACATCTCTTTACTGACTACATCTGTCGAGGCACCTACACCGCGAGTAAATAGTTCTGTGTCTTCAAATACTGGCAATTCAACAAGTTGATATCCGGAATGCTTCGCAGCAGAAACCAAAGTATCTCGTGTCCATTCAAATGCACGAGAGCGTGGCGGTACATATTCGCTCACGCCTTTAGGAGCTTGAAACTTCATCCGCGCATCGCATTCTTAAGGTATGGGTTATAAGCACGTTCACGGCCAATCGTCGTTTCAGGTCCATGACCCGGAAGAACACGTAGTTCATCAGCAAGAGGCAGAATCTTCTTGCGCAAAGTGCTCTCCATATCTTTAGCCGATCCGCCTGGTAAATCTGTGCGCCCAATCGAACCAGCAAAGAGCACATCCCCGCTGATTATTATTTCATTAGAGACGCTAAAGATGAGCGAACCACGAGTGTGCCCTGGGGCATGAATTGCACGAAAAGTTAGCCCGACAATCTCTATTTCATCGCTATTTTTCAATTCTCGAACGTCGGTTGGTTCTGCAAAATGCATCCCTCCCAATTGAGCCGAAAATTCAGGGCTCAAAGCTTTCTCTGGATGGGTAAGCAAAATGCGATCTTCGCTATGAATATAGGCGGGAATTTGATATCCCGAACAGACCGGCACGATTGAAAAAGTATGATCAAGATGGCCATGAGTAAAAATGGTGGCAACAGGTTTGAGGTTATGGTGTTGGACCAAATCATCAACTTCTGCGAAAACATCTGGCATGCCCGGATCGATAATCACGCACTCCTGACCCTCGCCAGAGGCCAAAATCCAACAATTTGTCGCAAAGGCAGGGGCAGCAAGGGTAGCGACAAGCATCGTTTCTTCTCCCCATTTCCACCCAAGCAGGGGTACAGGGTACCTTTACTCTCCTACAACAGCCCCTTCACGGGTGGGCCCGCCGGCCCATTCAATGCACGCCGATAGCGACGGTCGATGAAGACCAACCGCGCTGAAAGGAAATGACATGAGCGAGATCAAATCTGCAGCATCAGCACTAATTGGAGATCCGGCGAAATTCGGCCGTGTGGGTCCAGATGGAACTGTGTACGTCATTACACCTGAAGGCGATAAGGCAGTTGGTTCCTATCCCGGTAAAACCGATGAAGAAGCCCTTGCATATTTCGTTCGTAAATTTGAGGCCGTGGCATCTGAAATAGCCCTCCTTGCAGCAAGAGTTCGTAGCGGAGCAATGGTTCCATCTGATGGGGCGATTGCTGTCAATCGCCTTCGCCAGCAAGTTAAAGAATTAAACGCTGTCGGTGACCTTGCTGCATTGGCAGTTTCGGTAGAACTCATTTCACCTCTTATTGAAGATACACGCGGCGCGTATGAGGCTAAAAAGGCTGAAGAAGCTCTCGTCAAAGCCGCCAAGAGCGCCGAAAATTTGATTGCAAAAGAGGCTCTCGTTGTTGAAGCAGAATCTCTAGCCCTTTCTGAAAGTTGGAAAGTCACAGGAGATCGCTTGAAGGTTCTATTGGACCTATGGAAGGCCGCACCACGCCTTGAGAAGAAGGTAGATGCGGATCTATGGAAACGCTTCTCCTCATCTCGAAATAAATTTGATAAGCGACGTCGTACGCACTTTGCTGCCCTCGATGCCGAGCAAAGCAAAGTCTCTGACGCAAAGATTGCACTCGTCACTGAAGCAGAGAAACTCGCAACCTCGACTGACTGGGTTGCAACTGCTCGCCGGTTCAAGGTCCTCATGGATTCCTGGAAAGCTACCGGTCGCGGCAAGAAAGGCGACGACGTCAAACTATGGAATCGCTTTAAAGTTTCGCAAGATACTTTCTTTGCGGCAAAAAATGCTGACCTTGCTAAGCGCGATGAATTGATGACAACCAACCTCGGAAAACGCGAGGAATTGATTGTTGCTATCGAAGCTCTTTTGCCCGTTACAAATCTTGACGAAGCAAAGAAGAACTTCCGTGACCTTGCTCGTCAGTGGGAACGCATTGGCATGACTCAAAGAGATAAGCGTGCGGCATTCGACGCGCGCTTTGCTGCAGTAGAAACCCAGATTAAAAGCGCTGAAGAGGATCGTTGGCGCAAGACGGATCCTGCAGCGAAAAATCGCGCAATGGATGTTGTGCGTCAATTGGCCGAAGCCGTCGCAAATTATGAAAAACAAGCAGCCAAAGCCGAAGCAGCAGGCAACGCTAAGAA
Organism: Streptomycetaceae bacterium; assembly: GCA_007280125.1. Lineage (GTDB taxonomy): Bacteria > Actinomycetota > Actinomycetes > Nanopelagicales > Nanopelagicaceae > QYPT01. The sequence continues at coordinate 52,763 of QYPT01000044.1, read as the reverse complement.
AGCTAAGGAAGCAACCGAAGCAGCAGCAGCTCGACGTGTTTGGCTTGCAGATGCTGAAAAAGGCTTAGCCGAATTCGCTTAAGCGCCTGACTAGTTGCGCAAATTAGTTGTTGGTTGTCCGATAAACGTCGTAAACACCTTCAATTTGTCGTACCGCAGATAGAACAGCATCTAAATGTGTGGCATCTGCCATTTCAAATGTGAAACGTGAAATAGCGGTTCTGTCCTTGCTGGTGCTCACTGCTGCACTCAAAATGTTCACATGTTGGTCTGAAAGTGTTCTTGTCACGTCTGAAAGCAATCGAGAACGATCCAAGGCTTCGATTTGAATATTTACCAAGAAAATACTTGCCGCCCCAGATAGCCATGTCACTTCAACGATTCGATCGCCCTGGTGTTCTCTCAAGTCGGCTGCATTGGCACAATCGGCGCGGTGAACTGAAACGCCATTTCCACGAGTAATAAAGCCAGTGATCTCATCACCAGGCACGGGTGTACAGCACCTAGCCAACTTCACCAGCACGTCATCTATTCCAGAAACTTCAATCGCATTGCTACTGCGCCTGGCCGAAGCGACACCTGTAGATGGTGTCGCCATCGTTGGCTCGGGATGTGAATCTTCGACAGTCATTGTCGCAACGAGTTTTTCAACTATCGAAGCAGCAGAAACATGCCCATCCCCCACTGCCGCATAGAGTGCAGAAATATCCGGGTACCGCAATTCGTGAGCTAACTCAAGAAGTGAATGACCGCCAAAGATCTTCTGCAAAGGCAACCCTGCTTTGCGCATCTGCCGTGCAATTGACTCTCGTCCTGCATCAATAGCTTCTTCGCGACGTTCCTTACTAAACCATGCCTTGATTTTAGAGCGCGCCCTAGGACTCTTTACAAAATTTAACCAATCTCTACTTGGGCTCGCGTTCTCGCCCTTATTAGTGACAACCTCTACGACATCGCCATTTACTAAAGCTGATTCAAGCGCCACCAAGCGCCCATTCACTTTCGCACCTACGCATCTATTGCCAACTTCCGTGTGCACGGCATAAGCGAAATCAACGGGAGTAGAGCCACCAGGCAAGGCGATTACATTGCCTTTGGGAGTGAAGACGAAAACCTCTGGGCTACCAAGGTCAAAACGCAACGCTTCCAAGAATTCACTGGGGTCTTCAGTTTCCTTCTGCCACTCGTGTAATTGACGCAACCACAGCATCTCCGGGGCGTTGGAATTATCGTTGGCATCTGTACCTTGCTTGTATTTCCAATGTGCTGCAATTCCAAACTCAGCCCGATTATGCATATCGTAGGTACGAATCTGAATCTCAATCGCCTTGCCATTGGGACCAATGACCGTTGTATGCAGTGACTGGTACAAATTGAATTTCGGCATTGCGATGTAATCCTTGAATCGTCCTGGTATCGGACTCCAACGCGCATGTATCGATCCGAGAACGGCGTAGCAGTCACGAACATCTTTTACTAGAACGCGAATTCCAACAAGGTCATAGATATCGTTGAAGTCTCGCCCGCGTACAACCATCTTTTGGTACACGCTGTAGTAATGCTTCTGCCTGCCAGTAACGGTGGCTTCAATTCCATCCTTAGCTAAATCTTCCTGCACGACTGCAATGACGTCAGAACTTAGGGCTTCGCGAGAGGTAGATCGTTCGGTGACTAGACGAGCAATCTCATCGAACTTCTTAGGTTCAAGTACCTGAAAGGAAAGATCCTCTAGCTCCCATTTAATGGCGTTCATTCCAAGACGATGCGCTAACGGAGCATAAATATCGAGAGTCTCGCGCGCCTTGCGCTCGGAGTTTTCTTGGGAGACATAACCCCATGTTCGGGCGTTATGTAGACGATCTGCCAGTTTGATGACAAGAACACGAATATCTCGAGACATCGCGATAACCATTTTGCGAACTGTTTCAGCTTCAGCTGTGGGGCCATAAATCAACTTATCTAACTTGGTCACACCATCCACGAGATTCGAAATCTTCTCACCAAAGTCCACGCGCATCTGAACAAGTGAATACGTTGTATCTTCGACGGTGTCGTGAAGCAATGCAGCAATAATTGTTTCTGAGTTAAGACCAAGTTCTGCCAATATCTCTGCAACCGCAACAGGGTGCGTGATGTACTCGTCCCCTGATTTACGCATCTGCCCACTGTGAGCCTGCTTGGCTATTTCGTAGGCGCGCTCAACATCACTTAGATTCGTCCCAGGATGGTGCTGGGAAAGTGAAGCGATAAGCGGTGCAATCAACGTGTCCACGTCAGTGAGCCTACTTCAGGCGCGCCTGACTTGGGAAAATTCCTTAGCGGCGACGATCTCGCTTAGGTTGATTACGAGGTCCGCGCTTTTCCATAGTCGCAACCGTGGCAACAGGGGCGCCTTCAGCGGTTTTAGTTGCTGAAGATGCAGGCGTTGTCGAACGAGTTGAAACTCGCTTTGAAAGTGCTTGCATCGCTGGCTCACGTTCGCGAAGGCGCGCAAGAATTGGAGTGGCGATGAAGATTGATGAATATGTACCTGTTGCCAAACCGATGAACAGAGCTAGTGAGAGATCCTTCAAGGTTCCGGCGCCAAGCAACCCAGCACCAACGAAAAGGATCGACCCAACAGGTAGTAGCGCAATCAACGAAGTATTGAATGAGCGAACCAGCGTTTGGTTAACTGCCAAGTTAGCCGCCTGCGAGTACGTCATCTTCGAAGTACTCGTGATTGTCCTGGTGTTCTCTCGGACCTTGTCGAAAACCACAACAGTGTCATACAAGGAATAACCCAAAATAGTTAAGAACCCGATAACCGTCGCGGGCGTTACGTCAAAGCCAACGAGGGCGTAAATTCCCACAGTAATAAACACGTCGTGAATTACAGCGATGATTGCGGCAATAGCCATCTTCGGTTCAAATGCCATCGCCAAATACAGTAGAACGACGATGAGAAATCCAAAGAGTCCATAGAGCGCTTTACGCGTGATCTCTTTACCCCACGATGGTCCAACTATTTGAGTATCGATGGAATCAGTTGTAATTCCAAATTTAGCCGCCAAGGCATCCTGAATGGCATTCGAATCTGCGACAGAGAGAGCGCCTGTCTGTACGCGCACCTTATTAGTGCCGATTTTCTGAATAATGGTTTCACCTGCAATGCCAGTTGCAGTTACTGCAACTTGTGCATCAGTGACGGAGATGTCGGTCTTTGTCACAGTGAAGGCAGATCCACCCTTGAATTCAATTCCCAAGTGCAAACCAGAAACCGAGAGCGCGATTGCCGATGCCATGATCAATACGCCAGAGAAGGCATACCAACGACGGCGCTTACCAATGAAATCTACTGATGTTTCGCCGCGATATAGACGGCCACCTAAGCCAGAGAATTTAGACATGGTGAGTTATGCCTCCTTGACTGAGGATGGAACTGCGGTTGGGATGATTCCCAAATTCTTAGCTGAAAGACCAGAAAGTCGATGACCTGAACTATAGAAATTGATTCGAGCCAACACGGTAAGAATTGGTTTTGTGAAAGTGAAGACGACGATGAGGTCGATCAAGGTTGTCAAACCGAGTGTGAATGCGAATCCTCGCACACCGCCCACAGCGAATAAGTACAACAGGGCTGCGGCGATCATCGAAACAAAGTCAGCCACGATGATTGTGCGTCGAGCACGAATCCATCCAGTTTCAACTGCTGATCGCAGTGATCTACCTTCTCGAACTTCATCTCGAACACGTTCGAAGTAAACGATGAATGAGTCAGCGGTAATACCGATAGCAACAATCGCACCCGCGATTCCCGCCAGGGTTAATGTGAATCCAATCCATTTTCCGAGCAAAAGAAAGAGCATGTAGGTAAGCGAGCCTGCGATAAGCAGTGAACCCACTGAAACAACGCCCAAGCCCTTGTAGTAAAGAAGTGAATAAAGAACCACTAGGAAGAGACCTAGGAAGCCTGCAAGCAGACCCGCATGTAATTGGTCGGCTCCAAGTGTTGGAGAAATCTGTTGCACTTCGCCACGATCGAAGGCAAGAGGTAGCGCACCGTATTTAAGAACGTTTGCTAAATCTTCTGCTTCAATTTGTGTGAAGCTGCCAGTAATCTGCGCACTTCCAGAAGTGATTGCTTCATTAATACGCGGGGCTGAAACAACTAACCCATCGAGAACAATTGCGACCTCATTTGCAGGAGGAGTAAGAGTTGTTACTCGAGTGGTAAGAGCTCCAAACGCTTTTGTTCCTGAATCATCAAAAGTAAGAAGTACATACCAACCGCTACCAGTTGTCTGGTTGATTGCAGCAGATGCCTTAGAAACCTGACGACCCAATACTTCGGCTGGAGCTAAAATATATTTGCTTGCACCATTGCGATCACAGCCAACAATAATGTCTGTCGCCTTATCGCTTCCGGTTCCTTGACGATTGCTCGCCTGCGTGCAATCTAGCGCTGCATATGTAGCGTTAGTCGCGGCACTCACACCTGCTGGTGGAGTCGCTGGTGTAGTGCCAGCTGCTGTTGCACCTGGAGCGCCAGAGACTAATACCTGACGGAAACGTAACTCAGCTGTTTGACCAACTAGATCAACAACTCGACGTCCAGTATCTCCTGGTACAGAAATTACAATCTGACGATTAACGCCGCTTCCTTGCGCAGCTACTTCACTCTCTGCAACACCGAGTGAGTTAACGCGCTGACGAATAATAGAAACCGCTTGATCGATCGCTTCATTAGTAACTTTTCCACTCTCTCCTGGCGCCAAACGTGGTTGAAGTGTGACGCTTGTTCCTCCACGTAGGTCTAATCCGAGTTTGATCGAAGTAGCGCTTTGGATGAAAACGGCGGCAAGCAGGGCAACCAAAACAAGGGCCAAAATCGCAAGAGTGCGACCTGGGCGCGAGGAGGTTTTTTGGGTTCTAGAGGAACCAGAAAAAGAAGTGGACATGAGAGCAGAGTCTAGGCATCAGAGGCTGGCGTGTCGAAAAGGGTGCTCGCTGAAGTCGCCGTGGCGGGCGGTTGATGCCCAACATGTAGCCATCCTTGAGGGGTCGCTACGCGTCCTCGAGGAGTTCTGGCCATAAACCCATTACGGACCAAAAATGGTTCAGCCACGGATTCAACTGTCTCTGTTTCTTCACCCACAGCAATTGCTAGCGTTGAAAGACCTACAGGTCCCCCATTAAATCTCTCCACCAGGGCTAATAAGACCGCCCTATCCAAGCGGTCCAATCCCATTTCATCTACTTCGTACATCTCCAAAGCAGCCTTTGCATCGGTATGTGAGAGTCCTGATACACCACGAACCTGGGCATAATCGCGTACACGTCGCAAAAGACGGTTGGCAATTCGCGGAGTTCCTCGAGAACGACCTGCAATTTCAGATATCGCTTGGACCTCAATGGATAAATCAAGAAGTTTCGCACTTCGCTCGAGAACTCGAGCAATTTCATCTTCATTATAGAAATCCAGATGAGCGGTGAAACCAAAACGATCGCGCAGTGGACTTGGAAGTAATCCCGCACGAGTAGTTGCGCCGACCAATGTGAAATGCGGCAATTGCAGCGGGATCGCAGTGGCTCCGGGACCTTTGCCCACTACAACGTCAACGCGAAAATCCTCCATTGCCAAATAAAGCAACTCTTCAGCAGGTCGTGGGAGTCGATGGATTTCATCAAGAAATAGAATTTCACCTTCCATAAGCGAGGAAAGAATCGCTGCAAGGTCCCCAGCATGCGTGATGGCCGGACCACTAGTAATTCGAATGGGCGCATCCATCTCACTGGCCAAAATCAGGGCCAGTGTCGTCTTACCCAATCCCGGAGGGCCAGAAAGTAAAATATGGTCAGCACTGGATTTACGGTGGCGAGCAGCCGTTAATAAAACATCTATCTGTTGGCGCACGCGTTCTTGACCGATAAATTCGGAAAGGTTCTTTGGTCGCAAGGCGCTTTCGATAGAGGACTCTTCGCTCTTTCCAGTTGGCGCCACTATGCGCTCGTCAGATTTCTCGGTCACTGGGCTCCCCTTGAGCGTCCACCATTTTGTAGCGCTGCTTTGAGTAGATCGCCCATCGCCATCAATGCTGGATCCTCGCCACTTTCTTGGAGATTGAATATCACATTAGCCACTGCGCCATCAGATTCTTTCGCTGAATATCCAAGACTCATCAGCGCGCTCGTTAATTGCTCTCGCCATGGTGCAACGTGAGAAATAGTTGCATGCGATGAAGAGAAATCTGAAATCTTTCCTTTGAGTTCTAGGATCATTCGCTGGGCGCCTTTGCGTCCGATTCCTGGGACACGTTCAATTGCTGCAATATTTTCTTGAGCCACCGCAGAACTCAAATCATCTGGACTCATCACAGCAAGAATTGCCATGGCAACTTTTGGACCGATTCCTGAAACTGTTTGGACTAATTCAAAAAGTGACCGAGAATCCTCATCGAGAAACCCAAAGAGCGTTAATGAATCCTCTCGGACTACCAGCGAAGTAAAGAGTTGCGCATCATTGCCGACGCTCAAACGAGAACTTGTTACTGGAGTAATCAGGACTGAAAATCCAACGCCAGAAATATCTACGACTGCTCGATCTGCAGAGAGATGAAGGATGCGACCAAAGAGCGAGGAGATCATGGCGTTCGAAGTCCCTTCAATCGTGCCTTTTCTTGCGACAACGCCGAAGCAATTCGATCGTTTGCTCGTCCGCGCCATAGATGACAAATAGCAAGAGCTAACGCATCTGTTGCATCAACTGGTTTGGGAATCGTATCTAGTTGAAGTATTCGGCGCACCATCTCTGCAACTTGCACTTTGTTTGCGCGGCCTGACCCGGTCACCGCCGCCTTGACTTCACTGGGAGTATGCATGACGACAGGGATTCCAGTCTCGGCTGCAATGAGTAACGCGATTCCAGCAGCTTGACCCGTTCCCATAACAGTTCGAACGTTATGTTGAGAGAAAACTCGCTCCACCGCAATTACGTCGGGCTTATGAGTATTTACCCAAACTGTTAGTTCGTTGTGAAGTTGTAAGAGTCTCTGCTCAAGTGGCGCATCGGGTGAAGTCAGAATTACTCCAACCGAGACTAAGGAAATAGGCGCACCCACAGAACCTTCGATGATTCCAACACCACATCGCGTGAGGCCAGGGTCAACGCCAAGGACTCTCATGAAAGATTGCCCATAATTCGCACTGCTCTAGCCTAGGTTGCAGGCGGTTTGAATTAGTCCAGGCTCGCCAAAACTTCATCAGAGATATCGAAATTGCCGAACACGTTCTGTACGTCATCGAGCTCTTCAATTGCTTCAATTAGCGAGAACACTTTGGTCGCCTGTTCAGCATCTAAAGGAATAGACATAGAAGGCAGGAACGAAGATTCTGCGGATTCATATTCAATTCCTGCATTCTGCAGGGCGGTGCGAACCGCGACTAGATCGCTTGCTTCGCTAACAATTTCAAATGATTCGCCAAGGTCATTAACTTCTTCTGCGCCAGCTTCAAGAACTGCTTCTAAAATCAATTCCTCTGTAACGCCTGGGGCCTTGTTAGTGATCACAACGCCTTTACGACTAAAGAGATATGCAACCGAGCCAGGATCTCCCATGGTTCCTCCGTTGCGAGTTACGGCAACGCGAACTTCGGATGCGGCTCGATTTCTGTTATCAGATAAACATTCGATGAGGATGGCAACCCCACCTGGTCCATAACCTTCATACATAATTGTTTGCCAGTCAGCGCCGCCAGATTCCAGACCGGCACCGCGCTTTATCGCGCGTTCAATATTGTCCGATGGCATCGAGTTCTTCTTGGCTTTAGCGACAGCATCAAAAAGTGTTGGGTTACCAACCATGTCTGCGCCACCTGAACGCGCCGCAACTTCAATCGCTTTTACTAATTTAACAAATGACTTAGCACGGCGACCATCAATGATCGCTTTCTTATGCTTGGTCGTCGACCATTTGGAATGGCCGGACATATGCACCCCATCGATTGATAACTGGATAACTTAGGTTGGAAACTTTATCTGATTACTGAGACGCTTCTGCACACTTCTTCGACAAAATAGCGGTGGATTCGGCTGTCTTTGGTGAGTTCTGGGTGAAAAGAGGTTGCCAACAGTGAGCCTTCGCGTATGGCAACGGGGTGTATTACTCCGCCAGGACTTGTGACGCTTCCAAGTACCTGTACACCTTCCCCGACTTCTTCTACCCACGGGGCACGAATGAAAACTGCCTTCATTGCAGGTCCCTCGATACCTGATATCTGAATATCTGATTCGAAAGAATCAACTTGGCGACCAAAAGCATTACGTCGAACCGTTACATCCATTCCACCAAAACTTTTCTGCGTTGGCGCTGTGTCCAAAACTTTATTGGCCAGCAAAATCATTCCAGCACACGAGCCATAGACAGGCATGCCAGATGCAATACGTTCTTGGATCGGCTCGAATATTCCAAAAGTCTGTGCCAGTTGAGCAATTGTTGTTGATTCCCCGCCAGGGAGAATCAGCGCATCAACTTCCTCTAATTCACTGGGGCGACGAACACCGACGGCTTCGACTCCACAATCTGCCAGAGCGCGAAAATGCTCACGCACATCACCTTGGAGTGCGAGTACGCCAACTTTCATATCTGTTCGCTATTACCAGCCACGCTCGGCAAGACGATGAGGTGCAGGAATATCAGCAACGCTGATACCAACCATTGCATCTCCTAAACCGCGAGAGGCATCTGCAATAACTTTAGGGTCATCGAAGAAGGTAGTTGCTTTAACGCACGCGACTGCACGACGAGCAGGGTCTCCAGATTTGAATATTCCAGAACCAATGAACACTCCATCGGCGCCCATTTGCATCATCATCGCCGCATCAGCTGGTGTAGCAATTCCACCTGCAGTGAAAAGAACGACTGGAAGTTTTCCAGTTTGAGCTACCTCTTTGACCAAGTCATAAGGAGCCTGCATTTCCTTTGCTGCGACATACAATTCTTCTTCGCGCATCGATGTTAAACGTCGAATCGCTCCGCCAATTTCGCGCATATGAGTTACTGCGTTAGATACATCGCCAGTTCCGGCTTCCCCTTTAGAGCGAATCATCGCTGCGCCTTCGTTAATTCTGCGAAGTGCCTCACCTAGATTGGTAGCACCGCAGACGAAAGGAACAGTGAAGCCCCACTTATCAATGTGGTGGGCGTAATCAGCAGGAGTAAGTACCTCAGACTCATCAATGTAATCCACGCCAAGTGATTGCAAAATTTGGGCTTCAACAAAATGTCCGATACGTGCCTTTGCCATTACAGGAATAGTCACAGCAGCTTTAATTTTCTCAATCATGTCTGGATCTGACATTCGAGCAACGCCACCTTGCGCGCGAATATCTGCGGGCACACGCTCAAGAGCCATGACAGCAACGGCACCCGCATCTTGTGCGATCTTGGCTTGCTCTGCGTTAACGACATCCATGATGACGCCGCCTTTGAGCATCTCTGCCATTCCGCGCTTGACTCGTGCGGTTCCTTTTGCCTCAGTTGCCTCAGTCATTAAAAACTCCCTTAAAGCTTCGCTGTATGAAGCCCCCATCCTACTTTGTTGGGGACGGACTCGCAGACGGAGCTGGACGCGTAAAGACTGGATCGGTATCGGTTAAAGCCACCCAAATTTGTCCAGGAGCGAAGGCAATAGGCGTCCCGTCAGCCAAGGTCCACGTCGTAGGACTTTTAGCCGTTGTCCGCTGCCAATTGGCGGCAAAAGATTTCCCGTCTCGCAAAATGTATCCCGTTCCTATTCCGACTGTCGCAGAAAAAGGCGTGATTCCCCCTGCCTTATCGTGATAGATCGACGGCGTAATGAGAACTTTCTGGATGACAAATGTGGTCGGCCCTAACTGTTTCCCGCTATCGGCAAGATCTGGAAGATCGCGTTGACTCAATAGCCAGCGTTCCTCTGATGCAGACCACGTGGCCGTGTATGAATTAGCGGGCCAACTAACTTTCGCAGAAATCAATGGGGATCCACCAAGGGGCGCTTCACCAAAAGTCCATCCTGGAGAAGTAGCGTGTGCAACATTCTCCCCCTGCGTTTGCAATTTTTGCATGAGTACATTCGCGTTTAAAACTAAATTCACAGGTGTCGAACGCGTAATGTCTCTCTGATAAATTTCCGCAGATTCTCTCTGTGCCCCGAGATTAATTAAATCCGCAGCGGCAATAACAGGCAGCATCTTGGATTGTGCGCCGCTGTAAGTAAAAGCAACATGTCCAAACTGTGCAAGCAAGTCGATATCACTTATGCGGGCACTTCTGACAGGTCCTACGCGATCAGGTATGACAGAGGAAAAGACCGCCGCTAAACGTGTCAAACCACCTTCGACTTGCTCGATATAAACAATGTCAGCCAGATCCAGTCCGATTTGTGGATGGGCCTGCATGGTGTCATCAATTTTCGTGACCAAAATTGGACCGTTGCTACCTTCTCGGCCGCTCATAACATTATATTCAATGACTTTCGCAGGCTTACTAGCGATAGTTGCTTTTTCGGAACCGCAACTTGTTACAAGTAAAGTTGAGAATAAAATCAGGGCAAATTGAGTTCCTCTAGAGCGCATCATCTTCAAAATCATATGTCATAGGTAGCGGTGCCGTTCCGGCAAGGCGGAAGAGTTTAAATATCAATTTTGCTCTTACCAATCGCGTGCTTGACACCGCGTCGACATGAATCGCAATAGCAACACGAATCTTGGCCGTTAGTTCGGAAAGTTCGCGAAGCAAAGCCATCTCAGCAGGATTCGTTGCTGTAGAGAGATCCGATTGCAAAAGGGTAAGCGCACCCGATAACCCACTCTCGGCAAATGATCGATCCCTGATGCTTGCATCCCTGGCTTGATAGGCCGCGGCCGTCAACAGCAATGAGGAGGCCGGATCTGAGTAATCGCTATGGGCTAATTCCAAGGCAATAGCCGCACGACGCTGAAGTAGCCCATCGAGATTTGCCCAACTCGTTTCTACGCGATGGTGCAAACGATCCAATCGAGTTGCCGAGAAACTTAAATACCAAAGGGAAAGCAGCAAGACAATTCCGAAAATTAAGCCGGCCTTCATGAATTATCTCCCTCGCGATTGAGCAATCGAGACCAATTGCGATTATCCGATGCTAAACCAACCTTTTGACTGCCGACTATTGCCATTTCATATACCGAGAAAATCTGCTCGGCCACCGTGTCCCAATCAAAAAATTTGGCGTGTTCTTGACCAGCAATGGATAAAGCGGAACGTTTTGGCCCATCTCGCAAGAGATCAATCATTACGCGGGCCAGGTCTGCTGAATCCTCCGATGCAAATAGCGCGCCGAAATCGCCATCGCCTAAGAGTGATGAGAAAGCCGGAATATCACTTGCAAGACATGGAGCACCCGAAGCCATTGCCTCTGCCAGGATAATCCCGAAAGACTCGCCTCCTGTATTTGGCGCAACATAGAGTGATACCGAACTTAAGAAATTCGCTTTCTCTTCATCGGTGAGTCGCCCTAAGAAAGAAATCCGACTGCGAAGTTGAGGATCAATTGTTTTTAACGTTGCATCACTATCCCCTGGGCCGGCAACAAGAATTCTAACGTTAGGAACAAAGCGAGAAACAATGGGCAACGCCTCGAGCAAGATTGATAAACCTTTTCGTGGCTCTTCAAAACGACCGATGAAACCAATCGTCTCACCACTCCATTGAGGTTGAGCGATACCGTTTCTAAATTTCTCTGCGTAAATACCGTTAGGAATAACAATCGCATCTGTTTCAAGATGTTCGGTCAACGTCAATCGTGCAGCTTCGCTCACTGCAATGCGTACAGAGAGTTTCTCGATAACTGGTTCAAGAATGGGACCAATCGCAAAAATTGCCTTCTGTCTCTTTGCCGCTGCATGAAAGGTGCCAACCATTGGACCTTCTGCAGCCCAGCACGCCAGCAACGATAAAGACGGGATTGCGGGTTCGTGCAAGTGAAGAAGATCGAAATCGCCCTGGGAAATCCATGATCGAACTCGCGCAAATGCAATCGGGCCAAAGAGAATTCTTGCCACCGCCCCGTTGTATGGAATTGCAATGGGTTTACCAGCACTCACTACATAAGGTGGCAGAGCATCCTCATCGATAGCAGGAGCAAGAACCGAAACGTCATGACCTTGCGCAATCAAGTATTCGGCTAAATCGCGCACATGATTTTGTACTCCACCTGGCGTATCCCATCCATATGGGCAAACAATTCCGATTTTTAATGGCGCAAGATTAGGCATTTGTTCGCTCCTTGAAATCTCCATCTACCCAGATTCGTTGCAACATATGCCAATCTTGAGGTGACTTAGCGATGCCTTCAGCAAAATGGTCGGCGCATTGTTGGACTATGGCCGCAACTCGCTCTTCTTGAATTGTGCCACCAGGTATTTCTACCAACTTAAAATCAATATGTATGCCATTTGGGGTGTAAGAAACGTAAGCGGTGATTAGTGGAGCACCAGTATTGAGTGCCAATATCGCCGGACCCGCAGGCATTCTTGCATCGCCACCAAAGAATGTGACCTTAATTCCTGTTCGAGACAAATCCCTATCAGCAACAAGAGCTACCAGATGACCAGCACGGAGCCTCTTGGCAAGCGTTGCAATCACACGACCATCGAGGGCCAGAACTTCCATCCCGATTGCTTCTCGAAACGCAAGAAATTTTCTAAAGAGAGATTCTGGCTTAAGGCGTTCGGCAACTGTCACAAGCTTGACGCCTTTGCTACAAAAATATGCTCCTGCGTGATCCCAGTTACCTGCATGCGGCAATGCCACTATGACACCAGTTTTAGCGGCAATCGCATCCATGAGTAGATGCTCGTTTGTCACGTCAACGCTCGACATCATTCGCTGGTTGGACCAATCTGGAAATCTAAAAGTGTCACACCAGTACCGCATATACGAACGCATGGATTGCGCGACAAGTTGGTCCATCTCAGATTGAGTAAATTGTGGTTTTACGCGCATCAAATTTGATCGAAGTCTCTGCACGCTCTTACCTTGTTTCTTGGACATCGTATCCGCGGCAAATGTAAAAAGCTGGTAAGCCTTTTTCTCAGGCAACCACCGAACTATTCGCCATGCACCGAAATACAATTGAGCGATAACAAAATCGGAAATCTTAGCTATCACTTATTGAGCGCCCTTCGCACAATAAGCGCTCTTTGAATTACAGTCGTGAGGCTCAAAAGGGTTAGAACCCAGATTCCAATAGAGAGCACAAAAGGTATTCCCAAACCGTGAAATCCAATTGCAAAAAGCGCCAACATCAAACGTTCGGTTCGTTCAGCGATTCCCCCGCTACATTCAATATTAAGGGATTCTGCCTTTGCCCGAATATAAGGAACGAGCATGCCAGTAACTAGAGCCACGAGAATTACCGGCACAAGGGGATCAGAAATCTTATTGAGTGCCAATAACAAACCAATAAGAATAGAAGAATCGGTAATTCTGTCCATCGTAGAATCTAAAAAACTTCCCCATGGGCTTGAACCACGATTAGAGATACGAGCCATCGTGCCATCAAAGAGATCACTTAAGGCAAAGATGCATATAAGGATGGTTCCGAAAAAGAAATGCGACGAAGGATAGAAAATGAGTGAGCTAGCAATGACACCAACTCCACCTAAAGCGGTCACCCCGTTAGGCGTCAGGCCAACTTTCAACATCGCTTTAGCGGTCGGGGTTATGACGCGCGTAACGGCTGGCTTAAAAACGTCGCTAATCATCTCCACCATCGTAGGCTGAGCCCGTGTCTACTCATAGTTTGAGCGCGAACTCCGCTCACGATTCCTCCCTCCGCATCCACTTTTTCGGTCACGAGAGCGCCCATCCCGCCGAGATCGCTCACCGATTCGGTGGCCTGAGCGACCAAGACCCAACCTCGGACTGCGACTTGGCCGTTTTTGTTGTCAATCCAACCACGGGAATCGATGCAGTAACTATTGCTGCATGGGAAACGCTCAATGAATCAATGGTTCCTCGTCTGATAATCATTGTCTTAGCCGAAGAATCTGAGGCAGATTTTGACGATGCCGTAATGATTTGTAATCGCGTATTCGATCAAACGGTCACACCTTTCCTTGTATTACATGATGATGAAGGGCTGCCTTGCGCCTTAATTGATTTATTCACCCAAAAGATAATTGATTACTCGACTAACCCTCCAACAATTAGTGAGAGTGAAAGTGAACACAAAACATTGGTCAGTGAATTCCGCGACGAGTACTTACAGGCTTTAGAAGTACAAGGTGACGATGCTTTTGCTGCTGGACTGCTTTTTCCTGCTATCCCTTTAACTCTTAATAGCCCCATTGGCGCGGACATTATCGAAAGTTACATCGCTCGCTTAAAGTAACCGCTACCAGGCTGCTGCTAAGTCCGCCCTAGTTTTTGCAAGTAGCTGAGGAAGAACTTTTGTCTGACCAATTATTGGCATGAAGTTTGCATCTCCACTCCAGCGGGGTACGACATGCTGGTGAATATGTTCAGCAACGCCAGCACCAGAGACTGCGCCCTGATTCATTCCTAAATTGAAACCACCAGGCTGAGAAACTTTTCGCAGCGTTTTCATGGCATGTGCCGTCAGTTCGGAAATCTCATTGCGCTCGTCACTCTCGAGATCCGTTAAATCGGCAACATGCCTAAAAGCGCACACTAATAAGTGACCTGCGTTGTACGGATAAAGATTCATTACAACATAAGCGTGCACGCCACGATGAACAATGAGTCCGTCTTCATCACTCAACGAAGGAATGCGACAGAAAGGACACTGCGCATCATTGCCCTCAAGCGGCCGATTCTCACCGTTGAGATATTCCATCCGATGGGGTGCCCAGAGACGTTGCCATGCATCTGGCATTCCTGCCCCACCGACTGAATCAGACATTGTTAAATCTGTTTACGCTCACGAATTGCCAATTGAATCTCTTCAATTGCTTGCGCAACTGGGATGCCATTTCGTTGGTCCCCGTTGCGATATCGGAATGAGACAGCGCCAGCGTTTTGATCTTCTTCGCCAGCAATCACCATGTAAGGAATCTTCTGCATCTGAGCATTGCGCACCTTCTTTTGCATCCGATCATCAGATGCATCAATATCAGCGCGAATTCCAGCTTTCTTCACCTGCTTAATGACATCCTCAAGATAAGGAGTAAATGCCTCGGCAACGGGAATTCCAACTACCTGAACTGGAGCAAGCCATGGTGGAAATGCTCCTGCATAGTGTTCGGTCAGAACTCCAAAGAAACGTTCGATGGATCCAAAGAGCGCACGGTGAATCATTACCGGGCGTTGACGAGACCCATCATTAGCAACATATTCAAGATCAAAACGATTTGGTAATTGGAAATCCACTTGGATAGTGGACATCTGCCATGTACGCCCCAAGGCATCTTTAGCCTGTACGGAGACCTTTGGTCCGTAGAAAGCTGCTCCCCCTGGGTCTAGAACTAATTCAAGATTCTGTTTCTGTGCGGAGATACGAAGCGCCTCAGTAGCTCTCTCCCACTCAGCATCTTCTCCAACGTACTTTTCATCATTTCGCGTAGAGAGTTCGAGGTAGAAATCAGTGAGACCGTAATCGCGCAATAAATTGAGCACGAAAGTCAGAAGTGAATCAAGCTCGTCCAACATCTGATCCGCGGTGCAATAGATGTGCGCATCATCTTGGGTGAATCCACGAGCGCGAGTAATGCCATGGAGAACGCCTGACTTCTCATAACGATAAACAGTTCCGAATTCAAAAAGACGCAAAGGCAATTCACGATATGAACGACCACGAGAGCTATAAATCAAATTATGGAAAGGGCAGTTCATCGGTTTCATGTAGTACTGCTGACCCGCACGCTTAACTGTGCCATCAGCATGTAACTCTTCATCCAAAATCATTGGCGGGTACATACCTTCGGAATACCAATCAAGATGGCCCGACTTCTCAAAGAGCGCAGCCTTGGTGATGTGCGGTGAATAAACGAATTCGTAACCTTCTTCTTCATGGCGCTTTCGCGAATAATCTTCCATCGCACGTCGAATAATTCCGCCTTTGGGATGAAAGACTGCAAGACCCGATCCGATTTCCTCTGGAAAGGAGAACAAATCCAATTCAGTTCCGAGGCGTCGGTGATCGCGCTTTTCTGCCTCAACAAGAAACTCGAGATATGAAGCAAGGTCCTCTTGCGATGCCCATGCAGTTCCGTAAATACGCTGCAGCATCGGATTCTTTTCAGAACCGCGCCAATAAGCCCCAGCGCTTCGCATTAATTTAAATGCAGGAATCAATTTCGTAGAAGGTAGATGAGGTCCACGACATAAATCACTCCACACAGGTTGACCATCGCGACCTAAGTTGTCATAAATAGTCAGCTCTGCGCCGCCCACTTCAACGCTTGATTCATCCCCTTGGTCAGATTTCAATCCAACTAGTTCGCACTTGTACGGCTCTGCCGCTAATTCCTTCAGCGCATCTGCCTCAGTTGTAACGCGACGTCTAAATCGTTGGCCATCTTTGATGAACTTCTTCATGGCGCTCTCAAGAGCGGTCAAGTCATCTGGCGTAAAAGGCTTGGGTGGATCAAAGTCATAATAAAAGCCATCAGTAATCGGTGGTCCAATTCCAAGACGAGTCTGCGGAAAGAGTTGCTGCACCGCTTGAGCCAAGACGTGAGCCGTTGAGTGGCGCAAGACTTTGAGACCTTCAGGTGAAGAGATAGTGATCGCTTCGATGACATCACCGGGAGCAAGTTCACTCCACAGATCGCTCACGACGCCGTTAATGCGACATACAACAACGTTCTTCTGCTCTTGAAATAAGTGGGTCGGGCGTTGATCGGATTCGACCGAAACTGGTGCACCGTCCACGGTGATAGCAATCAAAGACATAGCGGTCAGTCTACTAAATCTTGCGCGGTCTGCGCCCGTGCCAGTTCTAGCAACTCCTCAGACATATCGAGTTTTCGCCCATCCAAGAATTCCACTGGTTGCAGGTTTTTGAGGCTAGAAAGTAAAAACATCGATTCTATGGTCGAGATTTCGCTACCCAAGAGATCTTCTTCGCTGATACCAAACCATTCGATAGCCACAGCTCGTGTAATCCCAGGCAAACAACCACTGGACAAAGTAGGTGTAATCCACCTGCCTTCAACCTTCATCATCACATTAGCCACTGCACTTTCGCAGATGTAGCCCGCCATATTTAATCGGATTCCGTCATCAAAACCGCCAGCTCGTGCCTGTTCCAATAGATCAAGATTTTCTTTATACGGCAGAGCTTTATGTCCAGCCATCGATGCTTTCTCATCGACTGGGTTATCAAATACGGTCAATTTCGCTGGTTCGCTCCACGGAGTAAATGCCTCGTGAACCGCAAAGACGCTTCCGTCAGATGGGAAGGTGACCCTCAAACGTCCGATAGCAACAACATCTGAGCGCTCTATTTCTTTACGGATTAGGTCAACAACTTCTTCTCCCGCAAATATCGGCAACCCTAATGACCGCAAACTTTTAAGGGCCCGATCTAAATGCCGAGCAAGAAATTGCGGAACTCCATCAATTGTCTTAATCGTTTCAAATACTCCATCACCTTCAGGGAAACTCTTCATAAGATTTCTCCTCCCGCAATAGATATAAGGCGCGCAGCCTTCAACACCGTTTCATCCCATTCTTTACTTGCATCACTCCCCCACGTAATTCCTGCACCTGTACCAAATCGAAGATAACCATCACCGCTATTCCAAAAGGTTCGTATCGCAACAGCTAAGTTGGCGCTATCGCCATGAACCCAGCCTAGAGCGCCACAATATGGGCCACGTGGAATATCTTCATGCTCTTTGATTACATCTAAAGCCGAGGATTTCGGAGCACCGCTTACTGAACCTGGAGGCAATAGCGCTTCGCCAATCTGTGTCCAAGTAATATCTTCGCGCAAAGTGCCTTGAATATCTGAGACGAGATGCGTTAACCCAGGATGAATTTCTGCAGCTAATAATCGCGGCACATGAACGCTTCCTGGTTTACAAATTTTGCCGAGATCGTTGCGAATTAAATCCACGATCATAATATTTTCAGCTTTATCTTTATCGCCAAAATTCACATCACCCGCGCTATTAGTTCCTTTAATCGGCCCAGAAGTTACAACCGCTTTTTCTCTACGAAGAAATAGTTCTGGCGAAGCAGATGCGATTTGTAGCTCAGGCAATCGCAAATAACTTGCGTGAGGTGCAGGATTAGATAAGAGAATCTCATGCATCAGCGGCAGTAGATCGGTCTCTTTCTCACACCTAGTAGATAACTGGCGACATGCATTGACCTGATATACCCAGCCTCGCGCAATGTGGTTTTGGATTTCGTGGACATATGCGATGTATCGCTCTCGTTCGATAGATGTATGCCATGCACTTTCAATTTTCTCCCAGATATTCAATGCCGGCGGCAATGGCGCTTGCACGACTTCTGCAAATTTCGCACATATCCACTCACCTTCAAAAGTCGTGGAAATGGCCCAGAATCCGCCATCGTCTAAAGAGGCTGGATTGTTGCTAATTTCCACCAAGCGGTATGCCAATACCCCATTCATCCAAAAGAAGGGCTCGGACCTGGTCAATTCCACCCCGCAACGGTAAGCCCGAGGGGGCCCTTTCGTCTCACTTTGGCGCATCGCACCGCGTACGCTAGATTTCGCACAGCACTTACGGATCCTCGTGAGCGCATGCGGACGTAGCGCAGTTGGTAGCGCACCACCTTGCCAAGGTGGATGTCGCGGGTTCGAGTCCCGTCGTCCGCTCGAGAGTCTCTGCGTCATACTCGCAAAGACAACACCACGGTGCGATGGCCGAGAGGCGAGGCACAGGACTGCAAATCCTGCTACACGGGTTCAAATCCCGTTCGCACCTCTCATCTTCGAGATAATTGTTACCTCACGAAATTCACATTCGATGAATGGATATGTAATGACACTTGAAACATCAGAGCGGCCTTGGGGTCGTTATGAAGTGTTGCAAGAGAGTGAAACATTCAAGGTCAAATGCATTTGGGTTTTACCTGGAAAGAGATTCTCATATCAGCGTCATGAAAAACGTGCCGAACATTGGTACATAGTTCAGGGCACAGCAGATGTGACTCTTAACGGAGTAACAACACGCCACCTACCCGGGGACTCGGTAATGGTTGAAGTAGGCGACCTACACAGGCTTAGCAATGTAGGTTTTGATGATGTTGTTTTCATAGAAGTTCAGACTGGCACCTACTTCGGCGAAGATGACATAGAACGCCTAGAAGATGATTTCGGGCGCTAAATCACCTTGGTAATCTACTGATTTCGTAAGGTATGCTTCCTCGCACAGCAAGGATCGTTGGCTCAGCGGTAGAGCACCACATTGACATTGTGGGGGTCACTGGTTCGATCCCAGTACGGTCCACTTGAAATAATGAGTAAAGTTTTTTCATGATTACTCTCGAAACATCTATAGCTCACATGCTCTGGTCAGACCAGAAATTCTTCGACCAAATTTTAGAATTACCCGAGGATTGCCTAACTCTTGTGGCCGCGCCTGGCGAATGGAGTATTGGCCACTTGATGATGCACTTTGTGGAAAGCGCAGAATGGTTTGATTTCTGCCTTAATAAGACACCATGGTCAGAACATCTCCCCGCACAAACTATGGCTGATGTCCGCAGATTCAAATCCCACCTTGGAGATTTTGCAACCGCCCTACAATTGCAAGTGAGCCTGGACGATGAACTGCTCACTATTGATACGGGTGGCAAAACAATTCCCGCCAAACGATCCATGATTTTATCTCAGGCAGTTGCGCACACGGCAGAACACAAAGGGCAAATCGCGTCGATCCTGCGAAGCAATGGCATGGTAATTGACTTAGACCGAATAGATGTTTGGCATTTCATGCGTTGAACTATTTAGTTCAGAAACCTCTGCAGGTCTCAAATCTACTACTTGCATAATTTCATTCAACTGACCTACTGATCGAGCACTAGCAATTGGCGTGCTTACGGCAGGATTAGTTCGTAGCCAGGCTAAAGCAATTGCAGCGAGCGAGGATTGATGATTCTTTGCAATCACATCAAGTGCTTCAAGTACTTTCCACCCCTCTTGATTCTGGTATTTCTTAACTCCTTCGGCTCGAACGGAATCCACGGTTATACCTGGGCGATATTTACCAGTTAAGAAACCACGAGCTAAGCCGAAGAAAGGCAAGATAGAAATTCCAAGATCATTAATAACGCTAGCTTGTTCGGATTCAAAGGGATTTCGTTCCATTAAATTATATTGATCTTGCAAGACTACATACTCGGCTAGTCCATTTGCTTTAGAGGTTTCAATAGCCAATCGCAATCTCGGCCCAGAGTATTGAGAGGCGCCGATATGGTGGATCTTGCCTGCCTTTATTTCTTCAGTGTAAGCAGCAAGTGTCTCCTCAAGAGGAGTATTCAAATCATCTGTATGCGAGTAATACAGGTCAATATGATCGGTTTGCAACCTACGTAATGAATCCTCCAACGCCGCCTTAATGTTGGAAGGCGACAAACCAGGGCGGGTCGACAACATGGAAACTTTCGTCGCAATAACCAATTCATGCCGATTACCACGAGATTTCATCCAGCGGCCAATTATTGACTCTGACTCTCCCCCGACATGTCCCTCTGCCCATTCGGAGTAAACATCTGCGGTGTCAATGAAGTTTCCACCACCAGCGACATAGGCATCGAGTACCGCAAATGACTGCGCTTCATCGGCACTCCACCCAAAAACATTTCCGCCAAGACATAAGGGGTGTACTCGTAATTGGGTCTGTGGAATTGTGATCATAGGCAAAACGTACACTGATGTCGTTGACCTGTCGCCCAACGACTGAAACCCTTGGGCACTCTCACCAACTCGCACGTGAAAGGCTAAATCGTGGACATCATTATCGGAGCACTTATTTCTATCATTGGCACGATGGTCTTTAACGTTTGGATCTCCTCCCGCGAAGAGTCGAAAAGATGGGATGCCGATCGCCTTAAAGCCCTCACCAATGCGCGCATCGATTTACTGCGCGCACTTGGAAATATTGAAGCGATGGCTGCAAAACAAATAAGAGTCTTATCCGCCGGAGCACGTCCGCTCATCATTGATAAGGCTGTTGATGAAGCGTGGTACTCACTTGAGGAGCTATCAGTACTTTTTCCAGTAGTAGAAAATGACATTCAAGATTTGCAACAACTTATGATCAAAAGGTTGGATTTTGCCTTCACTTGCCTCAAAAGAAAAGATTCCCATGCTTTTTTCAAAGCAAACCTCGAGCCTAGTGAAGAATCAATACTCGAGATTCAACAACGAATCTTGCGTCGTTGTCAGGAATCAGTCGGAATCAAATAATTTAACGAAGAAGTATCTTCGTTGATTGATAACTCACACGATAAGGATGTTCTCGAGTCCGCGAATTAATCCCACGGTATCTACGACTGCCTTTGCCGCTAATATGGTGCCATCAACATAAGGCTCAGCAGAACTGCCCGCATCGAATCTGATGGAAAGTCTTTGGTCAGGAAGCCCGAAAATTACCTCCGTTGAAACAACGAAACTCGGAAGTCGGATTGAATGCACTTGGGTTCCGCCGACATCAGCGCCGCGAGCCTCTTGCGGTCCAGCAATATCCTTTACTGGGACTCCGATCTCTGGTCTATGAACTGCGCTTAATTTCTCGGCTAATTCTCGAGCGGTGCCACTTGGTACATCTGGCTTCTTCTTACTGGCGTAATCAATAACCTCCCATTGTGGAAGATGCTTTGCCACCATCAAAGCGGCAGCTTGGGCAAGGGCGGCAGTGAGAGCGTAGTTTCCCGCAGCAATGACTCCAACGTTCTTAGCCTTGGCAGCTGATTCAATTTCTGCAAAATCCTCGGCAGACATTCCCGATGAACCAACAACAACATGAACGCCAGCAGCAATTGCAGCCAAGGTATTCGCCTTCACCGAAGCATGACCGGTGTACTCGATCATGACATCCACGCCGACAAGAGCTTGGGATAGATCAGAGTAGATCGGCGTGCCCCAGTGTGAGTCACTAATTACTTCACCTAAGTCTTGGCCGTTAGTGCTTCGTGTTAGCGCACTAACGAATTCAAAATCATCGCTATCGTGAAGTGCCCTTGCGACAGCTTTACCTGTCCAACCTGTTGCTCCAGCTAATAAGACTTTAATCATGTAGAGAACCATAGTCTTGAACGCTAAGTTCGTATATTTCTTCGGGTCCATCAATCTCATCCATTTGCTGACCAACGTGTTTAAAACCGAATTTACCCACTAGCGCAACTGATGCAAGATTCTGCGCCGAAACGGTGTAACGCAAAACCTTCACGCCACCTTGCTTGGAGACCCAATCCCACATTCCTTTGAGCACTTCAAAACCGAACCCTTGGTTGTGAAAATTGCTGTCAAGGCCAAGGCCTATTTCAATCATGCCGACTTCATCAGGGGCTCCGTGAAAACTTGTACTGCCGATAATTTCTCGTGTTGATTTCAAGATAATCCACCTGACAAACCACTTATTCAACAATGCATCTGCCTTAACCTGCGGTACACGCCAAGCAAGTGGTCCCGAGTCATCCATGAGGACGCGATATGGATTAGTGAAGGTTTTGCCTTCATAGATACTTAGGTCTTCTGGAGTTTCAAAGAGAGTAACAATTTCTTCTGCGTCCAGATGGTAGAGCTCGAGCCGGGGCGTTTCGATAATCGTTTCTCGCATACCTAGAAATCTTTCTGTGCGCAGAATCTAATTCTTAAGACCTTCGATTTTGTCGGCAAAAGCGCCATTTCCATCTGCTGTTAATCCGGCGATTACGCCATCTAGGTCTTCGGGTGTTTTATTTTGGCTCATTTTGAAGGAAACTTCTATCCGTGTAATTTTCAATTCGATACCGACGATTCCGCGAAGTTGTGCCTGCATGTAATCCTCGGGGGCATCTTCTACCTTCCAAGGGATCTCGCGGCGCGATTCAAATTTATTGGAAAGAGCCGTGACCTGAATACGCAGCCAATCTACGTCATCGTGAATTACTAGTTGGCCATAAACATGTGCAGTCAGATAATCCCAAGTCGGAACAACTTTTTGAGTTAACTGCTTTGTCGCATACCAACTCGGAGAAATATAGGAATCATCAGTAGTGGCGATCAGGAGCGACTCCCCAAAGCTCGGCAACTTCCACTGGTCGTTACCTCGAGAAAGATGGCCCACAATTACATTTGAATCAGCTTGATAGATGACAGGCAAAAAAGTTGACTTAAGTCCCTCAGATGTATTGGTTACAAGATGCGCCGAATCGATCGTGGAGAGAAATACTTTTGCTGCTTCATCGGTCGGTGCAAAATGTTTGGGAATGTACATTATTTCTCCGGTGCAAAGATTGCGTCATATGCCCAAGCGGCAATCGCTCCACCTAGTAGTGGTCCAAGTATCCAGACCCAACTATCTGTCCATGTGCCAGATACCAGTGCAGGCCCAAACCAACGAGCAGGATTCACGGTTGCGCCGGTGAGTGGACCCATTAAAAGAATATCTAATGTAATCATCAATCCAATTGGGAAACCTGCTACCGCGCTAAAAGTCCCGCGCTTATCAACGGCAACACCAAAGATGACAGCAACAAGTAAGAATGTTCCAATCGCTTCGGCAATCATTGCTTTCATTGGCGAGAGTCCTGCACCAACTGCTGCGCTGCCGAGAGATTTTCCAGCATCGCTATCCCAACCAAATATGTATCGAAGTACGAGAGCTGCAACGCCTGCTCCAGCAAGCTGAGCCACTACGTATGAAATGAAAGTATTGAGATTGATTCTGCGGGTGACAAGCATTCCCAAGGAAACTGCCGGATTGAAGTGTGCTCCAGAAATAGCAGCAAATGCACTGACCATGATTGCAATAGCTAATCCATGTGCCAATGCGACGCCGAGTAGATCGGCTTTGCCATTCATGATTGTTCCGGCGCCAATAAGGATTAACGTAAAAGTCCCGATAAATTCAGCGGCAAGTTTCTTAGTCATGACAATCTCCTTGTTGGGCATCTTTGTGCCCTAAGCGTAGAGGTCATCAATCACATACTGGGCCATCCCACGCATTCCTTGCTCGAATTGTGCAGATTTGAGTCTATGGAGTGAGCTGCGGCTTCTCGATGAGGAACATGCAACTCCAGTAGGCAGTGAATCCTACGAATATTCCCCCATAAATATCAATCACGAAATGCTGGTGAAGGAAAACTGTCGCAGGAAGAATTGTTGCAAACCAAAGCATTAAGAACCAGGAAATCCGAGGAGCGATGTGGCGAAGACGCCAGAGAGCAATGATTGAAACAATCGACCAGGTGACATGGTTGGAAGGAAAACCATTTAACGGTTGGTCATTTCCATACACGACGTGAGTGAGCACCCAGTCAAAAGGAGAATTGCCGGGAACAGGAGTCCGTGGAACCTCTGTTTGGAAAAACGTATAAGCAATGTCTAGGAAAAGTTGCCCAAGAATAATCGCCAATCCGTTGACAAGAAAGATCTTGAAATTTCCCAATTTGAGAGAGAGATACGGGACAACAAAGGCAGCCAAAAGGTGAAAACTTAAATACGGTACAACGAAGATCGAGATAACTGGGATCTTCTCATCCAACCAACCTCGCATCACCAACGGTGGATAGGAATAGTGGGCCTTGTTGAAAAGCTCGTATGTAACAAAGGCCAGGATGATTCCCGCGAAAATGCCAGCTACAGCAATCTTTTGCTTATCAGTTAATCGCTCTCTCATAATGGAAATAATAGAAGAAGTCATTGCGGAAACCCTCCATCACAACGCACTAATTAGCGCCGCTTATGGCACTCTGTAGCAATGCACCTGTCAAAGAAAGAAACCTCAGGCTTATGGTTTGCTTTCATAGGGGTCTTTTTCTTCTCTCTTTCGCTTCCCATGACTAAATGGGCTCTAGAAAGTTTCGATCCCCTATTCACTGCATTCTTTCGCCCAATTATGGCCAGTGTCCTTGCTATACCTTTACTGTTCATTAGACGGGTGCCACTAATCCCCCGACAATATTTGAAGTCAATAATCTATGTAACGGTGGGGACTGCTTTAATTTGGCCAACTCTTATAGCTCTTGCATTACAACGAACGACTTCAGCACATGTTGCAGTAATCGCTGCGATCATGCCACTAGTAACAGCGATTTTTGCAGTCATCAAGGATAAGACCCACGTTTCGATGCAGTTTTGGATTGCTTCCTCATGCGGAACTTTTCTGCTCATACTCTTTGCGATCACTCGAGGAGGGGGCACAGGTCGTGACCTAAAGGCAGATATCTTCACCATCCTCGCCGTCATCGCATCCTCATATTGCTATGTTGTAGGTGCAGAGCTATCTCGCGCCATGCCAGGATGGCAAGTTATCTCTTGGGTTGTTATTTTCGGACTTCCTTTTTGCATTCCTGCGTCAGCCATTATTTGGATTAAGACCCATGACTTACACCCTGTCACTTTCCACGCCGTTGCAGGTATGACGATGATAGGCATCTTCTCCATGTACATAGGTTTCTTTGCATGGTTTAGAGGATTGCGTGATGCAGGTACAGCTCATGGCTCTCAGGTGCAGCAGTTGCAAGCAATCATGACCGTAGGCTGGGCTGCGACACTTTTACATGAAAAGGTAACTTTAGGAATGCTAGTTATTGCCTTCGGAGTTGTGGCTTCTGTTTTGTGGGCGCTTTCAACTCGTCAAAGAGTTTTAGAGAGTTCCTGAACAAACACTAACGAATTCTCGAAAATAACATCTGAGTCATAATCCAGTGTTGCAACGTGATAACTGTTTACGAGTTCAATCCGTTGCTTAGATTGTGAACCAACCTCAGCCATAATAATTTCAGTATTTGTGACAGGAAGGACATGATCCTCAACGCTATGAAAAAGCATCATGGGAACTTTTATTAATCCCAACGTTTTACGAGTAATTTTTAGAAATTTTCCGAGTTGAGCAAGTCCTTTAAGCGGCAGTGCGTCGTATCCATATTCAGAAATGTTGGGGCGCTTGATATCGTTTCCAACAGATGGCAGATGTGACTTAAGCCGTGACATAACCGGAAGCAAGCTAGCCTTCACGCCCGGCATATGAATCATCGGATTGACAAGCACAATTCCTGAGACTTTATCGCCGTGATGCGCCGTCACATAAAGCGTTGTTCCGCCACCCATAGAAAGCCCAAAAATGAAAACGTGGTCACATGATTTATGCAGTTCATCTAATTCCAATTCAATGCGCGCTGGCCACTCTTGCCAAGAAACCCTGTTTAAATCTTGCCATTGCGTTGCATGACCAGGAAGTCGTGGAACTCGCACGCTATATCCACGCGCCGCAAAGAATTCTGCCCACGGACGCATGGAAGAAGGTGAGCCGGTAAATCCATGAACCAAAAGAATTCCTATGCGTTCGTGGTTGCCACTGCCTCGAATTGCAAAATCTTCAAGTAACCCCGCGGGTGCTCCCTCTGTTCCCATGCATACCAGCGTAGAGCAGGTTAATTGTCACTTCAATGTCATATCGTGTGCGCTATGAGTGAAGGTCGGGTTAACGAGGCGTGGCAAGGCGCCTTTGAAGATCTCGGGCGAAACCTTGCTGAGACTACTTTCGTCGTTGTTGACTTAGAAACTTCGGGGGGCTCCCCTGAGCAATCCAGTATCACCGAAATCGGCGCAGTTAAGGTGCGAGGCGGGGAAATTATTGGCGAGTTTCAAACCCTCATAAACCCAGGTGGAGATATTCCTGCCTACATAACAGTCTTAACTGGCATCACTAATTCAATGGTGATTAGCGCTCCGAGCATTCAAGAAACTTTTCCCGCATTGTTGGAATTCTTTGGCTCCCCTGATGAAAGTGTTGTCGTTGCTCATAACGCGCCTTTTGATCTCGGCTTTCTCAAAGCGGCGGCCAAGCAGAACAATTATGTATGGCCCAATTTTCAGGTTGTCGATACTGCACGCTTAGCCAGACAGGTTCTGACTAAGGACGAAGTTCCTAACTGCAAATTAGGAACCCTCGCAATATTTTTCCGTGCACGCACCTCACCTACACACCGAGCGCTAGATGATGCTCGGGCCACTGTTGATGTATTGCACGGAATCTTTGAGCGTTTAGGTTCTTTTGGCGTTACTACTCTTGAGGAACTCAAGGGATTTAGTTCGCGCCTTACAAGTGCGCAACGAGATAAACGCCATCTCGCATCTTCTATCCCTCAAGCACCTGGCGTCTACATCTTTAGAGGACCAAAGAACGAACCTCTGTACGTTGGTACATCTAGAAATCTCCGAACTCGTGTTCGTAACTATTTCACAGCGGCTGAAACTCGAAAACGTATGCACGAAATGATTGCCGTCACTCATCACATAGATGCCATAGTTTGTGCCACCATCCTTGAAGCACAGGTACGTGAACTGCGAATGATCAATGAGCATAAGCCTCACTACAACAAACGTTCTCGATTCCAAAAAATGCCGACGTGGCTCAAAACTTTCGAATCAGTCGATATTCGTGAAGCATCGACAAGACTCAACAAACGAATGAATGACTTTAGCGATGCCGAACTATTTGAAAAAGCCGCGCTAGTTCGCAATGAAATACATGAACTAGTTCGCAATAATTCCCGCGCTCACCACATACATGCCCTTGCATCCTTGCCAGAAATAATTCTCGCAAAGCCAATTTCAACGCCGGGCCTTTGGGAATTTACCTGCATTCGATATGGGCGTCTAGCTGGAACTGCTCTATCTGTCCCCGGAATTGACGTTGCCCATACATTGGACTCACTATCGATGACCGCTGAGGTCATAGTCGGTAACGGTTCGATACTGCCAGCATCTAGTCATGAAGAAGTTGAGAAACTACTGGCATATATAGACGATGAAGAAACACGAATCGTTTCTCTTAAAGGACAGTGGGCGCTGCCAATTCTTGCGTCAATGACGCCCACTTTTGCAGAAGTTCCGTTGCTCGACCGCCATCTATAGCCAATGTGGCTGAGGCGATTCCGGCAGCCAATCGCTCGTTTAACGGAGTAGATAAATTTCCTTCATAGGCCGCGATTGCTGCCCCTGCATTGAGCAATACAGCATCACGTGGTGCTCCATGTTCGCCCGCGAAAATAGATAAGGTAATGCGCGCATTCTCGGTGGCATCTCCGCCAACTAAATCGCTAATCGGTGAATAAGAAATACCAAAATCAGCTGGATCAATTCTGTCGGATCGAATCTCGCCGCCACCAATGCCCAAGACAGAGGTAGTTGTCGCGAGAGTTATTTCATCCAGCCCATCATCGCCACGAAAAACAAAACCATCGACTCCTCGTTCTGACAAAACCTCAGCCATCAGCAGATGCATTGCTGGATTGGCGACACCGACTGCGGCGGCTTGAGGTTCTGCAGGATTTGCAAGTGGTCCCAAGATATTAAAAATTGTCGGGACACCCAATTCTTTCCTTGCCGGTGCGGCAAAGCGCATTGCAGGATGAAAGATTGGTGCAAAGCAAAAGCCAATCCCTAATTTTTCAAATGTATTCGCTACTCCCACGCCATCCAGAGTGATGACCACTCCTAGGGCTTCTAACAAATCAGCCGAACCCGACTTGGATGAAGCAGCGCGATTTCCGTGCTTCATAACCTTTGCTCCGGCGGCGGCGGCAACTATGGCCGAAGTTGTTGAAATGTTTATCGTATGCGCGCCATCGCCTCCCGTACCAACAGTGTCGACAGCTCGCTCCTTAATAGAGATTGGGGCAGCATGGCGGTACATCTCCTCAATAAGAGCGCCTACTTCCTCTGCAGATTCGCCTTTAGAGCGCAGCGCCAGGAGAAAAGATTTGATTTCATCATTACTGGCTCGGCCATCCAAAATTTCGCGCATTGCCCATTGAATTTGATCATGAGTGAGATCTTGTAAATTTTCAAGAAGCGCGAGATTGGCCGACCACGAATGGTCTAAAGAGCTCATGGAGTTATGGAGACGATTTCTTAAGCGCTAGTTAAAGCACGCGCGCGAAGGAGGGTTGCGACACGGTCGGCCACAGTGAATGGGTCAATCGGGTGAACCACAACAGCATCCGCACGAGACCAAGCCGCAAGCCAGGCATCATCAGGACGTGCAGTAATAAGAAGGACTGGTGGGCAACGAAAGAGCTCGTCTTTGAGCTGGCGGGCTATTCCCATGCCGCCCTCTGGAGTGGCTTCTCCGTCAACGATGAAAAGGTCGGCTGATCCTTTGTTATCGAGATACATTCTTAGCGCCTTGCCCGTAGCAAATTGCTCGATATCGTGTTCGGGCAGATCGGCGGCAACTTTGCTACCAAGTCCGGCAACAATGGATTCACGGACACTGGAATCATCAGAATAGATAACAATCCTTGGGCGGTTCGTAGACATAGGGCGAGTCTAATCAACCAAAGGCGCCGCCGTCATGCCGCCACCGGAATGGCCCGTGAGTGATTGCCCCAAATGGCGTGACTCTTTTCACCCTTGAACTGAGTAATTAACCGGGATCGGAGGGCTATTTGGCGTGAAACTCTCCAAAAAACGGGAATAATCTCCCCATGCCCAGCGCCAGCCTGACCCAGCCCAAGATCAATAGACCCAACATTGTTGCCGTAGGCACAATCGTCTGGCTCTCCAGCGAATTAATGTTCTTCGCTGCATTGTTTGCCATGTACTTCACCACACGTGCGGTGCAAGGCCCAGCCGTTTGGTTGGAGTCAACGAAGATTCTAAACATTCCTTTTGCCGCGGTTAACACAACGGTGCTTGTGCTTTCATCCCTTACTTGTCAGTTTGGAGTATTTGCTGCGGAGCGATTGCAACCTCGACGCACTGCTGCGCTCTGGAAGTTTTCTAAATGGGGCATGCGTGAATGGTTCGCGCTTACATTTCTTATGGGTTCATTCTTCGTAGGCGGGCAAATTTACGAATACGCAAATTTAGTACAAGAGGGTCTAAGCCTTTCATCGCGCGCTTATGGTTCCGTTTTCTATTTTGCAACAGGTTTCCACGGATTACACGTTACTGGCGGACTCGTTGCATTTTTACTTGTCATGGTGCGCGTAAGCAAGGCTCGTGGATTTACACATAAGCAAGCCACAACAGCAATCGTCGTTTCGTACTACTGGCACTTTGTCGATGTTGTCTGGATTGCCTTGTTCTCCGCTATTTACCTCATTAAGTAATCGAAAGGAACTCAGTACAGTGAAGCGCCTCTCGCGTTACCGACGTCACCGATTTGCTGGCCCAGTGCTTTTAGTTTTTGCACTTTTCATGATTGGCACAACCTTTTCTGTAGCAAGTGCGACAACGCAAAAGTCCGCGTCCACGCTTGTCCGATCTGCAGCAATAGATGAAGGTCGCCAAATTTTTCTCAAGGGTTGTTCTTCATGCCATGGACTCAATGCTGAAGGCGGTTCTATTGCGCCTTCACTCATTGGAGTCGGAGCTGCCGCAGTTGATTTCCAGGTAGGCACTGGACGTATGCCAATGGCAGATATGTCTGTTCAGGCAATGCGCAAGCAACCTGCATACACTCCAGATGAAGTAGCAGCCCTGGCAAAATATGTAGCGTCACTATCTCCAGGACCAGCAATTCCAACGCAAGATGTAGTCAACTACGAACGCGATGGCAACACAGCGCAAGGTGGAGAGCTATTCCGCACCAACTGCGCAATGTGTCATAACTTCGCAGGTCAAGGCGGCGCATTAAGTCAAGGGAAATTTGCCCCATCGCTCATGTCTTCAGAGCCAGTTCAAATTTATGAAGCAATGATTCTTGGTCCACAATCTATGCCAGTCTTTTCAGACAAAGTTATTACGCCAGCCGAAAAGCTGTCAATCATCAAATGGATTAAGGCCACACAATCAGAACCTGCTCACGGCGGCGCATCACTTGGTCGAGTCGGTCCGGTCACTGAAGGATTACTCATATGGACACTAGGACTCGGACTGCTCATTGGTATTGCAGTCTGGCTAGCAACGAAAGCGAGATAAGTAATGTCACACGAACTTGAGCCGATCACTGATCCTGGTTTACCAGATCATGTACATCGCGCCGCCGATACTGATCCCGTTGCTGAAAAGCGTGCAGAGCGACAAGTAGCAATTCTTTTCGCACTCAGCGCCATTGGAACAATACTTTTTATCGCTTCCTACATTTACATTCCCACCACTGAATTCATCTTCTTGCCTGTATTGGGTTCAACAAATGCGCACGAACTTTTCTTAGGCCTTGGCCTTGGACTTTCGCTTCTCTTTATTGGGCTAGGCGCTGTCCATTGGGCAAAGACACTTATGCCAGATAATGAAATTATTGCCGAACGTCATGTGATGCGTTCAGAAGATGTAGACCGCAAGGGATTTGTTGACACCGTCAAAGAAGGTGCTGCGGCATCAGGACTTGGTCGTCGCTCACTTATTAAGCGCTCCCTTGGTCTTTCCCTGGGTCTCTCAGCGCTTACTCCACTGTTGTTCTTGAGAGATCTTGGTCCATTGCCTAAGAAGCAGCTGGAGACCACAAATTGGAAAACCGGAACTCGTCTTGTTACCGATCCGGGTGATCGCGCAATTAAAGCTTCGGACCTTGAAGTTGGCGCTGTTGCTCAAGTTTTGCCTCAACTACTCACAGGTGAAGAACGCACACTAAGCAATATTGGTAAAGATGCCGTATTGCTTATTCGCCTTCGCCCTGAAGAGTTCGAACTCTCCCCTGAGCGCCTGTCCTGGACATACGAAGGAATCATTGCCTTCTCAAAGATTTGCTCGCACATGGGATGCGCTGTTGCACTCTATGAGCAGCAGACAAAACATCTCCTTTGCCCATGTCATCAATCAACATTTGATGTACCTCGTGCAGCGAAAGTTATTTTCGGACCATCTGCACGACCACTTCCTCAATTAGCGATTACCGTTGATTCAGAAGGCTACTTAATTGCACAGAAACCATTCTCCGAGCCTGTCGGACCTAGCTTCTGGGAGCGATCATCATGAGTGCATCCGAGCGCGTGGGCGGACAAGTTGCTAACTATGTAGATGAGCGCACTGGCGCTGCGAAGTGGCTTAAGAAGAATCTCACGAAGGTTTTCCCTGACCATTGGTCATTCATGCTTGGTGAGATCGCACTGTACTCATTCATTATTTTGTTGCTCTCTGGAGTATTTCTCACCTTCTGGTTTGATCCATCACAACGCGAAGTTCTTTATGAAGGCACATACCAACCACTCAGCGGATTGAAGATGTCGGCAGCCTACGTTTCAACGCTCCACATTTCCTTCGATATCCGTGGCGGTTTATTGATGCGCCAGATCCATCACTGGGCCGCGTTGCTCTTCATGACTGCAATCGTTGCTCACTTACTCCGAGTTTTCTTCACTGGCGCCTATCGCAAGCCACGTGAATTCAACTGGATTATTGGAGTCGGTCTACTTACTCTTGGAATCGTTGAAGGTTTCTTGGGTTACTCACTCCCTGATGATTTGCTTTCAGGTACCGGTATTCGAATTGCGGAAGCAATCATTCAAGCGATGCCAGTTATCGGTTCTTATCTAGCTTTCTTTGCTTTCGGTGGAGCATTCCCAGGAGATACTTTTATCCCACGTATTTTCACGGTGCACGTTCTCCTACTTCCTGGAATCTTCCTTGCACTCATTACCGTCCACTTGATGTTGGTCTGGTACCAGAAGCACACGCAATATCCAGGTCCTGGACGCACAGAGAAGAATGTAGTCGGCTACCCATTGATGCCTATCTACATGGCTAAAGCTGGCGGATTCTTTTTCATCGTATTCGGTGTCATCGCACTCTTGTCAGCGCTGGCATCTATTAACCCAATTTGGCTCTACGGCCCGTATACGCCGGGGCAAATTTCTGCTGGCTCACAACCCGATTGGTATATGGGATGGCTCGATGGCCTCGTACGTATGGCGCCACCTATTGAAACTCATGCCTTTGGGCATACAATTTCATGGAATATTTTGGTTCCAGGGTTAATCGTTCCTGGCATTCTTTTTACCGGAATGGCTCTCTATCCCTTTATCGAAAGTTGGTTTACTGGAGATAAGCGCGAACACCAACTATTGGATCGTCCACGCAATGCACCAAACCGCACCGCTCTTGGAGCAATGTCACTGACCTTCATCATCATTACAATTTTAAATGGTGGTAACGACATTATTGCCACGCATTTCTCATTGACGATTAACCAGATCATGTGGTTTAGCCGCATTGGTATTTTTCTCTTGCCTCCACTTGCCTATGTAATCACCAAGCGTCTCTGCCTATCTTTGCAACGGGCCGATAGAGATCTTGTAGAGCATGGAAGAGAAACGGGCCGACTCATGATGACCGCCGAAGGCGAATTCATTGAGGTTCATGAGCCAATTTCCAAAGAGAAGGCCTGGATGCTTACTCAACACGAGCAGCTCACTGCCTTGGAGCATGTCACTGAAGATGAGCATGGCATTCGCAATCCAAAGACTATGGGTGGCAAGCTTCGTGCCCGCTTAAGCCGTGCAGATGCAGAACAAATCCAGAAACCTGGTGGAGATTCTCACAAGGAGATCGATTCGTACTAGTTCGATTCTCTTTGTCCGGTAAAGCGCTCAGGCAACATTCAAATCGTTGCCTTTTCTTGGTCAAACTCTTTTGTATATACCCTTGATGACAAGACGACACGGAAAAGCACCACAAAGTTTGATTTCACCGCGGAGAAACTAGGAAAATATCCAGGCCTGTGCAACATAATCTGTGGACGTGGTCATTCAGGTATGGCGTTCACCGCACAGGTGATCAGTGAGGGAGATTTCCTAAAAGCCCTATCTGATCTTGCGAAATAGTATTTTTAGAAACGATTGAGGTTGCTCATTGCTTAAGCAATTTTCCTTGCTGTCACGCGATGAATCAATACTCCCCCAACAAGTCCCCAAAATGGAGACCCTAAATGCCATGCACTCACACCAGAGATCGTAATCATCAAGGTCGCTAAACCTGCCTCTCGATACCCGGGTTCTGCCAACGCATCATACGAAGAAGAAGCAATTACAGGTATGAGAGCAAGTCCGGCAACGGTCGCCATCATTTCCACGGGAATTGATTGGAATAAACCTGTAACCGTTGCACCAAAGAAAGCTAGAAGAATATAGAAAAATCCGCAAGAAACACCTGCAAAATATCGCGTTTTTGGATTGGAATCCGCACTCTCTTGCGTAACAATCGCCGCGGTAATCGTGGAAACATTTACTCCGCTCCCGCCAAATCCTGCGCCTAGTATTGAAAGAACCGCGCCCCAGGTGACAATGTGATTGACAGGTGGCTGGTAGTTGGAATTTCGCAAAACAGCTATTCCTGCTGCGTTTTGCGTTGTAAGAACCATTAAGAAAATGGGTAGCGCCAACGTAAAGATGGCGCCGATTTCAAATGTAGGATTCGTCCACACTGGTTTCGCGATGGCTAATGCAATGTGTGGATTCGTGAGCTTGGATTGCAATCCAGCCACAACCAAACCAACGCCAAGGGCTGCGACAACTGGTGCCCGCCACCCATATCTGCGCCCGATAAAGAAGGCAAAAATCATTGATAGACCTAAAATCAAATTGGTACTTAATGAAGTAAAAACACCCACTCCAAAGCGGAAGAGAATTCCGGCCAACATGGCCATAACTACCGGCCGTGGAACCAATTTCATAATTGAATCAAAAGTTTTCGTGACACCAACGATTAGAAGAACTATCGATGCTACGAAGTACGCGCCGATGACTTGAGAAAATGAATGTTCTGGTAAACCCGTAACCAATAGCGCTGTTGTAGCCGAACCCCAGGCTCCAATAATCGGCATACCGTGGCGGAGAGAAAGAAGAAGAGAGAACAACCCTGATCCGAGAAAGATCATCAATAGCCAAGACGAAATGATTTCTTTCGATAAATGACCCGCTGATGCTGCCTGAAATAAAATAGCTAGAGGACCAGTGGTAGAGACAAGGACCACTAAGAGGCCTGAGAATAATCCTCCCCACGTCGCAGCTTGCGGCAGCCCCTTAATATTCTTTCTATATGCAGCTAAAGCACCTTGGGCGCTCGTTCCGGTTTCCACGTTAGTGAGCGGAGATTGAAGGCTTCTCGTACTCGGTGACAAAACCAACGATGCTAATTAGAAGCGCACCAACCGCAATAATCGTGAGCCACCATCCGATAATCAGACCTAGACCAGCTGCACATGCAGAGAGCGCAACCGGCAACGGCCACCATGAATGAGGGCTATAGAAACCGAGATCGCCCGCTCCATCTGCTATTTCGCCCTCTTCGTTATCTTCGGGCAAAACTCCTCCGGTGTTCTTCGCTGAATACCAGATATAAAAACCGACAAGGCCGGCAAGACCGCCACTAAGGCCAATTGCTGTAATTCCAACTGCTTCCCCGCCAAGCTGCCAATAAATTATTGCCATCATGAAATAGAAAACAGTGAACCCGAGAAATAGCTGCCATGAGACCTTCATCGAATTAGTGCCCTTCGGTCTTGATATGTGGGTGATGCAAATCAAAGGCCGGACGCTCTGAGCGAATGCGTGGCATCGAAAGGAAGTTGTGACGCGGAGGTGGACACGAGGTTGCCCATTCCAACGAAGCGCCATAACCCCACGGATCATCCACTTCGACCTTCGGTGACTTGCGTGTAATCCAGACGTTCACCATGAAAGGAATCATCGACGCGGCCAACAACGCAGCACCGGCTGTAGAAACCTGATTCATGAAGGTGAATCCATCGCTAGGCAAATAATCTGCATATCGTCGCGGGAATCCCTTAATGCCCAACCAGTGTTGGATGAGGAAGGTTAGGTGGAAGCCAAAGAATGTCATCCAAAAATGGATTTTGCCCAAACGTTCGTTGAGCATTTTTCCGGTCATCTTTGGCCACCAGAAGTAGAAGCCACCAAACATGGCGAATACAACTGTTCCAAAGAGTACGTAGTGAAAGTGAGCAACAACGAAATAGGAAGCCGATACTGCAAAGTCCAGTGGAGGCGATGCCAAGATGATTCCTGTTAGTCCTCCGAAAAGGAATGTAATAAGGAATCCGACGATCCATAGCATGGGTGTTTCAAAGGTAATTGCACCTCTCCACATTGTGCCAATCCAGTTGAAGAACTTCACGCCCGTTGGAATTCCAATAAGGAAAGTCATAAACGAGAAGAACGGCAAGAGAACTTGACCAGTTGCAAAGAGGTGGTGTGCCCATACTGAAACCGAGAGGGCCGCGATTGCAATCGTTGCTGCAATCAAACCCTTGTAACCAAAGATTGGTTTGCGGCTAAAAACTGGAAGAATTTCTGTCGCAATGCCAAAGAACGGCAGCGCCAAAATATAAACCTCTGGGTGTCCGAAGAACCAAAATAAATGTTGCCAGAGCATCGCTCCACCGTTAGCTGGATCAAACAAATGAGAGCCAAAGAGTCGGTCTGCCTCAAGCCCAAGGAAGGCAGCTGCTAATGGAGGGAATGCGAGAAGAACAAGAATTGATGTAAGCAAAATGTTCCAGGAAAAGATCGACATGCGAAACATCGTCATACCAGGAGCGCGCATTGTGAATATTGTGGTGATGAAGTTAACGCCAGAGAGAATTGTTCCGATACCACCCATTGCTAAACCGATAACCCATAAATCTCCACCAATACCAGGAGAGAATTGCGAGTTCGAAAGTGGGGCATAAGCAGTCCAACCAAATGATGCTGCTCCGCCTGGTGCCAAGAAACCACCGAATGCCATAGTTCCACCGAATAGGTAGAGCCAATAAGACATCATATTTAGTCGAGGAAAAGCAACGTCAGCGGCACCGATTTGCAAAGGCATAATCACGTTAGCGAAACCAACAAAAAGCGGGGTTGCAAACATGAGCAACATAATCGTTCCGTGCATTGTGAAAATTTGGTTGTACTGCTCATTACTCCAGAACTGCTGACCTGGAACCGTTAACTCCGCTCGTAAAAGTAGAGCAAGGATTCCGCCAATAAGAAACCATGCAAAAGAGGTAATGAGGTACATGTAACCGATCGTCTTGTGATCGGTAGAGGTAATCCATTTAACGAATAGACGTCCTTTACTTGTCGGTGCAAGCGGTGTATTTCGATTGGCTACCTGGACAGTCCTGGGTGGTTGCGCAAGAGTTGTCATGACTGGCTCGCTTTCAATTCTGCTAAGTAGTTTTGATAATCCGCTGGTGAAACAACTTTTACCTTGAAGAACATACGTGAATGATCGCGACCGCAGAGAATGTTGCATCGGCCAGGAAATTCACCAATCTTGTTGGCTGTGAATTCCAGGGTATTGGTCACACCTGGCAAATTCTGTATTTGAATCATGAATGCAGGAATCCAGAAACCGTGCACTACATCACTTGAGTTAAGAGTGAAACGCACTCTCTCTCCTTGCGGCATGTACAAGGTAGGCGGGTTAGCTGGAGTACCAGTTACTGTGGCATTTGCGCCCGCTTCTGGGTAAGTGAATTGCCATGACCACTGAATGCCATTAACTGAAATGTCATGCATTACGTGTGTGGGTGATTTGTCAGTAATTTTACTTTCTGCTTTCATCGTGAATGCAAAGAGAACTGCGACGATGATGAAGGGAATTAACGTATAAGCGATTTCAACTGGAACGTGGTACTGGGTTTGGCGCGGAAATTCTTCGCCTACTTTTTTTCGATGTGCGAATGATGAATAAATAATCAGTCCAGCAGTAAACACACCAACAACTCCGGCAGTTATCCAAGCGCCCTGCCAAAGGCCGATGGAAGCATCGTTTACGCTCGACAAGTCCTTTTCAAAACCCAAACCTGAGACGCTCGAGCAACCACTTACTAATAGCATCAGTCCCGCGCCACCCACCATAAAGAGGGCTGTGCGTAAACTCTTGAATTTAGGCTCAAATGACATGGGCTCAAGGATAGTGGGGCGCCCGCCACTTCACCGCATCTGCGGGTAGCCTTCGGAAGGTGGCTCATCACATTACCAACTTCACCTCCCAGGCTCCCCTTCATCCGGTGGCCAGAGAGGCGCTTTTGGGGGCCTTTGACCAGGGCTGGGCCGACCCCGACAAACTTTCCTACCAAAGTTCTACCGCCCGAATTCTCAGGGACGAGTCAGTAGCCACAATCGCTAGTCACCTCAAAATTGCCCCTTATCAACTCGAATTTATTGCCGATTCTGCGCTCGGAAACTTCCATGCAATTACCGGGCTGCTCAAACCATCGACACTTCTTATTTATTCCGCGATAGATCGAAGTGAAGTAATGGCGATTGCTCACGATCGCAAAAGTGTCCAACTAGC
Organism: Streptomycetaceae bacterium; assembly: GCA_007280125.1. Classification (GTDB taxonomy): domain Bacteria; phylum Actinomycetota; class Actinomycetes; order Nanopelagicales; family Nanopelagicaceae; genus QYPT01. The sequence continues at coordinate 14,363 of QYPT01000044.1, read as the reverse complement.
AGTCGCCTCGAATGCGGAAATCAACTGCGATTCTCTGGAGGCGGACCTACCTCACGATTCACTACTTGCTCTCCAAGTTGCTAACGGTGAAACTGGTGTGATTCAACAATGCAATCGCATAATTGAAATTTTTCCCACTAGCAAAATTGCCTGCGATTTCTCCAGTGCGGGATTACGAGTGCCTTTGCCAGATCGTTGGGATAGCGCTTTCTTTGATGCCAAGAGTTGGCAGGGGCCAGAAGGTGTCGGAATCATTGCCATCGCTGCCGATGATCAATGGCGTAACCCTTTGCCACATATTGGACCTCAGAGAACTACAAGTTCGGTATCGCTCCCATTGCTTATGGCAACCGCAGTGGCCATGGATTCGTGGGTTGGCGATGAAGCCACCGAATCCCAGAGACTTCGAGACCTCTCGACATTTCTTCGAAGCGAAATTCGTGCTGGAATTCCCGACTGCGACATCGCTGGTGACCTCGACAATTCTTTACCGCACATTAATTCATTCTCATTCCTCTATATAAACGGTGAAGAATTATTGCGACACCTTGACCGAGCTGGTTTTGCTGTTGACTCTGGATCTGCTTGCAGCGCTCAAAATCTAACGCCCAGCCATGTACTTGCGGCTATGGGGCTGCTCACGCATGGCAATGTGCGAATAACTTTGCATCACGGCGCCCAACACGATGATGTCGTAGCCCTTGTTGCGGCGCTCAAGAGCGCTGTTAGTGAAATCCGCAGCACATGAGAGAAGTCGATTGCCTAAATCTTCGATGCCCTTTGCCTATCATCGAAATAGCACGAGAAATTAAGACAGTATCGGTTGGGCAATCTTTAGTTTTGTTATCCGATGACCCAGCTACATGGCCAGACTTGCAAGCCTGGGCGAGATTGACAGGTAACGAGGTAGCGCGCGAAAATGAAGCTAGATTTACAGTGACGCGTCGAAGCCAAAACGACCCAGGTGATCGCTAATTTCTTTAGCTGCAACTGCGCCATAGGCACTTTCAAAGCGAGTGAGAAACTCTGCGCGAGTGAAGTGGTACTCCTGGGTTCCCTTAGTTTCAATCACATACGTTGCCAACATAGAACCCAATTGGGCGCAACGCTCGTGAGATAAATTGGCAGCTAACCCGGCGATAAACCCTGATCTGAAGGAATCTCCAACACCGGTTGGATCTACGCGAGCTTTCTCTTTCGGTACTCCGACAAAAATTGTTTCTTTCCCGCGAGTTTCGACTTTCGCGCCATCTGAACCCAAGGTAACGATGCGAACTTCTACTCGATCAAGGATTTCGGCATCGCTCCAACCGGTCTTTTGAATAGCTAGCGCCAATTCGTATTCATTCAAAAAGAGAAATGAGGCGCCTTCGATAAGGCGTTTAATTTCGTGGCCTTCCATGCGGGCCATCTGCTGAGATGGGTCGGCGGCAAAAGGAATGTGCTGCTCACGTGCTATCTCAGAATGTCGCAACATCGCTTCTGGGTCATCAGGAGAAATTACGATGAGATCGAATATCCCTGTTTTGTCCATGATTGGATTCAATTCGATATTGCGTGCCTCACTCATTGCACCTGGAAAGAAGGAGGCAATTTGATTGAGTTCGGTATCGGTCGTAACCATAAATAAAGATGTGTGCAAAGTTTCCGAAATTTGAACATGGGAGGTATCTACACCGTGGCGGGAAAGCCACGCTTCATAGTCAGCCCAATCAGTTCCGACCGCTGCAATCAACGTTGGGTTTAAACCCAAGACGCCCATGCCGAAAGCGATATTTGCTGCACACCCACCTCTACGTACATCGAGTGCATCCACGAGAAATGACAACGAGACCTTTTCCAACGAGCCCGCAACCAAAGAGTCCGTGAACTTTCCAGGAAACGTCATCAAGTGGTCGCGACCTACAGAACCAGCCACGCCAATTTTCATCAAATTCCTTTATGTTCCTCTATGCAAGTGTCACGGAGATGTGGGCTCTGCTTTAAATCACCTTGAATCGAAAAGTATTAGTTGAAGGAATCTCCACAAGCACATGATCCGCCAGCATTTGGATTATCGATTGTGAATCCTTGCTTTTCGATGGTGTCTACGAAATCAACCGAAGCACCGGCTAGATAAGGCACGCTCATCTTGTCCACTACAACTTTGACATCACCAAATGCATAGGTGACATCTCCATCTTGGATACGGTCATCAAAATAGAGTTGGTAGCGGAGCCCTGAGCAACCACCTGGTTGAACGGCGACGCGCAGCGACAGGTCATCGCGATCTTCCTGTGCCAAGAGGGCGGCTACTTTGCTTGCAGCAGTCGGAGTCAAAATAATGGTCGCCGAGCTGGTTTCAATTGTGACATCTGTACTCATAGTCAATTCTCTCCCTTTAAACAATGAATCTCATCAAGACATGTCTGACGTTCAAGCAAATCCTACTCGCACCATGGCGGATAAGCAGACAGAATATGCCTATGGCATTGAGCGATCTCCTGATGTTGGGCCAAGGCAAAGACCTGGGAAGCGAACGAGGCGTTTCGTGCACGGGAGAACTCCCCCATCCCAGTGAACCCGGCTTAGTCGAGCGCGCTCGGGTAGCTCGAGCCGCATTGGGAAATCGAGCTTTAGTCCTGGGCCATCACTATCAACGTGATGAAGTTATCGAATTTGCAGATATAACAGGTGACTCATTCAAACTTGCACAGGCTGCTGCTGCGCAGTCTGAGGCTGAATACATAATTTTCTGTGGCGTGCATTTCATGGCTGAAAGCGCCGACATCCTCACTTCATCGGCACAGAAAGTAATTCTCCCTGACCTAGCAGCAGGTTGTTCTATGGCAGATATGGCAACTGCTCAACAAGTTAATGATTGCTGGAAAGTTCTCGAAGAGTTTGGGGTTGCCCAAAGCACCATTCCTGTGACGTATATGAATTCATCGGCTGCAATAAAAAGCTTCACAGGTAAAAATGGTGGAACCGTCTGTACCTCATCAAATGCAAAGCGAGCGATGTCTTGGGCATTTGAGCAAGGTGAAAAAATTCTCTTCTTGCCTGATCAACATCTTGGAAGAAACACCGCCGTACTTTCCTTAGGTTTGGCCTTAGAGGATTGCGTTTTATGGAATCCCTGGAAACCACAAGGTGGCCTCACTCGTGAAGAAATTATCAATGCCAAAGTCATACTCTGGCGTGGGCACTGTTCGGTGCACGGACGTTTCACGGTAGAAAGCGTTGCCGAAGTAAGAAAGAGAATTCCTGGTGTGCAAGTTTTAGTTCACCCTGAATGCCAGCACGAAGTTGTTTCAATTGCAGATGTAGTTGGTTCCACAGAAATGATTATTCGCACCATAGAAGCAGCGCCAAAGGGCTCGGCCTGGGCAATCGGCACTGAACTCAACCTTGTCCAACGTTTGGCGAAAGATCACCCCGATAAAACAATCGCTTTTCTTGATAAAGATGTCTGCTACTGCTCGACTATGAATCGAATTGATCTCCCACATCTTGTATGGGTTATGGAATCCTTGCTGGCCGATCACCTTGTCAATCACATTAAGGTGGACCAGGAAGTGGCGACTTACTCCAAAATAGCGCTTGAGAGAATGCTCGCACTCCCCTAAATTCCTGAGATTGCCAGGCAACCTCTATAGTTTGAGCCATGAGCTCAGACACTCCAGATAAATCAGAAAATAAGGGTCGCCCAACACCTTCACGCAAAGAGGCACAGGCAAAGCGCGTCGTGAATTCGATGGCTCCAGCTTCTAATAAAGAAGAGCGCAGGAAACAGAAGGAACTTCAACGTCAACATCGTGGAGCCCAGCGTGCTGCATATATGCGTGGCGAAGAAAGCGCTCTACCCGTACGCGATCGTGGGCCAGTACGTCGATTTGTTCGAAACTACGTCGATGCCAGGCGCTCACTTGCCGAGTACTTGCTTCCACTGCTTTTCGTTGTGCTTATGCTTTCGCGCATCAGCGCCCTAACTACCGTCGCTGTGCTGCTTATGTACGTTGTATTTGTTGGCGCCATGATTGAAGGCGTCATGCTTTCCAAAAAAATCAAACGAGAAATTAAGGTTCGTTTTCCTGATGCCTCAACTAAAGGCATTGGTTCTTACGCGTGGTCACGTTCTACACAACTGCGACGTTTACGCGCGCCAACTCCTCAATTTAAAGCCGGCGACAAGCTCGACTAAATTATCCGCGAGAACTTATGGTCGTGGATTTGGACTGATGTTTAGAGCAGGATCACTTTCTGGCAATGAGCCCAGAGCTTTATCGATGGCCTTCATTGTCTCAGGTGAAAGTTTGACGCCTGATGCTTTCACATTCTCTTTAACTTGAGATGGCTTCGTTGCTCCAATGATTGCGCTAGAAATATTCTTGTTTTGCAGAACCCACGCAACCGCGAGTTGAGCCATGCTCAAGCCCACGCCTTCAGCGATTGGCGCCAACTTTTGCACGCCAGTGAGAACATCATCCTTGAGCCATCGAGAAATCATTCCCGCCCCACCATTTTTATCGGTTGCACGTGAACCTGCAGGTACTTTTTTGCCAGGCTTATATTTTCCAGTCAATACGCCCTGGGCGATAGGTGACCACACGATCTGACCTATTCCCTCTTTTTCACTCAGTGGAACAACTTCGGCATCTATGACTCTCCACAACATGGAATATTGTGGTTGATTAGAAACGAAGCGGGTGTATCCGCGTTCATCTTGGATTTTCAACGCAGCAGCAATTTCACTAGCGCGCCATTCCGAAACACCGATGTAATTAACTTTGCCTTGACGAACCAAATCTTCAAATGCGCTAAGGGTTTCCTCCAGCGGTGTTTCGTAATCGAAACGATGCGCTTGATATAGATCTATGTGATCGATACCGAGGCGCTTAAGGGATGCATGACACGATTCCATAATATGTTTACGTGATAGACCGCGATCGTTTTTACCTGAACCAGTTGGCCAATACACTTTGGTAAATAGTTCATAGGATTCACGCCTGACACCTTTAAGAGCTTTGCCCAAGACCTTTTCAGCCTTTGTATTTGCATAGACATCAGCGGTGTCAAAAGTAGTTATGCCAAGATCTAATGCGGTCTTCACGCATGCGATGGCGTTCTCCTGTTCAACCTGAGAGCCGTGAGTAATCCAGTTTCCATAGGAGATCTCAGATACGTACATTCCAGTACTACCTAAACGACGATATTCCATCTGACTTCTCCTCTTGATAAACCCGAACCGGCAGAACAACACCCTATGACGAGCGCGCCTTATTGCCAAGGCGAATGTAATGTGGTTTTGTAGCCCCGTAAGAGAAAAACTTAATAGGTCTTTGTGTTTAGGGGAAGTCCGGTGAGAATCCGGCGCTGACCCGCAACCGTAAAGCAGTTTCGAACTGCTAAGTCGGATTACCTAAATCAGAGGCTTGAAATCGACACCACCGCCGAGGTTTGCGGGGCGTTCGTCCAAACAGAAATGTTTGAACTGGAAGCTACGGTCGTTCGAGATTATTCGAGCGGCTTTTTTATTTCAGTCAAAGCACTATTGAGGTCGGCCCTTGTAAGACTCCTTACTTTGTGAGGTTTATTTAGTGAAATCATTACTTGTTAAAAAAATTGCAACGATTGCAATAGCAATCATCGCCGCGGCGCTTTTCGCCCCCACGGCCCACGCAGCAGATAAGGGATATAGATACTGGGGCTATTTCCAAAGTGCACCAGGGCAAAACGCATGGACCATGGCTCAAACTGGTCCCACTGTTCCTATCGCAGATGGAGCAGTTGAAGGATGGGCGTTTACTTTCAGCAGTGACAAGATTCCAGATGCTGCCGCGCCTCGCGTTGCACCGAATTTTGCAAAGATTTGTTCAGGCATTAAAACACCTGCGGCAGGGAAGAAACGCATAGGTTTAGTAATCGACTTTGGTAGTGCATTTCTTCGTCCAAGAGGTGAGTCAATTCCTCGTTTGATAACAAAATGCGTTGTCGTTGATAAAGCTGCTCTTGGTTCTGATGTCGTATATGCGGTTACAAAAATACGAGCAAGCGCTTCAGGATTCTTTTGCGGGCTTAATGGCTACCCTGCTAAGGAATGCGGCGTAGAAGTTCCTACCCCTAATTCACTCTTGTCTAACCACATGACTAAGAAATAATTTCGATGAATCGTTCGTTACACCCACTTGTATGGTGGATTTGGGCTGGAGCAATGGCAACAGCAGTTGCCATGACTAGCTCAATTTCTATTGCCATTGCAGTTGTGGGTGTAACGGCGATAGTCGTGAGAAATAAGGCCGAAGTAACTCCTTGGGCGGCAAGTTTTTCGTGGTCACTCAAGATGGGCTTGTGGGTCATCGCCATTCGTGTTCTCACTGGTGTACTCATCGGTGTTCCAATGCCAGGGCGAAAAATTCTCACATTGCCAATCATCCCTCTCCCACATTGGATGGCAGGGATTCGAATCGGTGGACCGGTGACTTTAGAACGGCTCACCTCTACCGCGCATGATGGAATCATGATTGCATCCATCATCGCTTTATTAGGTGCGGCCGCATCTCTTTCAAGTCCACATCGATTGCTGCGATCTATGCCAGTGATGGTTTATGAATTTGGAGTGAGCGTAGTAATCGCAACATCGATACTGCCTCAATTCGTAACGAGTATTTCAAGAATTAAACAAGCGCAACGCCTGCGCGGTCATGAAAATACAGGATTGTTAAGTTGGCGAAGAATTGCACTTCCACTCTTTGAAGAAACACTTTCACGTTCCCTGGATCTTGCAGCGGCCATGGATTCGCGAGGATATGGTTTCACTCGCAAGCGGTCTAAGTACAGAAAAGATCGCTGGACTTCCAAGGATTACCTACTGTGTGGCATTGCTGTGGCATCCTTGGTGAAACCCGAGTTCTTAGTTCTTGTTGCTGCTGTGTCGACGCTGGCGGTGGCCCCATGATTAAGTTTTCAAACGTTTCATTGATTTATCCAAATTCTCAACAAACCGTGATCGAGGATCTTTCATTCACCGTATCTGAAGGTGAACTGGTTTTAGTCATGGGTGCAACGGGAATTGGAAAATCGTCTGTACTGCGCCTTATTAATGGGTTGGTACCGCACCATACCGGTGGAATATTGGCTGGAGACATCAGCGTTAACGGGATCTCAACGCATAGTGTGAAGCCAGGTGGACTCGCTCACTTAATTGGCATCGTCGGACAAAATCCGCTACATGGCTTCGTTACCGATACCGTAGAAGAAGAACTGGCATTTGGAATGGAAACACTTAACATGCCAAGTGATCTCATGCGAAAGCGTGTCGAAGAAATCCTAGATCTATTGAGTCTGGCACCTTTGCGCAATAGAACGATTGCCACTTTGAGCGGTGGAGAACAGCAACGGGTTGCAATTGGCAGCGCTCTTGTAATGCACCCGAAGGTTCTGGTTTTGGATGAGCCGACAAGTGCGCTTGATCCAATAGCCGCCGAGGAAGTTCTCTCAATTCTGCACAGACTTGTTCACGATCTTGGACTAACTGTGATCATTTCAGAACATAAACTTGAACGAGTCATTCAATTTGCTGATCGTATAATTCATATCCAAGGTGATGGCCACACTCGAATTGGCACACCTCAAGAGATTTTCGCTGACTCTGATCTGGCACCGCCGATCATCCACCTTGCACGAGCTATGCAATTAAGCGAAATTCCACTCACTGTTCGAGATATGCGTCGCATGACCAAAGCCAAACGCATGGAACTCGTAGATGACTCTGCCCTTGCGCCTATAGAAAATCCTAAAACAGAGCCACTAGTAAATCTCAAGCATGTAACAATCACTTATGGCAAGAAGAATGCGATCTCCGATATATCTCTCTCTATTTCTAGCGGTGAAATTGTTGCGGTAATGGGTCGTAATGGTGCAGGTAAGAGCTCACTGTTGCGAACAATCGTAGGTGCCTCCAGAGTTGATAAGGGTGAAGTGTTAGTCGCACAAAGAAACCCCTTTCTTCTTCAAGGGCGCGAAAGGACTGAGCTCATTGGCTATATTCCTCAAGAACCTAGTGATCTTCTCTACCGTCAAAGCGTCGCCGACGAATGCTCCCAAGCAGATCAAGATAATCATGTTGTAGCAGGCACAACTCTTACCTTGCTTCACAAACTCGTTCCCGGTATTTCATCCCATACACACCCTAGGGATCTATCTGAAGGGCAGCGTCTTGGGCTTGCCTTATGCGTTGTCTTATCTGGATCGCCTCAGATTCTTGTACTTGATGAGCCTACCCGCGGCCTGGATTACAGCGCTAAGAAGACCTTGGTATCGCTCTTGAGGGAAATTGCGATAAATCAAAATCGCGCTGTAATCGTTGCAACACACGATGTCGAGTTAGTTGCTGAAGTTGCCACACGCGTGGTTTTTATAGCTGAAGGTGAAATAGTTGCTGATGGTTCAGTTGCACAAGTATTACTTTCATCTCCTGCATTCGCACCTCAAGTGGCGAAAGTCATGTCACCCTCGCCTTGGATAACAATCAATGACGTGATCGAAGCCATGAAACGCAATCAATGAAAAGAACTTCGGATATCTACCGTTTCAATGTGCGATCATCGTTAGCGCTAGGTGCAGCAACTCTTGTAAGTATCGGTGGATTCTTCTGGCCTTTCCTCTTTAACGCTGCAGGAAACCAATCTAGAACGCAATTATTTTTCTGGATTTCGGTACCGCTCGCCCTCGGACTCCTAATTGTCGAACTAAGTAATGATCGCCTTGACGCCAAATCGGTGGCGCTACTTGGGGTGTTGGCAGCGATAACGGCGGCGCTGCGACCTATGGGTGCCGGTGCAGTGGGAATAGAACCGATGTGGTTTATCCTAATTCTCAGCGCGCGTGTTTTTGGAGCCGCATTCGGTTTCATTTTGGGAATCAGCGCACTCCTAGTTTCTGCCTTTCTTACTGGTGGCTTTGGTCCGTGGCTTGCCTATCAAATGTTCGCCGCAGGATGGGTCGGTTTAGGTGCTGGTGCGCTCCCCCAAAGAATTGGCAGGTTTGCCCTTAGGGGTAAAAGCGAGATTCTCCTTCTACTTTTTTACGGAGCGATTGCAGCTTTGATATTCGGAGCACTGATGGATTTACAATTTTGGCCATGGGCGTTAGGTGCAAATACCCAACTCTCTTATCTTCCAGGTGGACCATCGGGAACCAATCTCCACCGATTTATCGTCTTTCATTGTGCTTCATCGATGGCATGGGATGTTCCTCGTGCAGTTATCACGAGCTCCCTTGTCGTCATTGCAGGTCCAACAGTGTTAGCTGCTCTTCGGCGAACCCAAAGGCGCGCTGCTTTTCTAGCGCCGATCGAATTTCGCGAGGCTAGCCAGAGCGCTATCGAACGTGCGAGGGCACAAAAGGAATTGTGACAACTTCAACGTCTAAATCTCTCCCGCGTACAACAATGATCAATTGATCGCCAATTTTCACTGATGGATCAATAAGCGCCAACGCGATACCGTTCTTTAGAGTTGGCGAGAATGTTCCACTCGTAACGCTGCCTATTACTTTGCCCGCGGAATCTTTTACATCCATGCCACCACGGGGAATTCCTTTACCCGTGCACAATAATCCGCGTAACTTGGTAACTGCTCCTGCAGCTTTTTGTTGACGCAATACTTCTGCTCCCGAAAATGTTTCCTTATCCCAACCAATTGCCCAATTTGCACTTGCTTGGACAGGAGTAATCTCCAAAGAAAGCTCGTGGCCATGCAATGGGTATCCCATTTCTGTACGCAAGGTATCGCGAGCGCCAAGTCCACATACAGCTCCGCCGAATGCCACCATGGCTTCGGCTAAGCAATCCCAAACAGCGAGCGCGTCATCCCATGAAGGAAGAAGTTCAAATCCGAGTTCACCCGTGTAACCAGTCCGGCACAAAATTGCATCACGTCCAGCAATTTTTACAGCGGCAAAACTCATGTAATCCAAATCAGTGGAGACTCCTAAAGAATTCAAGAGTTGAGCCGACTTTGGGCCCTGTACTGCAAGGACGCCATAGGAAGTGTGCAAATTTTCCACGACTATTCCTGATGGAGCTAACTCTTGTAGATATGCCACAACATCTGCGGTGTTAGCGGCATTAGGCACAAGGAAGAAATCATCAGCGCTATTTCTATAGGCAATGAGGTCATCGATAACTCCGCCGTTACGATTGCAGATCAAGGTGTACTGGGCTTGCCCATCAACAATGCGAGTGAGGTCATTGGTGAGGACGTTATTGAGAAAATCTAAGGCACCACTGCCCCGCACTGATGCCTTCCCAAGGTGGGAGACATCAAAGATCCCTACAGCCTCACGCACGCTGGCATGCTCAGTGAGCACTCCTGTAGCTGGGTAGTCGATAGGCATGAGCCATCCGCCAAAATCTGACATCTTGGCTTGCAATTGTTCGTGACGAGCATTTAGGGGTGAGAGTTTCATGTCTGACAACCTATCGCCTAGGCTCCTCTCTAGTGAAGTCCGGACCTACTAAAAGCTAGTGAAAACTAGTGACATAGGTTGCACTACACCTCAAGAGATACCCCGAGAGTTACCCCAAGAGTTACCCCAAGAGTTACCTGACATATGTACTAGAAGGAGAAGTTTGTGACCAAGATTCGCCTGACAGATGCCGTTATAGCTCCAGAGATTTTGGTTGTCGGACTAGCTCATAAAAACGATGCCAAGAAATCACTCGTGATCGAATCAGGAGATGTGCGCCTTGATTCAAAAACTCTTCTTGGCGCGCTCAATGATGTTGGGGCAACTGGCAAGGCAGATGAAGTTATTAAACTTCCCGGCGCAACTACGCGACTCATCGTCTTCAGTGGTTTGGGTAGCGCCCAAAAGTCCTATCCTCATGAGACTCTCCGCCGTGCAAGTGGCGCTGCAACACGGGCGCTGGCAGGCAACTCATCTGTTTCTTACGCCCTTCCCGCACGTGACATTGCTGCAGTGGCTGCAGTGGCTGAAGGAGCAGCACTAGGGGCATACGCTTTTGATGAATTCCGTGGTTCAACTAAATCCGAACGTAAGATTCCGGTTGATTCAATTACCGTTCACACCGAATTCGCTAATAAGAAGGAAGCAAAAGCCGCCGCGCAAAGGGCGTTAGTCATAGCCCAATACACAACCCTTGCCCGAGATTTGATTAACATGCCACCGAGCCATCTAACGCCTATCTCATTTGTTGAAATATTGAAAAAGGCAGTCACGGTTGCAGGCGGAGCAGCAGCTGGTCTCAAGGTTACTGTTCTTGATGAGAAGCAACTCAAAGCACAAGGTTTCGGTGGAATCACAAGCGTTGGTCAGGGTTCTGCCAATCCGCCACGACTTCTGCACATTTCTTACACGCCAAAGGTTTCCAAAAAATCAACAAAGAAATTGGCGTACGTTGGCAAAGGAATAACTTTTGATTCGGGCGGACTTGCGTTGAAGCCTGCAGCCGGCATGGAAGCGATGAAGTCAGATATGAGTGGCGCAGCGGCAGTTTGCGCAGTCACGCTGGCCATTGCAACTCTCAAACTCCCTATTGCCATTGATGCTTGGGCCCCACTTGCAGAGAATATGGTGAGCGATACAGCAACGCGTCCTAGCGACATCATCACAATTTATGGCGGCAAGACTGTAGAAGTTCTCAACCCCGATGCAGAAGGTCGATTAGTTTTGGCCGATGCGTTGGTAAAAGCAACGGAAATTGCTCGTAAAGCTGGAGGCCATCTTGATGGAATCGTGGATGTTGCCACATTAACAGGTGCCCAAGTAGTTGCACTGGGTACTCGTACAAGTGCAGTGATGACCAATAATGATGATTTCCAATCTTCATTCCTCAAAGCGGCAGCTGATTGTGGTGAAGCATTCTGGCCTATGCCTCTGCCTATTGAATTGCGCGCATCACTTGATTCACCTGTTGCCGATCTTACAAATATTGGCGATCGAATGGGCGGCATGTTGGTTGCTGGCCTTTTCATCAAAGATTTTATTGCTGAGGATTTGCCGTGGTTGCATCTAGATATTGCAGGACCTGCCTATAACGAAGGGGCTGCTCACGGGTACACCCCCGTGGGAGGAACCGGAATTGCACTTCGGTCGCTACTAACTCTTGCTGAATCAACTATCTAGTACCGTCACATCTGAGGCTGAATAGGAGAAAAAGCACAGCTGTGCGGTAATTCGCACACCCTGAAGGCTGGCAAGATATGACCATAGAAATTTAGACCAGGTAGAAACCAGCTAAAAGAGAAGGATTCATTGTGGCTCAATTTGATCTTGTAATTCTCGGTGGCGGTAGCGGCGGATATGCGTGCGCTCTCCGAAGTGCTCAACTGGGTAAATCAGTAGTACTTATCGAATCTGGAAAACTTGGCGGCACATGTCTACATCGTGGATGTATCCCTACAAAGGCGCTACTGCACTCTGGAGAGATCGCCGATAATTCACGAGAAGCCAGTCACTACGGAGTAAACGCGCAATTCCTATCTATGGATATGCCAGCAGTCAACGCATATAAAGATGGAGTGGTCGCACGACTTCATAAAGGTTTGCAAGGTCTTGTTAAATCTCGCAACATCACCTACGTCGAAGGACATGGACGACTAATCTCCCCCAACACTGTAGAAGTTAACGGCGAAAAATATCAAGGTACGAACGTCGTGCTTGCCACTGGCTCCTATGCCCGAACTTTGCCTGGCCTTGAAATTGATGGAACTAGAATTATCACTAGCGACCATGCTCTCAATTTGGATTACGTTCCAAAGAGCGTCATTGTGTTAGGTGGCGGAGTTATCGGTTGCGAATTCGCATCAGTCTGGAAATCATTCGGAGCTGACGTAACAATCATTGAAGCACTTCCACATTTAGTTGCTCTAGAAGATGAGTCTTCAAGTAAGCAACTCGAGCGCGCCTTCCGCAAGCGTGGAATCAAGTTTGAACTAGGAGATCGATTTAAATCAGCAACAGTAAATCCTGATGGGGTCAGCGTCTCCTTGGAGAATGGAAAAGAATTCTCAGCTGACATCTTGCTCGTTGCCGTTGGCCGCGGACCTGTTTCAGCCAATCTTGGTTATGAAGAAGCAGGAATTTCAATGGATCGCGGCTACATACTTGTTGATGATAAATGTCGTACCAATGTCCCAGGAATTTGGGCCGTTGGAGATCTCATCCCAACATTGCAATTGGCTCATGTTGGATTTGGTGAGGGAATCTTGGTTGCCGAAGAAATAGCTGGATTAAACCCACGTCCAATTAATTACGATGGTGTGCCGCGCGTGACATATTCTGACCCAGAAGTTGCCTCTGTCGGGTTAACGACTGCAGTGGCAAAAGATCGTGGTCATGATGTTGTAGAACTTACTTACGATTTAGCTGGAAATGGAAAAGCTCAGATTTTGGGTACATCAGGATCTATCAAATTGGTTGCTCAAAAAGATGGCCCAGTGCTTGGAATTCACATGGTCGGTGCTCGAGTCGGGGAACTCCTCGCAGAAGCCCAATTAATCTTCAACTGGGAAGCCAGCGCGCACGACGTTGCTCCCCTGATTCATGCTCACCCAACCCTGTCAGAGGCAATGGGCGAGGCTCATATGGCTCTGGCTGGTAAACCACTCCATGCACATGGCTAGAAATGCAATTACAATCGCCCGAGTAACTTTCTAAAGGAGAGATGGCCAATGACATTCTCAGTGAAAATGCCCGCTTTGGGCGAGAGCGTGAGCGAAGGCACTGTCACACGCTGGCTCAAAGCTGAAGGCGATCACGTAGCTGTCGATGAAGCGCTCTTAGAAGTTTCAACCGACAAGGTAGATACTGAAATCCCATCCCCTGTTGCTGGAATTCTCCAAAAGATAGTTGTCGGAATTGATCAAACTGTAGCCGTTGGCGCAGAGCTTGCGGTCATTGCCGACCAAACATCTGCATCGGTTACACCAGCACCTGTTGTTGCCGCACCTGTAGTTGCCGCTGCCGCCCCGACTCCTGTTGCACCTGCACCTGTTGCTGCCGCTCCTGTAGTTGCCGCTGCCTCGCAATCTGGCACCGTTGTTGCGATGCCCGCGTTAGGCGAATCCGTTTCTGAAGGAACTGTGACTCGTTGGCTTAAAAACGTTGGCGATACCGTGGCAATGGATGAAGCGCTCTTAGAAGTTTCAACTGACAAGGTAGATACAGAAATCCCATCCCCTGTTGCTGGAGTCCTTTTAGCTATTGATGTTCTTGTAGATACAACTGTTCCAGTCGGTGCACGTCTTGCACTTATTGGCGTAGCCGGCGGAGCGCCTGTTGTTGCCGCTCCTGTTGTTGCCGCTCCTGTTGTTGCCGCTCCTGTTGTTGCCGCTCCTGTTGTTGCCGCTCCTGTAGTT
>QYPT01000032.1 GCA_007280125.1 Streptomycetaceae bacterium | reverse complement strand
ATTATCTTGATGCCATTTACCTACAGCATCTCAGTGGGAATCGGTGCAGGATTTATATCTCACGTAGTTATTCGCATGGTCCAAGGTCGACGCAAGGAAATTCATCCTCTGTTGATGTTGGTAACAGGTCTATTTATCGTCTACTTCCTATCTGGCCCTATCAACACATGGGTTGGATAACAATAGATAAGTAATAAATAAGGCCCGGGATGGAAATCATCTCGGGCCTTATTTATCTACATTGAACTAAAATGTAAATATCTATTGTGCGCGGGCAAAGAAACGTGAACCTTCTTGAGTTACATGTATCGGAAGACCAAAAACAGCGCTTATATGTTCACTTGTGATCACCTGGGCAACTGGACCAGAAACCGCTATTACGCCATCTTTAATCAATAAGGCGTGGGTCGTCCCTTCTGGTATTTCTTCAATGTGATGCGTAACCAGAATCGTCACTGGGGAACTCGTATCTCTAGAGAAGGCAGCAAATCGACTCAATAGATCTTCACGACCACCCAAATCTAAACCAGCTGCCGGTTCATCCAAGAGTAAAACCTCTGGGTCGGCCATGAGAGCGCGACATATTTGAACGCGTTTTCTCTCCCCTTCGCTGAGTGTTCTGAATTCATGGTCCTTTAAATCACGGACTCCAAAAGTCGTTAATAGCGCAACTGCGCGCGATTCATCCCATAAATCGTAATCTTCGTTCCAGCGTCCTATTATCGCGTAGGCCGCAGTTAGCACAACATCTCGTACTAACTCATCCTCGGGAATATTTTCAGCCAACAAAGAGCTGCAGAAACCAACTCGAGGCCGTAACTCGAATACATCTACCTTGCCCAATATCTCACCAAGTATTTCAACTGAACCAAAACTTGGGAAACTCATTGCTGCAAGTAATTTCAATAATGTGGATTTGCCTGCTCCGTTAGGCCCCAGAATGACCCAACGCTCCCCTTCGGAAACGGCAAAATCAATGGGTCCCAAAATCGTGCGTTCACCGCGTTGCACGGAAACGTTCTTTATTGAAAGAACTTTTTGACCACTCATAAGTACGTACAAGATAGTGGTAATTGTGCTTTAGCTACTGCATTTTCGCTATAAACTGGGCCAATGGCAGAAGAAACCTACACAGGATTGATCCTACTTACTGGGGTTGATGCGCCCGGAATTACCCAAAAACTATTTGGGGCCCTATCCCCTTTTGCGGTCACCATTATTGATATCGAACAAGTTGTAATCCGTGAACGGTTAATCCTTACTGCTCTCATCGGCCTCAACAAAGCCCATGCATCGGCGATTGAAGCCGACCTCAATGCTTGCGCCCAAGAGTTGGGTGTTGATATCGCTACCTCTTTTTCAGCAATGCAACCAGAATCTATTGCAGCAAAGTCTGGACTCTTGCACATTGTCGCTCTTGCAAACCCTATGAAGCCGGAAGCTGTTGCGGCTATAGCAGGTGCGATCTCCGAACACGGCGCAAATATTGAACGCATACATAGAACTGCTTCTTATCCAATTACCGCCGTAGAGTTTGTTGTTTCGGGTGCAACGCAAAAGCAAATCCATACCGATCTTTCAAAGATTTCGGCAGAGTTCTCCGTCGATTTAACGGTCCAAGAAGGCGGGCTGATGCGATGGGCTAAGAAATTAGTAATCATGGATGTCGATTCCACTCTCATTGCTCAGGAAGTTATAGAGCTCCTTGCAGCTAAAGCAGGTGTTGCTGACCAAGTGATTGAAATTACTGCTCGTGCGATGCGCGGCGAGATCGATTTCGAAGCATCACTTCGCCAACGAGTAGGACTACTTAAAGGGCTACCTGCGCACGTTTTGCAGGATGTGCGTTCGGAAATAACGCTAACGCCAGGAGCGCGCACTCTTATTCGAACCCTCCAGCGATTGGGACATACTGTCGCCATTGTCTCTGGCGGGTTCATCGAAGTGATCGAACCCCTTATTAAGGAATTAGGGATCGAGCTATATCGGGCTAATTCTTTAGAGATAGTTGATGGAGCGCTAACTGGCACATTGCTTGGACCAATCATTGATCGCCCTGCTAAAGCTGTTGCATTGCGAGAGTTCGCAAAAATGGCCGGCGTGGCGATGGAGCAAACGATTGCCATTGGCGATGGAGCAAACGATTTGGACATGATTACCGCAGCTGGACTAGGTATCGCTTTCAATGCAAAGCCCGCCGTCCGAGCTGCAGCTGACAGTGCTGTATCGGCTCCCTATTTAGATTCCGTTTTATACCTCATGGGAATTGCTCGCGAAGATGTAGAAGAAGCCGACAATCAAAGTCTGCAGGCGTGAATATCCGTTACTAGAATTCCACGTGCTCCCAAGGACCACAGTTCATCCATCAAACGATTCGTGTCTTTACGTAGAACCATTGCGCGAACTGCCATCCACCCTGTTTTCTGCAGAGGAGAAATCGTCGGCGACTCCAATCCTGGAGTCATTGCGCATGCAACTTCCAAACACTCTTGAGGAACGTCGTAATCCATGAGTACATACTGTCTAGCGGTTACAACACCCTGCAATCGTCGAATAAGAATTTCCAAAACACCGCTAACTTCACTCTCTTTGCGATGAATCAAAACTGCTTCACTCTTTAAAATGGGTTCTCCGAAAATCTTTAAACCCGCCTGCCGAAGCGTATTTCCGGTGCTCACAACATCAGCAATAAGATCTGCCACCCCTAGACGGACGCTGCTCTCTACCGCTCCATCTAAACGAACAACTGTTGCGGAGATACCAGCTTTAGATAAGTAATCTTCAACAAGCCCTGGATAGGCAGTAGCAACGCGCTTGCCCGCAATATCGCCAAGGGTCCATTCTTTATTTTGGCTTCCCGCGAATCGAAAAGTAGATTGACCAAAATCTAGTTCTAATATTTCCTCCGCGGCAGCCGCTGAATCAATGAGCAAATCTCGCCCTGTAATTCCCGCTTCTAATTCACCAGAGCCCACATAGAGCGCAATATCCCTAGGTCGCAGATAGTAAAACTCTACGTCATTCTCGGGATCCAGGAGGACCAAGTCCCTCATATCGGTACGCTGGCGATAACCAGCCTCTCTTAGAATTTCGGTCGCAGAATCAGAAAGAGAGCCTTTGTTGGGAATTGCAATTCTTAACATCTCACTCCTACAAGTATTTGTAAACGTTTTCGAGAGAAATCCCTCTAGCGATCATCATTGTCTGCACGTTATAGAGCAACTGACTTATCTCCTGCGCCAAAGCATCATCGCCCTCGTGTTCTGCGGCGATCCATACTTCACCGGCCTCCTCCAAAATCTTCTTTCCGATTTCGTGAACGCCGCCATCAAGCAATCGAATAGTTCCGGAACCCTCCGGGCGAGTCTGTGAAATCTCTTGCAACTGCGCCCAGAGGTCCTCGAATGTCTTCATGCCTTTACTTTACTGGAAGCATCAATCTCTATGCGTACTCATTTAGCGTAAAACCTTCTCTAGTTTGCTAATTCGTAGCCACGAAATGAATCCCCACACCACAAAGGGAAGATAAATCGCATACAGGGTGCCAGTTGGGTAATAGCCATTCTTGAATGCGAAAGGCACTCCAACGGCGTCAACAGCAATCCATACCAACCAGAATTCAACGTAGCCACGACTCATTCCATACGTTGCTAACGCCGTACCGGTGAAGATCCATGTATCTACGCGCAACCAAGCCCCAGATTCACCTAAGGCTTTAAAGATGTAATACGAGATAACGTAGAAAACGATAACCGCAGGAATCAAGTAAGCCTTTTCGTTTCGAGTAGTCCATCGAGGGCTCACTGCAGGACGAGAATCATCTTTTGATCGCAAACCCACCCAACGAATCCACCCGTAAACACTGACGATAATCAACAGTAGATTGCGACCCGCTTGACCGTAGAAATTCGCGGTGTTTGTAGTGGTATTGAAAACCGCTCCGAGAAAGACGGTGAAAAGTAGTCCGTCTCCGATAATGCCGATAGGCCACGCGCTTACTTTGCGGCGCATCCCAAGAATTGCACTGGCAAGACCGAAGGAGCCACCGATAATTTCACGCCAATAGATGGCCTTTGAGCCAAAGTGAACTTGTTCATTGAGTAACCAATTGATAACTGACATTTTTCCCTTTCGTAGAAATGCAAAAGGGGGGCAAACGCAAAGCACTCAAGGAATGGGTAGGCAAAGCCAACCCATTCAATGTGTCCCTTTATCCAGACTCTAACTGTCGGTCTTGGAATTTCGCCAAGTCAACCGACCACTGGATGTGATCGGGTCGCGGACTCTTACCGCCGGTTCGGATTTACACCGACCCCCGGAACAACGTCCTTAGTCTTCCACAGCTTGCGCCAAAGCGCGCAATTTAGTGACCATCAGCGCTGGATCATCTGCCCTAAAGACCGCACTACCTGCCACGAAAGTATCTGCCCCTGCCCGAGTTGCCATTTCTATGGTTTCAAGAGAAATGCCGCCATCAACCTGCAACCAAATTGGTCGATCACCAATAATGCGCTTTGTTCGAGTTACCTTCTCCAACATATCGCTCATAAAAGATTGGCCACCAAAGCCTGGCTCTACAGTCATAATCAAGAACATATCTACTAGATCAATCACCTGTGCGTATTCGGCAATGTCAGTTCCAGGTTTAACGGCTAAACCTGCACGAGAGCCCGCTTTACGAATTGCTCGCAAGGTTCCCGGAACATCCTGTGTCGCCTCAACATGCAAAGTAACACTTGCGCAACCTATCTCGGCATAAGCAGGAGCAACGTTATCTGCATCTAAAACCATCAGATGAGCATCTACTGGTAGGACACTTTGCTTAATAATCTTTGACGCAGTATCAAAATCAAAAGTAAAATTCGGAACAAATTGATTGTCCATAACATCAAGATGCACTAAATCTGACACCGAAGCGATCCTGCGGATTTCATTATCCAAGTCATCCAAATTTGCGTTAAGAATGCTTGGCGTAATTCGAATCTCGTGCGGCATGAGCTGATTCTATAGAAAGGACTATGAAACCCGGCGAAAAAGGGCTAGGAACATCGCATCTGTTCCTTGCCTATGCGTCCACAATTGCATGGATTGGCCCGAAGTAGCCCCTTGTAGATTAGCGGGCAGGTAAGGAGCCACATCAATCTGAACAATCCCTGGATGGCGCTTTAGCGCAGAATTCACTTGAACTTTAGTCTCGGCTAAATGCGGAGAACATGTTGCATAGGCGATTACGCCCCCGACTTCGGTTACTCCTATAGCGCTATCTAATAACTCACCTTGGAGTTGCGAGAGCCCAGCTAAATCGGATGCCTTGCGTCTCCATCGAACCTCTGGTCGTCGTCTTAGCGCTCCTATGCCAGTGCATGGAACATCTGCAATCACGGCACCAAATATTTCTTCGTGATCAGCAATAGCGCGACCATCCCCAACCCATACTCGTCCCTTGGCCACAACTTGCTCTACAAGATTTGCTCGAACATCAGAAATCTCATTTGCGGTAAAAGATTTATCTGTCTCAGAGGCGATACTCGAAATCAGCGCTGCTTTGCCACCAGGTCCTGCACACAGATCCAGCCATGACTGCTGTGCTTGTGCTGCTTGTGCAAATACGTGTGCCACTAGTTGCGAACCTTCATCTTGAACACCGGCGTAGCGCGTACGAATAAGATCGAGGTCGCCGGGCATACTTGGTGAAGATGCTCCGTATGGTGAATAGAGTGTTGCGACCCCACCTAAATCAACCAACTCTTGCTGAGTAGATCGTCCAGGCCACGCAACAAGGGTAGGCACCGCAGGTATGTTGTTGGCAGCAAGAGCCAGCGCCACCTCATCACTCTCGCGCAGTAAATCGAAATAGGCAGAAACAATCCATTCGGGGTGCGAATAGCGGACAGCAAGTTGAGCGATGCGATCTTCAACAAGCTCTAACGGTTCCAACCATTGTTCTAAAGTCTTGCCGCTGACTTTTCGAAGTAATGCGTTGACATACGATGCCTTTGCTTCCCCTACAACTTTGCGAGCCAGCTCCACTGTCGCAGATACTGCTGCGTGGGTAGGAACTCGCATTTCAAATAGTTGGTGTACTCCCAGGCGCGCGACATTTACGATCCCTGCATCCACTTCATTCCATGGGCGATCACTGACTTGTTGCAAAATCCAGTCATGCCGGCCCTGCATTCTCAATGATCCATAAACTAACTCAGTAACGAAAGCTCTATCTCTAAGTTCTAAATTGCTCTCCGATAAAGCCCTAGGAAGAATTAGATTTGCGTATGCCTGCCCCTGATTTACCTCGCTAAAGACTTCAAAAGCGAGAACTCTGGAGGCATCGGGACGCGGCTTCTTGAAGGTGTCCACTCCAGCCCGTGCCTGCTTACCCGTTGGTTGAGACAAAGCAATCCCCTTCATGTATTCGAGCGCCACGAGCCCATGCTTGCGCCGTCATCGTATTCTTTCCTGAGGGCCTCACTTCATCGAGCCGCAATCCTGAATCATCACCACAACCGACAACAACATCCCCCTCAACCAATCGAATTGAACCTGGCTTCAGATTAGAAACATGAGAAATAGGCGAAGCCTTAGAGATGATGATCGACGCATCGCGCCAACTAGTCCATGACCCGGGTTCCGGAGTAAATGCGCGAATATTTCTGTGTACCTCATCCGCACCTTGACTCCAAACTATTTCAACTTCTGCTTTGCGTATTTTGGGCGCAAAACTAATTCCAGAATCACTTTGTGCAATCGGAGTGAAACCCGTAGAGATTAATTGAAGAGTTTCCTCGATCGCCGAGGGTCCAAGTTGCGCCATCTTAAGTAGAACATCACCTGTGCACTCTTCATCAGAAATCGCAATATCTTTTTGTACATATATCGGGCCTGTATCCATGCCTGCATCTAACTGAAAAACAGTCACACCTGAAATCGAATCTCCGTTCTGAATTGCTCTATTTACTGGAGCGGCTCCCCGCCACTTAGGCAAAAGAGAGAAATGGAGATTGATAAATCCATAACGAGGGATTGTCAAAACCTCAAGTGGTAATAAAACTCCGTATCCTATGGTTATGACAAGATCCAAAGTCGAAATAGTTTCGACCATGTCATTGGGAGAAGCAGGTTTTTTAACAGAAATTTCATGATCTTCCCCCCATTGCGCTACAGGCGAAGATTGCATAGTACGTCCTCTGCCAGCTTGTTGGTCCGGGCGAGTAATGATGACGTCGAATATGTTTTCGGAATCTCTGAGCCATTGCATTGTTGGTATTGCTACCGATGGCGTCGCCGCCACGCCTATACGCACTAAAAACTCCGGCCGAAAGTATCGTGAGGAGAAACTTTTACAATGGGCGTAAATCCTTGACTTTGCGAAACGCCAAACCACTCTGATTCGCGTATTTCCTTCATCGCACTTTTTCTATCTTGATTTGAGAGTTTATCGATGAAAAGGATGCCGTCTAGGTGATCGCTCTCATGTTGTAGCGCTCTAGCCAATAATTCGGTCCCCTCAACCGTTACAGGCTCCCCGTACATGTTCCACCCTTTGGCCACCGCTCGAAAGGCTCTCGGTGTTTCGTATCGCAAATCCGGGAAAGAGAGACAGCCTTCTTCTCCCTCTTGTATCTCTTCACTTAAATCTAAAGTGGGATTGATGAGGTGCCCTAATTCATCATCAACATCCCAAACAAATACCCTCAGCGGTACGCCTATCTGAGGAGCAGCAAGACCTGCGCCAGGCGCTTCTTGCATCGTCTCTGTCAGATCGGCGACTAAGTTCCGTAATTCTTTATCGAAATCGACGACCAACCCGCAAGGTGTCACCAGGACTGGATCGCCAAAGAGGCGAATAGGTTGAATGGTCATGGGGCAATCCTACCAACTACGAAAGCGAATACGGGTCCACTCGGATATAGAGCAACTCTTTGCGGGAAATGTTGCGTCTTCGTTGAAATTCATGAAGGAAAGCGACCAACTCCTCAGCCTCTGACACCGGTGCCGCGAGCGAAATGCGAGAACGGGAGTCTTCGCCTTCATGCGGTCCAAGTATCTTCGTAGAGGAAGGAATACGTCCGTGAGATATCGCTAAAACCAATCCATTTTTGAACTCAATGGACTCTTTAGTATCAATTTCTATCGTGATGTATCGATAGAAAGGAGGAAGACTCAACTCATCTCGCTCGACCAGCTCTTTTCGAATCATTGGCGCCGGATTCCACCGTGTTAGCGCGGCAACTATTGGATGCGACGAGTCAATAACAACCGCTATCTCGCCCTCTGGTCTGACAAAGGAAGCCGCGGAGAAGAATACTTCCCTCGCATTTTCGTTCGCTCTCATATCGGTATGCCCAAAGAATTTAATGCCCTCAAGTAAAACCACCACTGAATATCCGTTTTCAGCCAGAGGAACGGAGCCAGGTGTAGCCAGAACTAACGATGGCACATCTGCAACACTTGCGAGTATCTTTTCGCCCGATGAACCAATCACTGGATAGTTAGGAAATGCCCGGCCGATCTCTTCTGCAAAACGCTCAATTCCCCGTCCGGCAATATAAATTTCATCACCTTCGCACCACGAACATCGCCAATGCGGGTAGAGGGTATGGCACATTACGCAGTGCGGATCCGCGCTCTTATTTTTCTGAGCTAAACGGCCACCACACGAACAGATCGAAATATTCCTGCATTTGCGACATAAAACAGCCGATGCGTATCCTTTTCGAGGAACCAGAAAAAGCACTGGCCCGCTCTTAAGGCCCTTGCGGACAACGTGGAAAACCTTTGACGGAAGCAACTCCCCTAGAACTGGTTCAACCGCCCTGATGTTCATGCGGCACGAACTTTCTATCAGCGATAACCAGCCCAAATCAATTAATCGTCCTAATTCAAGTGAAGGTGAATATCCGACAAAAACAATGTCCACTAAAGATTTACGAGTTCGAAGCAAAGCCACATCACGAACATTCCACCCTGGTGATCGTGGTTCGAAATAGTGCTCGGATGAGTCATTAAAGACAATTAACGTAGACCCATTTTCAAGAGGAGTGAATACTGACCCTCGTAATCCAACTCCTATTCGAGCCGTTGCATATGTCATGCGTAAATAGTCCCGGTAACGATCCGAACGCGAAGTATGCCCGTCTAATTGAGCTACGCGATCAGATGGGTAACCGTTTCTCTCGAGTTCCGCAACAACTGCGATTCTCATTCGCTCATCAGGGACAACTAGAAGTACCTGGCCATATCTGCTGCGTGCTATTGCTAGTTCTACCAGAGCTCGAGATGCAGAGAAAGAAGGCGGTAAATGCCAATAGGATCTAACGCTCTTTTTATGCAATTCGGTAGGGAGCGTTGCAGTTCGTTGAACTGCAATTGTCGAGCCACTAGGTTGAAAACTTTCTTTATCAACAAGGGCCACACGAGGCGGAATCGCACTTCTTACAACATCATAGGGAGCACCTGCCCATCGATTAGCAACATCGTTAAAGAGTTCAAGCGTCTCGTCCGTTGCCACTGCGTGTGGAGATAAAACCTTTGAGATCATTTTAAGAGGACCAGAATTGTAACTCTCTGAAATTCTTTCGACAACCAAGCCTTCCTGCTTAGCATGACCGAATTCAACTTCAACTCTGCATCCGGTTAGTGCACTCTGAGACAGAATTTCAGGGACCAAGTAGTCATATGTAGAATCCAAATGGAAAACACCTGTATCCACGAGAACACGCGCAACTGGTAGATGGTCCGCCGCAGGTAAAGAAGAACTTCGAGCAACCTGTGTTCGAAGTTTTAACGGCCGTGGGGTAACCACGATTAGATACTTTTAATGCGCGGCGGCGCGGAGCGCGTCCACCCGATTAGTGGCTTCCCAAGTAAATTCAGGAAGTTCGCGTCCAAAGTGGCCGTAAGCACTAGTAAGTGCGTAAATAGGTCGTAGGAGATCAAGGTCTCGAATGATTGCAGCAGGGCGTAAATCAAATACCGCAAGGACTGCATCTTGAATCTTGTCAACGGGAATCGTTTCAGTTCCAAATGTTTCTACAAATAGGCCAACAGGCTGCGCCTTCCCGATTGCGTAAGCCACTTGCACTTCACAACGACGAGCTAATCCCGCAGCAACAACATTTTTTGCAACCCAACGCATTGCATATGCAGCCGAGCGATCAACCTTCGAAGGATCTTTACCGCTAAAAGCGCCGCCGCCGTGTCGAGCCATTCCACCATATGTGTCGACAATGATTTTTCGACCAGTAAGTCCAGCATCACCCATCGGCCCACCAATAACGAAACGCCCAGTTGGGTTAATGAGAATCTTTAAATCTTTTCTAGGCAAATCGATAGTATCCAAAATAGGGTTAATCACTCGAGCAATAACATCAGCTGTCAAAGTCTTGGCGACATCTACATCTGGCGAATGCTGACTGGAAATAACAACGGTATCTAAAGCAACCGCTCTGTCACCCTCATAAGCAATAGTTACCTGCGTTTTTCCGTCTGGGCGAAGATATGGAAGATCTCCATTCTTGCGAACTTTGGAGAGTTGCTGAGCTAATTTATGAGCTAATGAAATCGGAAGTGGCATCAATTCTTTGGTGTCATCGCATGCATAACCAAACATCAACCCCTGATCTCCGGCGCCCTGCAAATCCAATGGGTCTACCGAAGATGAAACGCGATTTTCGTAGGCATCATCAACGCCCTGAGCGATATCTTGAGATTGTTGACCGATAGAGATTGACACTCCACAGGAATGACCATCAAAACCTTTTTCTGATGAGTCATAGCCGATATCCAAAACTTTATCTCGGACAATTCCCATGACATCGGCATAACCATTGGTCGTAACCTCGCCCGCAACATGAACCTGACCCGTTGTTATGAGAGTCTCTACAGCAACGCGACTTGTTGAGTCTTGAGAAAGAAGGGAATCCAATATCGCGTCAGAAATCTGATCTGCAATCTTATCTGGATGACCTTCAGTTACTGATTCGGAGGTAAAAAGGCGTTGTGACATTGGGTTAACCTATCTGAAGTAGTAGCTGATCGAGTAAGGCATTTGCAAGCGTGTCCTTTGAAACACCGACAAAGTTGAGAGAAGATCCATCCTTTGCAATCAAGGTCCCCGAAGTATCTTCACTGCCGAAGATTGCTCCCCCTGAAACATCATTGACATATACAAGGTCGAGGCCTTTGGCAAGCAATTTCGATTGCGCGTTAGCTAGCAAGTCGGCAGTTTCAGCAGCAAAACCCACGATTCTTTGCGTAGAAGACTTCTTGCTAGCCAGCCCCGCCAATAGGTCGGGGTTAGAAACTAAAGCAATGTCGTGGAGATTGTCTTTCTTAATCTTTTCTTTACTGGAAGTCACTGGTCGGGCATCGGCAACAGCAGCGCTCATGATCAAAATGTCGCTATGTGGAAATTCGCGTTCCAGAGCCTCTCCCATCTCCTGCGTGCTCTCAACTCTTTCAACGCTCACTCCTGCAATATCCGGTAGCGATGAATTGGCCGCTACCAAGTGAACAGTGGCACCTCGAGCCACTGCCGCTGCAGCGATGGCAAATCCTTGTTTACCTGATGAACGATTTCCTATGAAGCGCACTGGATCGATCGCTTCTCGAGTGCCTCCAGCAGATATGAGAATTCTCTTGCCCAATAAATCTGCTTTCTTTCCAACAATCTCATGAAATCTTTCAAGAATTCGCGCCGTTTCTGGGAAACGACCCTGTCCGCTATCGCTGCCGGTGAGCCGACCCGTATCTGGTTCGATGATATGAAAACCACGCGATCGAAGCGTCTCCACATTTGCGATTGTTGCGGGGTTGTACCACATCGCAGGATGCATCGCTGGCACAAGGATCTTTGGAGCCTCACTTGATAGGACCACATTTGTCAGCAAGTCATCGGCTCGTCCATGGGTTAATCGTGCGATGAGGTCAGCGGTGGCCGGGGCGATAATAATAAAATTTGCATTTTTTGCTAAGGCTACATGCGGAACTGTAGAAATATTTTCCCACACCTGCGTGTAAACCGGTCTTCCAGAAAGAGCCTCCCACGTAGCGCTACCTACAAAATTTAGAGCAGCTGGTGTTGGAACTACCGTGACGAGAAAACCATCGTCTTGTAAGCGCCGAAGAAGATCACATGCCTTATATGCAGCAATGCCACCACCGATACCAAGAATGACTTCTCGGCCTGGCAGTGACATTGGTGAACTATCTAGAATAATTATGCAGTTGGCTCGAGGTTTTCCATCGTCAAGAGACCTTCGTTAATTTCACGGAGCGCAATTGACAAAGGCTTCTCGTGCACATGAGTCTCAACAAGGGGTCCAACATATTCAAGAAGGCCCTCACCTAGTTGGGAGTAGTACGCATTAATCTGACGGGCGCGCTTGGCTGCATAGAGCACGAGGCTATATTTAGATCCGCTCTTATCGAGAAGTTCGTCGATCGGTGGATTGGTTATGCCGTCCATGGAGCCCCTTAAATGGTTGAAATTAACAATTACGAGCGTGATGTGCGGGCCAAGGATAGCAGTGCATCGACCACCTTCTCGACCTCATCGTTGACTAAGACAATGTCGAACTCTTGTGCCGCTGCCAGCTCTGTTTGAGCCAGTTCTAAGCGCTGAGCCCTACGTTCTGGGGTATCAGATCCTCGACCTTCAAGTCGAGAGACCAAGTCCTCCCACGTGGGAGGCTGCAAAAAGACCAAGATCGCTTCGCTACTGTGAGCGCGGACTTGTCGCGCCCCCTCAATCTCAATCTCAAGAAGGACATTTCGGCCACGAGATAGCGCCTCCTCCACGGCTGCCGCAGGTGTTCCGTATCTGGCACCGGCAAATGCAGCCCACTCCAAGAATTCATCGGCGGCAATGCGGCGATCGAACTCTTCTTGAGAGATGAAGAAGTAATCAATACCGTCGCGCTCGCTCGTTCGAGGTTGGCGAGTTGTCGCAGACACGCTGACTGAAAATTCTTTGCTCTTTCGTAGCGCATGTGCAACCGTACTTTTACCCACACCGCCAGGACCCGAAAGGACGATGAGGCGACCTCGACTCGCTGACCTTGTCGTCGTAACAGAATGCGAGAACTCCTCACGCAATGCAGAGCGTTGATGAATTCCTAAGCCTTGCAGTTTTCGCGTGGTGGAGATTCCCAGCTTCTCCAATATAGCGAGAGCTCTAATGCGACCTAAGCCAGGAATGGACTCGAGAAGTTCGAGTACCCGCATTTTCGCAATAGCTTCATCTTTTGTTGCCAAATCTAAAATCTCGCTAATAGTGATGGAGCCTTCTCGAATTCTGTTCTTTGCCAAGGCTCGTGTTCGACGCGATGTTGTCGCTTTTGCCAATGCAGCGGCACGTTGCTCGGGAGTCAACACAGGAGGTAGCGCCATGACTAAAACCTATCTCTTATGCGGAGATTATTTAACCTGATCGGCTAGCGCCTGCGCTCGGGAGGCTAAGGCTTGTGCTCCTTGGGGCCAAAAACGAGTAATTGGCCGTCCAATTACTAAATACGTTGCGCCCGCGTTCATCGCTTGCGCTGGACTCATAATACGTGTTTGGTCATCCCCACCTGCTTCATCTGAGGGCCTAACACCTGGCGTAATAATCGTCATTTCCGGGCCCACGGCTTGGCGAATCGCCGCAATCTCTAATGGTGAACAGACAATAGCTCGTGCGCCAGATTCTTTTGCTAAAGACGCGAGTTTCACTGCTGCATCAAGTGCACCATGAGCAAATCCAATTTCTTGCAAATCCGCATCACCTAAGGAGGTAAGAATCGTAACCGCAGTGATCTCAACGCTCGGCGCCTCTGCAACTGCCGCCTGCATCATCGCTCTACCGCCCGATGCGTGAACAGTTAAAAAGCGCGGTGTTAAGCCAACTACTTGACGCACCGCTCCCGCCACAGTGTTGGGAATGTCATGCAACTTTAAATCGAGAAAAAGATCAGCATCTGTCATTTCTCGTAGTCGAGCCACGCCTTCATATCCAAATCGGGCGAAAAATTCTAAACCTAATTTATAGGCTGCAACCGATCCCTGAGTTGCTTGAATCCATGCTGATGCAGTTTCAAAATCAGGGGTATCTACAGCCAAAATAATAGGAGATGTTGACTTCACGAGAGATCCTCATCTGGCGCACTTTGCGCATCTCGGTGAGCAAAGCCAACAGCAGAACGCAAAGAATCAAACCCTCTTTCTCGAAGAAGTCTCTCTAGCTCTGTTTGCACATCAATAATCGCATGAGGATTTCCAAAGGAAGCAGTACCGACGCTCACTCCGCTGGCACCAGCCAAAATCATCTCTAAAGCATCGCGGCCAGAGCGAACTCCTCCCATACCCAGAATAGGTAGCTTTGGCATCGCTTCGTGCACTTGATAAATCGCACGAACGGCAACAGGGCGGATGGCGGGACCAGAAAGACCACCAGTTTTCCCACCCAAATGAGGTCGCATCGTGTCGATATTTATAACCATTCCTAAAAGAGTGTTAATGAGTGCAACTCCATCTGCTCCTGCATCGACAACGCCCTTGGCAATCGAAACAATGTCAGTAACATCTGGTGAGAGTTTGGCAATGATGGGCAAGTCCCCGCCAATAATTCGTCGAACACCATCAATAACTGCACGCGAACTATCTAGATCGCATGCAAAAACTAACCCTCTATTTTCCACATTAGGACAGGAGATATTAACTTCAAGAGCAGATATTCCTGGAACCGAACGTAAGCGCCTTGCTAGCGTTGCGTATTCTTCAACAGTTTCTCCCGCAATGGAAACAACTACGCGGGCGCTATTTTCCACTAACCAAGGAATATCGTTAGCAATAAACGCATCAATTCCGGGGCCTTGTAATCCAATGGAATTTAGCATTCCACTTGGCGTTTCTGACATACGTGGAGTGGGGCGTCCTAAACGTGGTTTGAGCATTATCGATTTGGTTACAACGGCGCCAATACTTTTCAGAGGAAAAAATTGAGCTAATTCACGTCCGGAGCTTGCACATCCGCTTGCAGTAAAAAGTGGCGTCGGAAACCATGCAGTACCGAGTTTTGTTGAATAATCGAATTCGCTACTCATGCTTTCACCTCTCTTCCTTGGCCAACAAGATTCCACGCAACTTTCGCGCCATCCATGACTGGTCCTTCAATACACGAACGTAACATCGCAATCGAGCCATCATCCTTAGTGACGGGAAGGACGCAGGTCATGCACACTCCAATACCGCAAGCCATTGCTTCCTCGACTGCACATTGGTGGACTACATCCATTGATGATGCGATTGATGAAATCGCTGACAACATCGCCATCGGACCACATGAATAGATAACATCTATCTGATCCTGCGCGATAATTTCGCGGAGCGAATCCGTGACACGACCATGTATTCCAGAAGTAGCATCTTCGGTGTAAATCTTCAGCGAATTGACGGAACGTTTTCCCTCAAGCGGAGCGTATATTTTTGGAGTTGAACTTGCGCCAAGAATCATATCTACCCTGCATCCACGCGCTTTTAAAACCTCTGCTAAACCAAATAGTGGTGCTGAGCCATATCCACCGCCTATCAAGAGCGCATTCACTGGCTCCGTCGGTATGCCAAAGGCGCTACCCAGCGGTGTGACAACATCTAACGTGGCACCTTCTTGTTGTGAGCAGAGCCATCTACTTCCAGCGCCATGCGGTGCCACGATGAGTTCCATCGTTCCGCCATATTCCCCGCGATCTGAAACACGTGAGATAGCGAACGCACGGCGGAGGATCATTCCAGAATTGTCCCCACCCACCGAAATGGCAACGAAATTTCCAGGATGGCAATGTTTAACCAGATCCCCGATGTTAAGCAATATCTGGTGATACTGGCCCACTCTTTTATTGCTGAGCACATGAGCTGGAATCTGTTTCGCAAATCTATTTATAGAGCTCATATCAACTCAACCATTCTTGCAACGACTTAACGGTTAAGGCGCCCTTTTGCAAGGCAGCAATACCTGCAACTGCAGCGCTAAATCCAGCTGTGGTTGTAATGCAAGGAATCGAACGTTGAACTGCACCGGTCCGGATGAGCCAACCATCATGACGAGTACCTCGTCCAACCGGCGTATTAATTACCAAATCAACTTCCCCAGAATTGATTAATTCCACTGCCGTGCGTTCACCGAATAAACCTGGGCCCTCCGAATTCTTTCGAACAATCGCCGTCGTGATTCCATTTTCTTGGAAAAATGCGGCGGTACCAGCAGTTGCGATAAGAGTGAAGCCCAATTGTTGCAAAGCCTTGGCTGGTGCGATTCCTTCTTTCTTATCTTTGTCTGCAAGGGATATAAATACCTTGCCCGTAGAAGGCAAGGGACCAAATGCACTTATCTGACTCTTGGCATAGCTCTCACCAAAAGTCGCAGCGATGCCCATAACTTCACCAGTAGAACGCATTTCTGGTCCCAGAACCGCATCTACTCCGCGTCCATCACTTCGTCTGAAGCGATTCCACGGTAATACTGCTTCTTTAACGCACACTCCCCTAGGTGTTGCCCCGCCAGCATGTGGGAGCAAGCCTTCATCTTTTAATGCAGCAATCGTGGTTCCTGTAGCAATACGAGCAGCTGCTTTCGCTAACTGGACACCCGTTGCCTTACTCACGAATGGAACTGTCCGTGATGCGCGAGGGTTAGCTTCAAGAACATAAAGAACTCCATCAGTGAGTGCAAACTGAATGTTGATAAGACCGCGAACACCTACACCTTCTGCAATTTTCAAAGTCGCACGACGGATCTCTTCATTTTGTTCAGGAGTAATGGTCATTGCGGGGATCACGCAAGCACTATCACCTGAGTGAATGCCTGCTTCTTCGATGTGCTCCATAACTCCGCCCAGAAAGAGCTCCGTTCCGTCATACAAGGCATCCACATCAATCTCAATCGCCGAATCTAAAAACCTGTCAACAAGAACTGGGTGATCGGGAGTGATGTCAGTAGCGCGTGAAATAAATCCTCCCAAAGAAGAATCATCGTAAACAATTTCCATACCTCGACCACCCAGAACAAAAGATGGACGCACTAGCACTGGGTATCCAATACGTCGGGCTATATCCAGAGCTTCTTGGTGTGTAGATGCCATACCAAATGACGGGGCCGTTAACCCTTTATCTGCCAGCATCTGTCCAAATGCGCCTCGTTCTTCGGCCATATTAATAGCCTCGGGACTAGTACCTAAGATTGTTACGCCTGCATCTTTAAGCGCTCGTGCAATTCCCATAGGAGTTTGTCCACCCAACTGGGTAATGACTCCGAGCACCGGACCTGCCTGCATTTCAGCATAAATAACTTCTAATACGTCTTCAAGTGTAAGGGGCTCAAAATACAGTCGATCACTGGTGTCGTAATCGGTGGAGACTGTTTCCGGATTGCAATTGATCATCACCGTTTCAAAGTCCATGCGTCGCAATTCGAAGGAAGCATGCACGCATGAGTAATCAAATTCAATGCCTTGTCCGATTCGATTAGGTCCACTTCCAAGAATAATTACTGCTGGTTTCGTGCGAGGACGAATCTCTGTCTCTTCTTCATAGGTTGAATAATGGTAGGGAGTAAATGCCTCGAATTCCGCAGCACACGTATCCACAGTCTTGTAGACGGGCCGAATCTGCAGATGATGACGCATCTGTCGAACATCTAATTCTGACATACCTCTAATTTGGGCTATTTGAATATCCGAAAAGCCTAAACTTTTCGCTTCAAGAATCGCATCAGAATCCAACGCAATCGCACGGGCTAATTCTCTCGCCCCAGTGTTTATGGTCTCTATCTGATTGAGATACCACGGATCAATTCCGGTTGCCGCGTACACTTCCTTGATTGTTGCACCCAGCCACAACCCTTGCTGCACCTGCTTTAAACGAAATTCTGTTGGAATCGCCATGGAGCGCAACAGTGCCTCTTTGGAGAATTCTGCAACGTCAGTTGGAAATGAGAATGGGGCTTCTTTGCGCTCCAGCGAACGCATCGCTTTTTGCAACGCTTCGGGAAACGATCGGCCGATAGCCATCGCCTCGCCAACGCTCTTCATGGTCGTTGTCAGACGCGGATCAGCATCGGGGAACTTTTCAAAAGTAAAGCGTGGCATTTTTACAACAACATAATCTAGAGTTGGCTCGAATGATGCAGGCGTTACCTTAGTAATATCATTTTGAATCTCATCCAACGTGTAACCTATTGCCAATTTGGTCGCAATTTTAGCAATTGGAAAGCCGGTAGCCTTAGAAGCTAAAGCACTGGAGCGCGAAACTCGTGGATTCATTTCAATCACAATAATGCGTCCAGTTTCAGGATGCACGGCGAATTGAATATTGCAGCCACCTGTATCAACACCAACTTCACGGATGATAAGAAGAGATAGGTTTCGCAACTTCTGGTATTCGACATCCGTCAATGTCATCGCTGGTGCTACCGTAATCGAATCACCGGTGTGCACGCCCATCGGATCTATGTTTTCGATACTGCATACAATGACCACGTTATCTTTACGATCCCGCATAACTTCTAGTTCGTACTCTTTCCAACCAATAATTGATTCCTCAAGTAAAACCTCAGAAGTCGGGCTATGACGAAGGCCGGCGCCAGCAATCTGCTCAAGTTCTGCTCTCTCGAAAGCGATACCAGAACCTAGCCCGCCCATAGTGAACGAAGGCCTGACAACTACTGGGTAATGAAGAACCTCTGCCGCAGCAAAACACTCATCCATAGTGTGGCAAATAATTGACTTAGAGGACTCTCCACCTACTTTTGAAACGATATCCCGGAATAATTCTCGGTTCTCGCCCCTTTCGATTGCATCAACATCAGCACCGATCAGCTTCACATTAAATCGTGCCAAGGTTCCGCGCTCGTGTAGCCCTATTGCTGCATTGAGAGCAGTTTGGCCACCAAGGGTTGCTAGAACTGCGTCTGGTCTTTCAATCTCGATGACTCTCTCAAGGAACTCCGGCGTGATCGGCTCTATGTATGTTGCATCCGCAAATTCGGGGTCAGTCATAATTGTTGCTGGGTTGGAGTTCACCAAAATCACGCGAATGCCTTCTGCTCGCAACACGCGACATGCTTGTGTACCAGAGTAATCAAACTCGCACGCTTGCCCAATAACGATGGGTCCGCTGCCAATTACAAGAACACTTTTTATTGATTGGTCTAATGGCATTAGTGGTTCACCGGATTCTTTTCCATTAGTTCGATAAATCGGTCAAATAAATACGCGGCATCGTGTGGGCCAGCGCCTGCTTCTGGATGATACTGAACACTAAATGCAGGTGCATCCAGTAACTGTAATCCCTCGATCACGTTGTCATTAAGGCTCACATGGGTTACCTCGCCATGGCCATAAACCGTAGTGAAGACACCTTCTAAAGGCGCCGTCAAAGCAAATCCATGATTGTGCGCTGTTATTTCAACTTTTTTGGTCGTTCGATCCATAACAGGCTGGTTAATGCCACGATGACCAAATTGCAATTTGTATGTTGAAAAACCTAAAGCCCTTCCAAGAATTTGATGACCAAAGCAGATTCCAAATATTGGCATTCTCGCCTCAAGTAACTGTCGAACAATCTCCACCACGAAATCCATAGTCGAAGGATCGCCAGGGCCATTCGAAATGAAAACACCATCTGGTTTAGCGGCAAGAATATCTTCCACAGTAGAGTTGTAAGGCATCACATGAACCTCAACTCCACGTTCGGCAAGAGAGCGAGGTGTAGCAGATTTGATTCCTAAATCCAAGGCAACGACAGTTAGCTTTTTATCACCCTTGGCCTTGACTACATACGTTTTCGGCGTTGAAACATCGCCTACTAAGAAAGCACCCGACATGGCGCCACTCTTTCGTACCTCAATAACCATTTCCTCACGAGAAAGCTCTTGGCCTGAAAAAATACCAACTCGCATAGCTCCACGTTTTCGCAAATGTCGAGTGATCGCGCGTGTATCGACCCCTTGAATACAGACGATGCCTTGTGCAATCAATTCATCCTCTAGAGAACCTTCACTTCGCCAATTACTCACAATTGTCGACGGGTTACGAACGGCGAAACCGGCCACCCAAATTTTGCTTGACTCGTTATCTGCCAGGTTAACTCCAGTGTTACCAATATGAGGGGCAGTCATAATAACAACTTGCTTATGATATGAAGGATCCGTCAGCGTCTCTTGGTAACCGGTCATGCCGGTGGCAAAAACCGCCTCACCAAATGTAATTCCCTGGGCGGCCCAGCTCTTTCCTTCGGAAATGCGGCCATCATCAAGAACAAGAAACGCTTTAGCCATTGTTTCCTGCCTTCACTAAGCGTGAATCTAGAACTGTTGGAATTCCATTGAAAAATGTCGCAACAATTTTCCCCGGTAATTCCATGCCATGAAATGGTGTGTTCCTGCTTCGCGAGGAGACTAAGTCGCGATCTACTCGCCAAGATTGGCTCGGATTAATCACTGTTACATGTGCGGGTGAACCTAGTGTGATGCCTTGACCTTGAGCACTGTATCTTCCAATTTTCGCGGGAGCGGTGGACATTCTTTCCGCTAACGTCTCCCAGGTCATTAATGCAGTATCAATCATCGTCTTTTGAACAATAGAGAGCGCAGTTTCAAGGCCAATCATTCCAAAAGCCGCATTCTGCCATTCGCACTCTTTATCCTCTGCCGGATGCGGTGCATGATCAGTTGCCACGATATCAATCGTTCCATCGGCCAATCCTTCGCGCAATGCCATAACGTCTGCTTCTGTGCGCAACGGAGGATTGACTTTGAAAATGGGGTTGTATGTCTTGGCCATTTCATCAGTAAGAAGCAAATGATGTGGGGTTACTTCCGCGGTCACTTCAATTCCTCGAGCCTTTGCCCACCTAATAATTTCTACACCGCCAGCTGTTGTTACATGGCAAATGTGTAGACGGGACTTAACATGATCAACTAAGAGAACATCGCGAGCAATAATCGCTTCCTCGGCAACGGCTGGCCAACCTTTTAGTCCAAGGATGGAGGAAATAGTTCCCTCATTCATCTGCGCACCGTGAGTCAGCGTTGGTTCTTGTGCATGCTGTGCAATCACGCCATCAAATTGTTTAACATACTCAAGAGCTCTGCGCATCACCATAGGATCAAAGACGCAATTTCCATCATCACTGAAGACGCGTACTCGAGCAGCAGATTGCGCCATCGCTCCGAGTTCGGCCAGAGCTTTGCCGGCAATCCCTTGAGTTACCGCACCAATTGGAAAAACATCAACCAGGCCTGCGCTTTGACCAAGGCGATACACCTGCTCCACGACTCCAGCGGTATCAGCCACAGGAAAAGTATTCGCCATAGCCGAAACAGCAGTGAAACCACCTTTTGCCGCGGCACGTGATGCTGAATGCACCGTTTCGGAATCTTCACGTCCTGGTTCTCTCAAGTGAGTATGTAGATCAACCAGACCTGGCAAAATCTTGCAACCCGCTACATCGATCTTTGACGCTCTTGTTGCGTCTGGGTGAGAGATGTTTTCGCCAATTCCAACAATTACTCCATCGGAAATGAGTACATCTGCTTGCTGATTATTAGCTAACCTCGCGCCTGTTAAAAGATATTTAGTCATGCGAGTAGTCCTCCTTGTTCTTGTTGCGCTCCAGCAAGGAGTAAATACAAGACCGCCATTCGAACGCTCACGCCGTTTGCAACTTGCTCGACGATAACTGATCTAGCGCTATCGGCGCACTCAGCAGTTATCTCAAGTCCACGATTCATAGGGCCCGGATGCATAATGATTGATGATTTCTTCATCAGACTTAATCGATCTCGATTGAGTCCAAAGAAATGTGAGTATTCACGTGCAGTAGGAAAGAAAAGATCCTGCATTCTTTCTTGTTGAACGCGAAGCATCATCACCGCATCTACATGAGGTAGTACGGAGTCGAAATCGTAGGAAACTTTCACCGGCCACGTTTGCACACCCATCGGCAAGAGCGTAGGTGGGGCAACCAAAGTCACTTCAGCGCCAAGCAGTGAAAGCAAAAGCACATTCGAACGCGCAACTCGAGAATGCAATATGTCCCCCACGATTGCTATGTGCAATCCCTTAAGGTCTCCTGAAGTTGATCCTAAATGTTTGCGAATAGTGAATGCATCAAGTAATGCTTGTGTGGGATGTTCGTGAGTCCCATCGCCTGCATTAATGACACTTCCACCAATCCAATGAGAATCGGCTAGCCATTGCGCAGCTCCTGATGCTGAGTGCCTAATGATTACGGCATCGGCGCCCATCGCTTGGAGAGTTTGGGCAGTGTCTTTGAGAGACTCGCCCTTGCTAACGCTTGAGCCTTTAGCAGAGAAATTGATGACATCGGCTGAGAGACGTTTGGCTGCTGCTTCAAAAGAGATTCGAGTTCGCGTTGAATCCTCAAAGAATAGATTTACAATTGTCTTACCTCGAAGTGTCGGTAACTTCTTAACTGGGGCATCAGAGATACGTGCCAGTTCTACGGCGGTATCTAAAATAGAGAGCGCATCTGCGCGATTGAGATCAGCGATTGATAATAAATGTCGCATTATGCACTCACCTCATCTTCAATGATTACTTCATCTACTCCATCAATTTCAGTCAAATGAACCTTGACTGATTGTGAGTGCGCAGTTGGGAGATTCTTCCCAACAAAATCAGCACGAATGGGCAACTCTCGGTGTCCTCTATCCACTAAAACCGCTAGCTGAACGCTCTTTGGGCGTCCCATCTCTCCCAGTGCATCTAAGGCGGCCCTAATTGTGCGACCGGAAAAGAAAACATCATCAACGAGAATCACATGGCGGCTCTCGATACCGACTGGAGGAATCATTGTTGGCATAAGAGCCCTAGGCGCACGCAGGCGAAGGTCATCTCGATGCATAGTGATATCTAAGGTTCCAACCGCAATCTCTGACAGGGGAACCTTTTCAATTGTTGCAATGATCTGTGCAAGTCTCTTTGCTAAATGGGCACCGCGTGTGGGAATCCCCAGCAAAGTAATCTGTGTAGCACCCTCATTGCGTTCCAGAATTTCATGGGCAATGCGAGTTAGCGCGCGCGATATATCGGCGGCAGGCAGGGCGACACTCATTAATGCTCCTTCCCCGCCTCGCAGGACGGGTCTTAAAGGAAACTACTCGGTGAGCCTACCACGAGGGTTTTGACCGTGGATGAAGGCAATAATGTGGATAACTTTTTCGTCTCTTGAATCTTTCTTTTACGCTCCTCATTATGACCGCCTCCGTAAGATTGACGCCCATATTTACCCAACCCTCAACCCACGACATAGCCGCGCGGTTGAGATTAATCCGCAAGTCTCATCATTGGAGTCTGGGCGATATTGAGAAACGTACCCATGGTCGAATTAAAGCCGTTGTCTTGGGATCCTACGAAAGAAGTGACCGTGCTCTCAGTGTTAAACGCGCGATCGAACTCGCCGCGCTTTATGAAGTCCCGCTCTCGTATCTCTTATGCGCCCCCGGAAGTTCGCCCGTTACCTATCAGCCACTCTTTCGGCTCATAGTTGACCTCAGAGCCGTAAGCGCTTCGACAGATAGCTCCGATGCAACCCTGACAACCGTACAAACTTTTCTTGGGTGGATAGCTGGTCAACGCAATGACTGGAACGGGGAGATACTCAGTTTACGCAAAGCCGATCTCGACAACCTAGCCTTGCTCACGTACTCCACCCAAGAGTCAATGACGAAATGGTTGGCGGATAGGAAATATCTAATTACAGCGACAAATCACCTTTAATGGAGGCTATGCGACCAAGGACCCCATGGATGTAGCCTGATGACTCATCGGTTGATAGTTCCTTTGCCAAAGTTAAAGCCTCATCAATTGCAACCGGATCTGGAATGTCATCAGCCCATAGAATTTCGTATATCGCTATGCGCAATATATTTCGGTCGACCGCTGGAAGGCGATCCATATCCCAGCCTTGCGCATAGGTAGATATAAGTTCATCTATTTTTCTACGGTGCTCTCCGACTCCAGCGATAATTACTTTTGTGTAGTCGCGAACCGGACGCGCATCCGGTCCTTCTTCAACAACTAATCGAGTCGCCAGTAGGTCTGATGCAACGGTGTTTCTTAAATCTGCCTCAAAGAGAAGATCTAAAGCGTGCTTGCGCGACTTACTTCGTGCGGACACTAGTTAGCGCGGCCAAGGTACGAACCATCTCGAGTATCCACGAGAACCTTCTCATCTTGCTTTATGAAAAGAGGAACCTGAATCTCGATGCCAGTTTCAAGAGTTGCTGGCTTGGTGCCACCGGATGAGCGATCACCTTGAAGGCCCGGCTCGGTATAGGTAATTGTGAGAGGAACTGATGCTGCTAACTCAATGTATAACGGATTGCCTTCGTGAACTGCAACGATTGCGTCGGTATTTTCCAACATGTAGTTAACCGCGTCGCCAACTGTATCTGCAGAAATCGACGTCTGGTCGTAGGTTTTTAGATCCATGAAGACATAATCGTCGCCATCTTTATACAGGTACTGCATTTCGCGCTTCTCTAAAATCGCGATTTCAATCTTCACGCCAGCATTAAATGTGCGGTCAATTACCTTGCCATTCATTACAGACTTAAGCTTGGTGCGAACGAAAGCTGGACCCTTTCCTGGCTTCACGTGTTGGAATTCAACTACATTCCACAACTGTCCTTCAATATCTAAAGTCATGCCATTCTTGAGGTCATTTGTTGACGCCACGATAAATCCAATCCATTGAGGTGCTACGTATTTAGCGACCACTTCCAGTGGCACAGGATACCTGCAATTGAGGGGTTACTTGTGCAGGAGTGTTTTCATAGCGTCTAGGGCCAAAATGTAGGAATTTGGGCCAAATCCTGCGATTGTCCCCTTAGCTATCCCTGAAATCACCGATGTGTGGCGAAATTCCTCTCGAGCCATCGGATTAGAGAGATGCACTTCAATAAGAGGTGATTTCAAAAGTTCTGCTGCGTCGCGAATTGCATATGAATAATGAGTGAAAGCGGCGGGATTTATGATTACTGGCATCGCGTTATCGGCCGCCTCATGTAACCAGCCAATGATCTCTGCCTCTTCATTGCTTTGGCGAACATCGACTTCTAGGCCTCGCTCTTGTGCGCTCTTCTCAATGAAATCTACCAATTGCGGGTATGAAAAACCGCCATATATCGCAGAATCACGAATATCTAATCGAGAGAGATTTGGACCGTTAAGCACGAGAATCTTCATTCCGAAATCCTCTCATACGTTTGCGTTAACTCCTGAGTTGATACCTCTTCTACGCGAAATGTCTTTCCGATATCCGAAATTCCTACGAAACGAAGCTGACGACCTCGTGATTTCTTATCTAAATAGAGCAACG
Source organism: Streptomycetaceae bacterium (assembly GCA_007280125.1). GTDB lineage: Bacteria > Actinomycetota > Actinomycetes > Nanopelagicales > Nanopelagicaceae > QYPT01. The sequence goes on along the minus strand of QYPT01000032.1, from coordinate 9,927 downwards.
GCAACAACTGTGCCCACGCATCGCGCGCGTAAGAGATCGGCAAATTCAGACTGGCCAGGATGCTTCTGTGGCGGGCCACAATTTCATCCGACAAGTGGCCGGTAGCGCCCGCCAACTCTGCTGCAAAGACCATGCCTATCGACACCGCTTCACCGTGGCGTAATGAGTAATTACTATGGAGTTCAACGGCGTGACCCAAGGTATGGCCATAATTCAAAATCTCTCGAGCAAAGCTTTCCTTGAAATCTTCTGAAACAACTGAGGCTTTGACGCGAACAGAACGTTCGATGAGCTCAGTCGTTAAAGCACGACTTGACCGAATCTCCGCCAAAGAATTGTTCTCCACAATATCTAGGATCTTTGGGTCGGCGATAAATCCACATTTAACTACTTCGGCCATTCCAGCTGAAAAGTCACGATCAGAGAGCGTGCTCAGCCATTCGCAATCAATGAGCACCGCCGAAGGTGAATGGAAAGCACCAATTAGGTTCTTACCGAAACTAGAATTCATACCAGTTTTGCCGCCAACCGAAGCGTCAACCATTCCAGCCAGAGTAGTCGGAACAGCGATCCAATCTATCCCTCGTAACCACGTCGCTGCAGCGAAACCTGCAACATCTGTCGTAGCACCGCCTCCAACTGCAACGAGTACATCATTTCTAGTAAAGCCACCCGCGCCTAGCCAATCCCACATCAACTGCACGTTCTCTGCGCTCTTTGATCCTTCACCATCAATGACTTCGAAAAGGTGAACGTCGCAATCTCCAAGAGAGATATCACCTAGTCGCTCGCGTAAGGAGGCAGAGACGACTATTCCAACGCGAGTTCGTGATTGTGCGATTTCTTCCAGGGCTTCACGCCAATTGCAGTCAACTAATACTTCATACTTCTTCTCGGCATTGACGGAAATAGTGCTCATACATTCACAACTTTCGAAAGGATTTCCTTCACGATGTCTGTGATGGAGTCATCTGCTACCTCTATATGAATCGTTGCCACAGATTCGTAAATCGGACGTCGCGCTTCCATCAAAGTCTGCCATTGTTGACGCGGATTATTGAGTAGGAGCGGCCTATCACGATTGAATCCCACTCGTGGCGCAGCAACGGCTAGTGAAACGTCTAAGAAGACGATCGCTGCCCCCGACTTCTTCAACGCATCTCGCACGGCTTGAGATATAACAGAACCCCCACCGAGGGAAAGTACGCCAGAGAGAGTTTCAATTGCTGCGCAGCAGATACGTTCTTCATTGGTCCGAAAGAATGGTTCTCCGTCATCAACAAAAATCTGCGAAACGCTCTTTCCTAGATCTTTTTCAATGAGTGAATCCGTATCCGCAAAATCAACATGCATACTCTTAGCAAGAGCATTTCCGACGCTACTTTTACCAGAGCCAGGTGGGCCAATCAGAATAATGGAAGGCGTCATTTAATTTACTTAAAACGCAAGTTGGCCATGTACGATTCAAAATTACGACGAGTCTCACCAACACTATCTCCGCCGAATTTTTCAAGAACTGCTTCTGCTAAAACTAAAGCCATCATCGCTTCGGCGACTACTCCAGCCGCAGGCACCGCGCACACATCAGAACGTTGGTTAATTGCTTTAGCAGGCAAACCTGTTGCAACATCTACGGTATCTAGAGCCTTAGGAATGGTAGAAATAGGTTTCATCGCGGCTCTTACTCGCAAAATTTCACCGTTGCTCATGCCACCTTCAGTACCGCCCGCGCGATCAGTTCTGCGCTGCAAAGAACCATCGGCTCCATGCTCAATCTCATCGTGTGCAATAGATCCTCGACGAGCCGCTGAAGCAAAACCGTCGCCAACTTCTACACCTTTTATTGCTTGAATACCCATCATGGCACCAGCTAGGCGCGCATCTAGACGTCGGTCCCAATGAACATGCGATCCAAGTCCTGGTGGTAAATCAAAGGCTAAAACTTCGACCACTCCCCCCAAGGTATCTCCATCACGATGAGCACTGTCAATTTCTGCAAGCATTGCAGCACTCGTCACTGGATCCGAACAGCGCATCGGATCAGCATCTACTCGATCCAAATCATCGCGTGTCGGTAGCGTCATATCGTCCTTTACGCGCACCGAACCAATTGAGAGCACATGACTAAGAATCGTTATACCAACGCTTTGTTCTAAAAACGCACGAGCAATGGCGCCTAAAGCAACTCGTGCTGCAGTTTCTCTAGCGCTTGCTCTTTCAAGAATTGGTCGCGCATCATCAAAGTCATACTTTTGCATCCCCGCTAAATCTGCATGTCCAGGACGAGGTCGCGTTAAAGGGGCGTTGCGAGCCAAACCATCCAATTCGCCCTCAGGCAATGGGTCAGCTGACATTACCTTCTCCCATTTTGGCCATTCAGAATTTCCAACTTGAATCGCGATGGGGCCACCTTGCGTAACTCCTAAGCGGACTCCACCTAAAATTGTGATTTTATCTGCTTCAAAACTTTGCCTTGCTCCACGGCCAGCACCTAATCTGCGGCGTGCTAAATGAAAATCAATATCGCCAGAATTTACGCGCACTCCCGCAGGCAATCCTTCAATGATCGCCGAAAGGGCTTGCCCATGAGATTCGCCTGCAGTTAACCAACGCATTGTCGTATTCTGTCAGAAAGAGCGCATATCCCGTTCGGATTAACGACTATCACGCCCAGAAATTTAGATATTTAACTGCGCCAATCCAATTTTACGCAATAGCTGAGCAAATTCTTGATGATCGCACTCTATCCCGGTCATAAGCGAAATCTGATCTATCCCTTGATGAACCAATAAATCTAAGCCATCGATCGATTCGCCACCAAGAGAACGCCATCGTGCCAAAAGCGCCGTCGGCCAGGGTTTATATAACGCCTCAAAAAAGATCCCATGAACTTTGCTCGATAACGTGTGAAGAAAAACATCTGCAGCACCTGAGGGAGTTGTGTTAATCGTGATGTCGGCCATCGGTAAGGCGCTTTCCCACGGATGAAAAATGATCTCACTCTTTGGGGCGGCGTTCTTCATAGCTTGGCATCGATCGGGATTCCGATGAACTACGTGGATGACTCTTCCTATTTCATCTACTGCGGCAGCTGCCGCGCGGGCGGTTGCGCCAGAGCCAATAATGGTTACAGAGTTGTAGGTTGCTGCGCCTTTATTAAGGATCGAATGTCGAAACCCGCTCACATCAGTTGAATAAGCGCTCCATGTGTCTTCTCTTCTAATCAAAGTATTTGCGCACGCCACCTGTATAACTAAAGGATCAATAACGTCGGCAATAGCCAAGACTGACTCTTTCAATGGCATCGTCAAGGAGAAGCCGGTCCAGGATTCATCGCGAGAGTCAATGAAGTCTTTCACGTCTGCTGGCAGAACTTCAATAGCCGTATATTCACCGGCGATCCCCAAGTGGTTATAAGCCGCCATATGCAATGCAGGGGACAGCGAATGAGCAATCGGAGAACCCAAAACAGCAGCGCGTATCATTTCTTACTTCCAAATAGTCCAGCACGTAAGTTCTTCTCATATTCTTGTTTCCATGTTAAGAACTGTGAGTCAGATTTTGTAAATCGCGTATCGCCTGGTTTTACTGTTATGAAATACAACCAGTCTCCACTATCAGGTGCGAGAGCGGCATTCATGGCGGCTCTCCCTGGATTACCAATTGGCCCAGGAGGCAATCCGTAATTTCTATAAGTATTGTAAGGTGAGGAAACTTGAGTTGACTGTGAACTAAGGAAGACTTGACCGCGTGTCTTAAGGACGTAATGGACGGTTGTATCCATTTGCAATTGCATTCCTATGGTGAGGCGATTTCGTATAACGCGGGAAATCTTGGAAAAATCTCCTGCATCTCCTTCTGCTTGGATGATCGATGCAATAGTCAAGAGTTGCAATGGTGAAAAACCATCTGTTGCAGAGGTAAGGCCAGCGCGTACTGCCTCGGATTCAAAGCGTCGAACCATTACTTCAATCGCTTGTGCTGCGCTCGTGTTCTTAGCAAAACTATATTGAGCTGGGAAGAAAATCCCCTCACTCGAAGGGAAATCAGTAGGCAAGGTCATTGTGTGTAAAGCATCTAGCAACTCGTTCTTCTTAAACCCACTTTTGGCGAGAAGCTCTACGACTTCAGAGGTCCAGGCACCTTCAGGCACCTTGATGAGATTGGAGATTCGCTTGCTATCAAGCAACTGCGTAAGTGCGCTCTGAGCCGAAATATGCAGATCAATGCGGTGAGAGCCAGGTGCAATTCGTGATGAATCGCTATTGCCTACCGCCACTTGAAAGAATGCGGAATTAGATTTCACTACTCCCGCATCGACGAGAATTTTTGCAATATCCGAACCCGTTGCCCCTTCGGGAATTTCGATATCAACGCTCTGTCCTGAGGTAGTTTCGGCGAAATCGGGTGAACCTGAACCATGTGTGCGAATGAGAAAAAGTGACCCTGTAAGAACCCCAACAAAGGCTAGACCTGCGAAAATTCGAAGCAGCGATTGGCGGTTCATCGTTTAGCCTTTTCTGCGTTAAGGGCCATCTCAAGTATTTCGACCGCCGCCGCTTCATCAATAACTTTGCGCGCTTGTTTTGCAGTTCTGCCTGCTTCTTTGAGCGCTCGAGCGGCAGAGACTGTAGATAATCGCTCGTCTATAAGGGATACAGGAATTCCCGTAATATCCTTTAACAACTCTGAGAATGCTTGCGCCTTCGCGCTGGACTCCCCCTCTTTGCCGGATAAATGTAGCGGGCGCCCAACATATAAATGGATAGGTGAATACTCAGCAACTAGCGCTCGTAATTCGTTCTCCCGAGTTTCTAAGACGTTCTTCACGGTGGCCAATGGAACTGCGAGCAAGCCATCCATATCGCTTATAGCAATTCCAATTCGTGCATCACCATAATCAAAGGCCATCCTTCGTCCCTTGAGCATTGTTACTGACCTGATATTGCAGCAACGATCGCAGTCAGTGAAGCTTGGGCCTGTGAACTATTAACTCCCCCGCCTTGGGCAAAATCATCTTTTCCGCCACCGCCACCGCCAAGAACGATTGATCCAATCTTAACTAGTGCACCAGCTTTCAATCCTTGAGCGCGCGCATCTTCGCTACAAGCAACTACTAAAATTGGTTTTCCACCGTTAGAGCTAATTAGCGCTACAACAGAATTGGCAGAACGGTTACGCAAGTCCAAAGCGATCAATCGCAAATCGTCGCCACTAATGCCATCTGCAAGCACGGAGGCTACAACAGTGATGCCACTTATTACTTGTGCAGATTTTGCGATAGCCGAGACTTGGCCAAGTGCTTGTTCAGAACGTACTCCCGCAAGCTCCTTCTCAATCTCTTTCATCTTGGAGATCAAATCAGAAATCCGCTCAGGCAATTCCTCAACACGGGGACCCTTAATAATTTGAGTGAGCGAATCAAGTATTACATGCTCTCGCGCTAAGAATTGATATGCATCCACGCCCACTAGGGCTTCAACGCGACGTACGCCTGCTCCAATAGAAGACTCACTCAAAAGTTTTACAACGCCCAACTGGCCCGCCCGAGTTACGTGCGTTCCGCCACAAAGTTCGCGAGCCCAATCTCCAACACTGACAACGCGTACACGCTCTCCGTATTTCTCGCCAAAGAGCGCCATCGCACCCATCTTTTTGGCGGCGTCTTGACTCATGACTTCAGCGGTAATCTCCCAGTTTTCTAAGAGCAAGGTATTTACACGCGATTCGACTTCATTCATAGCTGACTGAGAGACCGCTCCCGTGGCTGGGAAATCAAATCTAAATCGCCCAGGAGCGTTTTCAGATCCTGCCTGCGTGGCAGTTTCACCCAGAACTTCTCTAAATGCTTTATGCACCATATGTGTTGCAGTGTGCGCTCTAGAAATTGCTTGACGACGCTCTTTATCGATAGCTGCCAAGCCATGATTGCCAATCTCCACTCCGCCGCTGATTACACGACCTCGGTGAATGAGTACGCCTGGCACAGGAACTTGTACATCTTCAATTTCAATGACCGCTCCACTTGCCAAAGTAATAGTTCCACCGTCAGCCAGTTGACCGCCGCCTTCGGCATAGAAAGGAGTTCGGTCAAGAACAATCTCAACATCATCACCAGCCATTGCGTGAGTGGCGCCGATTCCATCGACCAAGATTGCGCTCACGATGGATTCGGAAGTCAGATGCTCGTATCCAATAAATTCAGTACGACCAAAACCATCGGCAATTTTTCTGTACTCAGTGAGATCGGTATGACCGCTTTTCTTCGCTCTCGCATCGGCTTTAGCTCTATCTCGTTGTTCTTTCATGAGACGCCTAAAGCCATCTGCATCTACTTCTAGACCTTCTTCTTGGGCCATCTCTAACGTTAAATCAAAAGGAAACCCGTATGTATCGTGAAGTTTAAAAGCTTCTTCGCCTGATAGAGCCTTTCCTTTGGACTTCTTTACTTGCGCACTTGCCATATCAAAAATTTGGGTACCGCTCTTGAGGGTTTGCAAGAAAGTTTCTTCCTCGGAAACGCTGACACTAAGAATTCGAGCCTTTTCCGTAAGCAATTCTGGGTACTGCGGGCTCATTGCACTTATCGATGCACTCACGAGCTCGGACATAATTGGCTCGTGAGAACCGAGAATTCGCATATTTCGAATTGTGCGTCGCATCATTCTCCGCAGCACATAGCCGCGACCTTCATTACCTGGCGTCACGCCATCTCCGATGAGCATTGCGGTAGTACGTGCATGATCTGCAATAACGCGCAGTGAAATATCAGATTTCAACTCTTTGCCGTAAACAACTCCCGTTAGATGGGAGGCTCGATCAAGAATCTGTTTTGTTGTATCGATTTCATAAATGTTTTCTACGCCTTGCAGTAGAGCAGCTGTGCGTTCTAGTCCAAGGCCTGTATCAATACTCTTGGCAGGCAACTCTCCCAAAATAGGAAAATCATCTTTTCCTCCGCCGGCGCCGCGTTCATTTTGCATAAAAACTAAGTTCCAGACTTCCATGTACCGATTTTCATCGGCAATTGGTCCGCCTTCGATTCCATAGGCTGGTCCGCGATCGTAATAAATTTCAGAACACGGCCCGCATGGTCCAGGAACTCCCATCGACCAGAAGTTATCGGCCATACCTCGACGTTGAATGCGCTCTCGCGGCACTCCCATTTTATGGTGCCAAATGTCGGCTGCTTCATCATCATCGAGATAAACAGTTACCCAAAGGCGCTCTTCAGGAAATCCATATCCACCATCATTGATTGGCCGAGTCAGCAACTCCCAAGCCAGAGCAATTGCGCCTTCTTTGAAATAATCGCCGAATGAAAAGTTTCCACACATTTGGAAAAATGAGGCATGTCGCGTCGTTTTACCCACTTCGTCAATGTCAAGTGTACGAACGCATTTTTGTACTGAGGTAGCTCGCTTATAAGGAGGCTTCTCTTCCCCAAGAAAAAACGGTTTGAAAGGAACCATTCCTGCATTTACTAGCAAAAGATTTGGGTCATCTGCAATCAACGAAGCCGAGGGAACCACCGTGTGGTTTAAACCTTGATGGTTACCTGACTCAAAGAAATGAAGCCAGCGTGAACGTACCTCAGCAGAATCCACGAGCTCGAGTCACTCAGCCCTTTTCTTGCGAGAATGGGACTTCTTCATTTGTGCAGCGCTAAGGATCATTCCTAGTGCCTTAACTGCAGGTCCGCCCTTATCCAAGAATGAAGATGCGACATCTGTTGCCTTGGCGGTTACCTCTTCAGCATTTTTTGTAATCCGATTGAGGCTGCGCAAAGGACCATTTACCAAGGTCACCGTTGTGGTGACTTCCTCAATGAGTGGACTTGCATCATCGGTCATAGTTTTCAAAGAGAGTTTAGCTTCATCAATCAATCTGCCAAATCGGACAACGGCATAACTAATTGCTATAGCTATTACTAACAGTGAACTTGCAGCGATAATTGTCGCGATTCCACCTGGACCCATTGTCTTTCCTCCTCAATTGAGTTAACCGAGTCTGTATTGACCCACGTGCGTTCAACGTCGTCCGGTGCTCAGTCTACCCGAGAGATAGTCAATCAATGAGTGGTAATTGAATTTCAGGCTTTTCGTGGTTTCTATGAGCTACCAACGATGCTTGGTGGTATTCCTCAATCTTTGCCAAGAAATCCACATTTTTGTAGGGGCGCCCATCGACAACCGAGCCTTGTGTGCCGTCAATCACTGCAGCGACATCCTCACCCGAGAGTGTTTTATAGGTTTCTAGGGCATGAGCCAAGGAGAGCACTTCGGCTCGATTCTCGGTAAGGAATTTCTCTGCCTTAGCCAAGAGACCAGAAAGTTTATCCTCGATGCGATCGCCAAGTGCATGACGGATTTCCTTCGCAGAATCATCCTTTCCTTTGCCTCCTCCAGGTGCGCCCACTTCAAAGCGACGATTGGAAGCATGTGAGGAAATCGTTGAACCCATTCCCCAATGGCCTTCCATCAAACTTGCGATAGTCGTTGCGCTCTCTAGGTCACCTGATACGCCAGAAGAATTATCACCATCAAAGAACATCCGCTCTCCTGCTAATGAGGCTAACGAAACCAAGATGTCAGATTCGTACTCGCTGCGCCAACGCGTGAATTGATCATCGGGCGGAATGCTTGCGACCATTCCTAAATAGTCAGAACCTTTTTCGATAGTTGCTAAATCTATTGCCATATGTTGGCGCACCCGATGAGCCATGACTGCATGACATGCCTCATGAACAGCTACTGCATGGCGCTCTCGCTCAATATATTCAACATCTTCAGAAGGTCCGAGCTCTTTAAGATGTTTCGCCTTAATTACATCTGGCCACGTTATGGAGGTACGTCCATTGCGAATTGCCGTAATCAACGCTTCGTTAATCGTGTCTTTAATCGTTGCTCCAGTGGCGTATGGAGTGATAGTTGCTAACTTATCAATTTCCTCTGCAGACAAAGAATGCGAAACCTTCGCCAAGTAACCTTCATAGGTCCGCACGCGACCAGCTTTGCTCGGATAACCCACTCGATACATGCGATCAATACGACCTGGTCGCAATAGCGCTTCATCCAACGCCTCGGGCATATTTGTTGCCATCACAACTAAAATTCGATACTTCGGAGGATTCTTAGGACGCATACCTAGGGTACGTCTAACTATTCGGTTAAAGAATCCGCGTGGCTTTTTCAATCCAGAGAGTTCGGTTAAGAGCGCCTGTAGCGTTCCCATTCCGCCACCGCCTCCACCGCCGCCAGCAGCTCCTCCTACTACAAAACTTTCACGAACTAGAACAGAAGCGGTAGCTGGAGATAAGTAGGCACCGCCATGACACGAATCGCCAAATACTGCCGGAATCTTTGCGCCATCGCTGCGTTGTTGTCCACCAGATGAAATACTTCCGCGATTTCCCAAGGAATCCGCCTCATCGAAGAAAACGACCACCCCGCCATAACGAAGTGCAAGTTTGCGAAGTTTTCTGAAAAGAGATTTTACTTTAAGAATGCCAACACCAAAGAACATATTGGTGAATGCACCCGGATCTACGAAGACGAAGGGCTTTCCCGTTTCGCCCGCCATTGATTCTGCCATCAAGGTTTTGCCAGTTCCTGGAGGCCCCCAAAGCAAAATGCCACCGGGAACATAACCGCCATGTTTTTCAATTTCTTCGGGACGCTCTAAGAAAAGCAAATTCTCGCGAATGCGATTAAGGACATGGTCCTGTCCCCACACATCGGTAAAGCGAGTACGAATATCGTCAGGGAAATATGTGTCGACTCCTCCGCGACTTAGGAACCAGAACATTGCTCCAAATTGAATGATGATAAAGAAGACCGCAAAGAGTAATTGGCCCAACATCGGCAGAGCACTCCACAGCGCTTTAGGCGCAAGGAAAAGGGCACGGACCGGTGTCTCTTTATATAT
>QYPT01000004.1 GCA_007280125.1 Streptomycetaceae bacterium | reverse complement strand
CACTTGATCAACCTTTTGCGGATTCATCAATTATTCCAACGTTTATGCTCTCCAAATTTGCTCGCCAAGAAGTTGTTGTGGCACTCGGCGGCGATGGCGGAGATGAAGTATTTGGTGGCTATGACCGTTACTTGGCAGCTCCGGTAATGCAACAGTGGAATTCTCTTCTAAAGGTCGCAGCGCCATTAAGCGCTGGTTTAACATCGGCCGGAGTGATTAATAACCGAAAGATTAAGCGCATCCTTTCGCAGGTTCAGTCGCATCCATCATTGGCAGCACGATACTTATCTGTGCTCTCTCTTGGCCAAGCACCAGAATTAAAGAAACTCATTGGACATGATTTTCACTCTATGGCAGCCTCGGCAGAATTTATTTCGCACTTTGGTCTAGCTGGTGCCCGCGATGATCTCTCGCGAATGATTCGCTCGGATTTTCAGTGGTACTTACCTGGTGACTTACTTGTTAAAGCAGACCTGGCCACAATGGCTAATAGTCTGGAAGTTCGCGCGCCACTACTTGATCACGATGTCGTGGAGTGGGCAACGCGTTTGCCTTCGGAATATAAAGTTAAGGGTCGCGAAACAAAACACATTCTTAAAGATATTGCCCGCTCGCTTGTTCCTTCCGAGCTCATCGACCGTCCCAAGATGGGCTTTGCTATCCCTCGCGCCGACTGGTTGCGTACCGGCCTTCGGACGATGACATATGACTTACTGACGGATACGACAGCACAAGGTCGTGGTTGGTTTATACCTAGCGAAGTAGAAAAAATTTTGGCTGACCATAAATCAGGTCAAGATAGAGATTCACTTATTTGGCCAATGTTGATGCTGGAACTATGGGCTAGGACTTGGCTCGATCGTTAAGTAGTTTCAGATAAAGATCTTGATGATCGCCAACAAGTCGTGTAACTCCGTAGCGCGCCATCGTGTATGTATGGGCGGCATCGCCCATCCTCTTTCGTAGAACTGCATCTGCGCCCAATAGCTTCACCACATCAGCAAGAGCGCTGACGCTTAAGTCAGTCAATAACCCTGTTTCCCCGTTGACTGCAATTTCATCTACAGATCCAACTCTTGTCGAAACAATAGGTAAATGAGCCATACCTGCTTGAATCAAACTCAGCGGAGTTCCTTCGTTATCACTTGTTAATAGCACCAGGTCGGATGCGGCTAATACAGTTTCAATATCCTCGCGCCATCCAAGAAATGTGACAGGTAAAGATTCCTTAATTACTCGATCTTTGCAGTAGTCCAATAGCCCACCAGCGCCGGCAACAATGAAATGAAGATCCGAGCCGGATGATTTTACTTGTGCAACAACATCAAGGAATCTATCGGGGCGTTTTATTTGAGTGATGCGGCCAATAAAAGCGCAGTATGTTTTGGATGGATCCAGATTCAATTCACTGCAAGCATCATTGCGCGAAGAAAGCGTGCCTAGTTGCAACCCTGGTGGCATCACCGAAAATTTCTTTGCGCTTCCAATACCGGCGGCCAGTAGGTCATCCATAACCTTCTTGCCTACGGCCAATAGGTGCGTCGTGAAATATCCAAGAGTTTTTTCAATAAGTATGACGATTCTCGTTTTGCCTGCCCCAAAATAACCGTGCAATAAATGCCCATGGTATGTATGCACCCGTATAGATGAATGACCAGAAACCACAGAAGCTATGCGACCAATAACTCCAGCTTTAGCAGTATGGGTATGAATTACATGGGGCTTAAAGGTGCGAATTTCTCGCACGATCTGCATGAAGGCTTTGATATCTCCGACAAGTGAAATAGATCGACCGAAACCATCAACACGAGTGGCCTGTACATCGGTGGCCACCGTATCGAGATAGTCAGATTCGTCATCGGCGCAATACCCAGTGATAAGTACTTGTTCGAAACGTGATTGATCGAAGCTTCGCATCAGTCCTGAGACTTGTACGGCAGGACCGCCCACATTCATGCGGGCTATGATTCGCATAACGCGAATGCGCCCATCGTGGCTCTCAGTCATAGGAGTATCTTGGCTCAAAAATGCTTCATAGTTGGTGCATCTGGCACTCACACTGGAGCGCGCCTATGACTTCGCAATTCCTCTCAAACTGCAGCACGGATTCTCTTGCTCAAGCGGCGGCACAATTGCAAGCGGGTTCACTAGTCGCGATACCAACAGAAACCGTTTATGGCCTAGGGGCCGATGCGTGCAATGAAAAAGCCGTGGCGCGCATTTATGAAGTCAAAGGTCGCCCTTCTGATCATCCGCTCATAGTGCACATTGCAGATATGCAAGATGTAGCTACCTGGGCCAGCGATGTTCCAACGTATGCAATTTCATTAGCTCGCGATTTCTGGCCCGGCCCTATGACACTTGTTTTACCTCGTTCGGATGTAGCCAAAGATTTCATCACCGGTGGACAAGCAACGGTTGCACTTCGGGTTCCGGCGCATTCTTTGGCTCTTGGCTTGCTGAAAGAGTTTAAGAAGATTGGCGGGTTAGGAATTGCCGCCCCAAGTGCAAATAGATTTGGCCACATCTCTCCAACGACAGCAATTGCAGTGCAAGAAGAGATTGGCGAGTACCTTTCATCACAAGATCTCATTCTTGATGGCGGACCGGCACTTGTCGGAGTTGAATCAACAATTATTGATTGCACTCATGACCTGCCACGTATTTTGCGACCAGGTGCGATTACTGCTGAAATGATTCATGAAAGCACTGGACTGGAAGTTGAGGAAAATATCCCATCTGAGATTCGTGTTTCAGGATCGCTAGAAAATCATTACTCTCCCAAAGCACATGTGATTCTCGATGCTATGGCAGAACCAGGTGAAGGTTTCATAGCGGTTGCCACAATTACTACTCCTGCTGGTGCAATCAGATTGGCTTCACCAAAGTCTGTAGAAGATTACGCACGTGTTCTATACGAAGCGCTTCGATTAGGCGATAGCCAAGGGTTAGAAAAAATCGCAGTCATACAGCCATCTGGAGATGGTCTGGCAGTGGCAATTAGGGACCGTTTACAGCGTGCGTCGCGGGGTCGGTAATCCTTTAGACGTTTACGCCAGACATGTCAGGATAGCGATCTCCACTGGTTCCTCCGATTGGTGCAATTGCATTAAGCCGCGCCAAATCTTCGCTAGTAAGTTCGATATTCAAGGAACCGCAGTTTTCTTCTAAACGTTGAATATTTCGAGTACCAGGAATTGGCACGATGTCATTGCCTTGAGCAAGCCGCGGCCAAGAGGTGAGTAAGGAACAAATCCAATGTTTAGTTCACGTGCGACTTCTAGTACACCGTTAATTTCTGGATCACGTGTCCATAGTGACCATTCCGATTGAATTGCTGTCATCGGGTGAACTGCGTGCGCTTTACGAATCGTCTATGGAAGCGCCTCGGAAATTCCTAGATGGCGGACCTTTCCTGCATCTACTAATTCCTTCATTGCGCCCCATGTATCTTCAATGGGAACGGTGCGGTCAACGCGATGTTGGTAATAAAGATCTATGTAATCGATTCCAAGACGAGCGAGTGAATCATCGCAAGCTTTGCGAACATAGTCGGGCTTACCGTTTACACCGATAAAAGTACCGTCAGGTTTTCTTTCGTTTCCAAATTTTGTAGCGATTACAACATCACTGCGGCGGTCTTGAAGTGCTTTGCCTACTGAGACTTCATTGGTAAATGGTCCATAGATATCTGCCGTGTCGAAGAAAGTAATTCCCAAATCAATAGCACGGTGAATTGTTGCCGTAGATGCAGAATCTTCGCGAGGACCGTAGAAATGACTCATACCCATGCAACCAAGACCAAGGGCAGAAACCTCTAACACTGGACCCAATTTACGTTTTTGCATCTGCTTCTCCGTTGCTCAAATTTTGCCTAGTCTATGGCTGCAGAAATCATTAGGTGGAAGTTCTTGGAGGCCCCAGAGAAGGCTTATTTGCTAGATGAATTCGGCTCTTAGACCTCCTGGGTGCTAATCTCAGCACGCTCTCGTGGCATCAAGTAGCAGGTCATGAAAGCAGTGGGGCCTTTAGCTCAGTCGGTAGAGCAACGGACTTTTAATCCGTGGGTCGTCGGTTCGAGCCCGACAGGGCCCACGTATGCCAAACTCTGGCTCAAATTGATGTAATCGGGTACGGTGTCGAATTATGTCGCCAGCCGATGCTCCAAAAAAACTGCGTTATGAGGCAGTGAAAGAACTTGTTATCGCACTCATTCACGATCAAAAACTTGTTCCCGGCGACCGGCTTCCAAGCTCTGCCGAATTAGTTGAAACTTCTGGCGTAAGTTCGATTTCAGTCCGACGTGCTCTTGATGAATTAGAAAGAGAAGGCCGAATCCAGCGCCACCAAGGAATTGGCACTTTCGTCGCTCAACCACGAATTATTAGTGAGCCCTCCCGATTGGGAGATTTACTTGCAACTCTCGGTGGTGGCGCAAATGAGAAAACTATTACTACCGAATTAATAAGTTTACGTGTGGGAATGCCGGGTGCGACGATTGCTAAGACTTTACGAATTAGTTCTGGACAACCGGTATGGGAAGTTGTTCGCGGCCGAAGCGTCGCGGGACAACCTGCAATTGTAGAAAGAGCAATCTTGCCTTTACAGGTCGTGCCTTCTCTTGACGAGAGTTATTTAGCAGACGGTGGATCGCTCTATAAGTTTCTTGCCAATCAACACGGCATTCTGGACCATTCTGAAGAGCAATACATTGAGGTCGCACTGCCTGGCGCACTTGAGCGATCGTGGCTTAATCTTCCTGCGCGCGAACTTGCAGTCACGGTTAAAGGTGTGAGCTTTAATCAAGAGGGAGTGCCCTTTGATTGCTTCCAACAAACATATCCAGCACAGCGTTTTGTTTTTTATGTTTCTGGTTCAAAAGAGCATCAATTGCTCAGCGCTCCCGATAGAGATGATTGGACCGTTACTTCTCTCACCACGTAAGCGTCTATCTTGCTAAATTCAATATGCAGAGTATAAAGTGTCACCATGACACGTGCCGAAACAGATAACGCGAACTTCAACGCCGCCTACCAATCATGGGCTCCACATTCAGGTGAACTTTTTGCCAAAGCTAGCAAAGTAATCCCAGGTGGCGCCGGCTCTAGCGCGCGTACCGCGCCTTTTGGATGGAAGCCCTACCCACTTTTTGTGGCACAAGGTCTTGGTTCGCGCATCACCGATGTCGATGGAAATGAATACATCGATTATTTGCTGGGTCTTGGGCCAATGATTCTTGGTCACCGAAATACGATTGTTACAGAAGCTGTTGTCAACGCAATTCGCGACTTAGGTACATGTTTTGGTTTGCCTTACGAACTAGAAATCGAAGCTGCGCAGAAAGTTGTCGACGCCGTACCTGGAATTGAAATGGTTCGTTTTACCAACTCAGGATCAGAGGCTGTCGGTTCTGCAATCCGTATTTCTCGCGCAGTAACAAAGCGCCGTTTAATTGTTCGCTTTGAAGGCCACTATCACGGCTGGCAAGACACTGTTTATTGGAGTAACCATGTTGACCCAGTAGCAGCTGGTGATCCAAGTAAGCCACGACCAATCCCATCAGGACCTGGCGTACCTATCGAACTTGAAGATACCTTGATTGTTCTTTCTTGGAATGATCCTGAAAGTTTTATAAAAGTTATGGCAGAGCGTGGACATGAAGTTGCTGCCGTCATCACCGAACCTGCGGTCCTTAATACAGGTTGCATCATGCCGTTGCCAGGATACCTAGAGCTCCTTCGCTCTGAGACAAAAAAATATGGCGCACTGTTGATTTTCGACGAAGTTATTACAGGCTTCCGTTTCTCTCGAGGCGGTGCGCAAGAGTGGTTTGGCGTTACTCCTGATTTAACAACTCTTGCAAAAGGCTTAGGTGGCGGGTTCCCTGTCGCTGCAATTGGCGGATCTAAAGAAGTGATGTCAATTATCGCCGAAGGTCGTTACTCCCATTCTGGAACATACAACGCCAACGTCATTCAATGCGCTGCTGTTTCTGCAACGATGGACATTTTGGCAACTCCAGGAATTTACGAACGTCAACGCACTCTTGGCTTCCGCTTGGCTGATGGCCTTTCGAAAATTGCCAATGAAGTTGGGATTCCGGTTATTGTCGAAGGTATCGGAACTGCCTTCCAAATGTGGTTCTCTGATAAGCCAATCCATAACTGGCGCGAGGCAGATAAATACGCCAGTGAAGAAATGTTTACTCGTTGGTATCGCGAAATGCTCCAACGTGGCGTGCTCTTTCACCCAAATCACCTTGAGAATCTTTTTGTATCTTTGGTACACACTGACGAGGACATCGACAAGACACTAGAAGCGGCGCAAGGCGCTCTATCTGCCATTGCTAAGAATCTTTAATCAATATTTCTTAGTAGGCTAATTTCATGACCGATGCCGTGATAGTTGGTTTTGATCTGGGCACATCCGGGATGAAAGCTGTCGCGATAAATCACTCAGGTGAAATCGTGGCGAGGGTTAGTGCAAAATATCCAACCCAAAGACCAGAGAGTGGCGCATCCGAACAAGATCCAATGGATTGGATTGCAGCAGTCAAAGAAGTATCTGTAGCAATTCTTTCTACAACCAACTCCGCTCCATGGAGTGCAATCGGATTATCAGGAATGTTGCCAACTTTGGTCACCGTTGATAGCAATGGAAATCCCATTGGCTCGGCAATAACGTGGGAGGACGGGCGAGCAGAAGTTCAAGGCGATGCCCTACGCCGCAAAATTGGCGAAGATGTTTTGTATCGCCGAACAGGTCAGTGGGTTGATGGTCGATATTTACTACCAATGCTGGCTCGTTTATGCACTGCCGAACCAGAACGCGTTCAGCAATCGGGTATGTTGCTCGGGGCGAAAGATTTTCTTTATGCATGGCTGACATCTACTTATGTGACCGACCCAAGTATTGCAACAGGTTTTGGGTGCTACGACATCCATACTGGTCAGTGGGATCAGGAAGTCATTTCTGAGTATTCATCTAAATATACGATGTTGTCCTTGCCTGAGATAGTTCCCTCAAAAACGTTACATCCTTTAAATAACGATGCGGCGAGTTTTCTAGGATTGCCCGCGGGGATTCCAGTGTGCGTAGGAGCGGCAGATTCTGTTTTAGGTGCCATCGGAATGGGAGCCAAAGCACCGGGAGATATCGCATACGTTGCCGGCACCAGCACAATAATTTTAGGAATCAGTGATTCCCCAATCTACGATCCAAAACACCGTTATCTAATAACTCCCATGGTTGATGCGGGCACATGGGGATTAGAGATGGATCTGTTATCCACCGGCAGTGCAATTCGATGGCTCTCTCAATTGCTTGATGTGAGCGATGAGAAAGCACTACTAGCAATGGCGGCGCAATCTGATGTTGGTCGGGCTCCAGTCTTTCTGCCCTATGTCGCACCAGGTGAACAAGGCGCGCTCTGGGATCCAACGCTAACTGGAAACATTCTTGGTTTAGATCTTGGACATTCACGTGCAGATATAGCTCGAGGTCTCATCGACGGCATCATTAATGAAAGTGCACGATGTGTTCGAACGCTCAACGAGATTGGCTTTGACGCACTCGGTGATGATTCTTTAAGGGTCTCTGGCGGAAGTGCCAATGATCTCTGGTTTCGTCAGCAATTAGCTGATGCGACATCGCGGAGAGTAGAAACAACTATTGGTAACGAACCAGATAGATCTGCTTTAGGCGCAGCAATTGTGGCGGCCGAGGCCATAGGTATTGAGTTAAATACCTCCGTAAATGATTTCGAAGAAGTGATTCCAGACCCAGGCGCATCAAATTATTGGAATAATTTGTTGATCAGAAACGATATCGCGAGAGAGATAATCACCCCGATTAATTCTTGACCGACTACCTTTCCTCTGCTTTACTCTCAGCATGGTCAGTATAGAGAGTTCAAGTAATCAGCCAGAAGCGCAACATCCAGTTTTCAATCGCCGCACATTTCTTCAAGCGGCCCTAGCAACAACCGCTGTAGTCGGAGTCGGTTCCTTTCTCACAGCCTGCGGCGTTAAAACGCAGAAAGTTGTTAGCAAGTTAATTCGTGTTGGCTGGAAAGCAGATATGGATACCTTCAATCCCTTTACAACAGTGACAACTGAGGGCGTTGAAATCCAATCAATGATTTACGACAAGTTGCTTGATTACGGCCTCGATCTTCAATCTGAACCATCCTTAGCTACAAAATCGGTCTCTGCTGGCAACACAATCACTTACACAATTCGTGATGGAGTGACTTGGCATGATGGCACGCCATTCTCTGTAAAAGACATCGTCTATACCTACGAAACAATTGGTAAGAATCAATTAGGAATTAACGCACAATTCCTTGCCGATTACGTTTCCGTCTCAGCACCTGACGACAAGACAGTCGTGCTCACCTTTACGCGCCCACAAGCATTTGATCCTGGTCTTGTTATTCCAATTGTTCCTGCCCATATTTGGTCTACCAAATCAACCGATGAAATAAGTAAATTTGATAACTTGGCTCCGATTGGTACAGGACCATTTGCTTTCGGAACTCGAAAGCAAGGCCAAATCGTCACTGTCACTCGAAACGATAAGTGGTGGGGCACAGCTCCTGAAGCATCAGGGATTAGCTGGGCGATTTACAGCAACGATGACTTACTAGCGCAGGCACTAAAAAATGGAGAAGTTGATATCACTCCTAACGTGCCACCAACAGTCTTCGACGGTCTCAAGAAGGACAGCGCGGTCACTGCAGTAGAACTTGATTCTTTCTCATTCCACCACATTGGCATGAACGTGTCGAAGGTCAAAGGCTCAACTGGTAATCCGTTGATGCACGACCGTGCGATTCGCCAAGCGCTGGGATACGCGCTTGATCGCAATCAAATTGTTCAAATTGCTTATGCCGGTCATGCTTTGCCAGCGGGAAGTATTTTGACACCAAACTTTGGTGACTATTACTACGAACCAAAAGGCGATGCCGTAATTGATAACAATCCAGCAAAAGCAAACGCAATCCTTGATGCGGCCGGTTACTCTGCAAAGGGAAGCGATGGCATCCGCAAAACTAAAGACGGAAAATCATTAAGCTTCCGAGTTATTTGCACAGCGACAACATCAGTGGATGTTCGTACGGCTCAACTATTCCAAGCAACGGCAGAAAAAGTTGGAATTAAGTTAACTCTTACAACAGTGGATTCTGACACGATGGCAAGTGCTGTTTATAACCTTGAGAATCCAGACTGGGATATCTTCGTATGGGGTTGGGATTCTGGAGTTAACGATCCAAGTTATCTACTCGGAGTTCCATTGACTAGCCAAATAGGTGGCAATAACGACGTCTTCTATAGCAACCCTGTATACGACGATCTCTTTACGAAGCAGTCTGCTGAACTTGACCACACTAAGCGCGTGGCAATTGTTCAAGAGATGCAGAAGCTCTTTTACGAAGATTGCGTGTACTTAGTCGCTGTCTACTTGAAGAAGCTGCAGGCTTACAATAATTCTGGCTGGACAGGTTGGACAAATGTTGCCGGTGGAATAATCTTTAACTTCACCCGAGACAACTACCTCAAGGTCAAAGCTGGCAAGTAGCTAGCCCTTAATGCCCTTTTTTCTTCGCAGAATTGCGACGTTGTCGAGTTCAATCTTCGCGATTGTAACTTTCAACTTCTTCCTGTTCCACATCATCCCTGGCGACCCAATTCGCCTAATTGCGCGAACGCAACGGCTTAACACCGAGGCGATCGCAAAATTGAGAACCTCATTTGGTTTGGATGGTTCGCTTCTATCTCAATACTTTCGCTACCTATCCAAGCTTCTTCACGGCGATCTTGGATATTCATTTTTCTATAAAGAAAATGTCAGCGGAATTGTGGGAAGGGCGTTGGGCAACACTTTCTTGCTTCTGACGGCTTCAACATTGATTGTGGTCACTTGTGGCATCGCCATTGGAGTTTTTGCTGGTTCACGGCAAGGAAAGAAAAGCGATACTGCCACTGTGGTCTCGTCTCTGATTTTATGGAGCATGCCGACATTTTGGGTCGGAATGCTTCTTGTATTTACTTTTGGTGTCTGGGTTGGAGGGTTGCCAATATCTGGAATTTCAACCGCCAATGCCCTGTATTCAAATTGGTTCCAGTATGCGATGGATATTGGCCAACATTTAATATTGCCAACTGTCACGCTAGCAATAGTTGATATTGCATTCTTCATCATCATCACACGTACGGCTTTAATCGAAGTGATGTCAGAGGATTACATGCTGACCGCTCGTGGAAAAGGTTTATCTCGTCGGACAATTGTTTGGCGTCACGGTTTTAGAAATGCCATGCTTCCTGTTCTCACCGCATCAGCCTTATATATAAGTGCACTGGTTGGTGGCGCGATACAAGTAGAGGTCGTTTTCTCGTGGCCAGGCATGGGTTTGCTTATGTATAACGCAGTTTTAGCTCGTGATTATTCAGTACTTGAAGCCTCATTCTTGTTAACCACCGTTGCCGTATTAGTTGCCAATTTTGCTGCGGACATGCTTTACCGCGTATTAGATCCGCGAGTGGCGGTCTCCAAATGAGCCGTAAGGATGCAACACTTACAACACACGGTTTTAAATACTTTCTTCGTAAACTATGGCGTGACCCGATGGGACGTTGGGGCTTATTAATTCTTCTCATTACAAGTTTCGTTGCTGTTATTTGTCCAATATTTTTCCCGTTTGATCCATCCAAGGTTGGAGTTGATGCATCGTCAATCTTGACGGGCCCTTCTCAGACCCATTGGCTAGGCAGTGATGAACTTGGCCGCGATGTCTTGCGCCAATTCTTTTCTGGGGCGCGAATCTCGCTTTTCGTGGGAATCATGGCAACGATAATTTCCACCATCGTCGGTTCTGGCATAGGAGTCTTTGCTGGTTATTACATGGGGCGACTAGATGGTTTTCTTATGAGAATTACCGATTTTTTTCTAGTCGTTCCGGCCCTGCCGCTCATGATTGCGTTGGGCGCTATCTTTGGACAAAATATCACGGTCATTATTATGGTGATTGGTTTTCTGAGTTGGCCAAGAACTGCTCGAATAGTTAGGTCGCAAACTCTTTCATTGCGACAGAGACAATTTGTACCTAGGGCCAAATCTCTTGGTTCAACAAATCTTAGAATTATCCGCACCCACATCACGCCTCATGTAATGCCCCTGATTGTTGCCAATACTATTTTGGTTGTTGCTGGTTGCATCTTGAGTGAAGCGACTTTGAGCTTCATTGGTTTAGGGGACCCCGATCGAATTTCTTGGGGAACCATGCTTCACTTCTCATTTGTATCTGGTGCAATTGGGCGGGGCGCATGGTGGTATTTCCTACCACCTGGATTTGGAATTCTTTTTATAGTTCTTGGATTTACATTGGTTGGCCATAGTTTCGAGAAGATAACTAACCCTCGCCATCGTGGAGAATCATGAGTTTGCTAGAAATCCGCGATCTTCACGTTTCTTACCCCAACCGGAAAGGCGAGTTCTTCGCTGTGGATGGTGTTGATCTCACGATTGAACAGGGTGAATTTGTCGGACTAGCTGGCGAATCTGGGTGCGGGAAAACAACTTTAGCCCTATCAATTCCACAGCTACTTCCTGAGCATTCGCGAATTGCTGCTGGATCTATTTCCTTTAATGGTGTTGATACGACGGCGCTCAATGAAGAAGGATTACGTGCAATTCGATGGAAAGAAATCTCCGTAATCTTTCAAGGTGCACTTAACGCACTAAATCCTGTGCAAACTATCGGCAGTCAAATCCAAGAGCCAATACGAATTCACGACGAAAGCGTTTCCAAGAAAGAAGCTCAAGATCGGACGCTGGAACTCTTGGAAGCCGTCGGAATCCCATCTCATCGTGCATCAGATTTTCCTCACCAGTTCAGCGGAGGAATGCGCCAAAGAGTAATGATTGCGATGGCTTTGTCATGCATGCCCAAACTTGTGATTGCTGACGAACCAATCACTGCACTGGATGTAATGACACAAGCGCAGATATTAGATTTGTTACGAAGTTTGTGTGATAAATACAAATTATCGATGCTCCTAATTTCGCACGATCTTTCCGTGTTGGCACAAACGTGTGACCGGGTTGCTGTGATGTATGCAGGCAAAGTAGCTGAGCAGGGTCCCACATCACGAGTTTTTGGCAGCGTTGGAGCTCAACACCCTTACACCCAACGACTATTGCGCGCGTACCCAAACATTCGACATGAGAGAAAGTTTATTGATGGAATTCCTGGATACCCTCCAGATCTTTCCACCCTCCAAGTTGGCTGTCGTTTTGCTGACCGTTGCGATGTCGCCCTAAGTCGCTGCGCAACGGAAGTTCCAGATCTCATTGATATCGGTGGCAATCAAAGCGTCGCATGTCACTTGGTAAGCGAAAATCAAGTAGGTGTTCAATGAGCGAAAAGTTTTCATTATCGATTGAAGATTTGCATGTCTCATACCAACTCAGCGGTTCAGCTGGGAAGAACAAGATTGCGCGCGCAGTTGATGGAGTCAGTTTGCAGCTGCACCCAGGAGAAACCCTGGCACTTGTAGGTGAGTCAGGAAGTGGCAAAACTTCTATCGCTAATGCAGTGATGCGTCTTCTTGAACCTACATCCGGAAAAATTCTCCTTGATGGCGTGGATTTGGTGCCATTGCAAGGTAGCGAACTACGGGCAATGCGCCGGAATTTTCAAATGATTTTTCAAGATCCATTTGAATCATTGGACCCGCGACAAAGAGTTATTGAAACTGTCATGGAGCCTCTTGAAATTCACGGCATTGGCGAGAACCAAGAGCAGCGAAGAGATTTAGCTCTAGCCGCCCTTGCGCAAGCTGGATTGCGTCCCGCTGCAGATATCGGCGATCGCTTTACTCATCAACTTTCGGGCGGACAGCGCCAAAGAGTTGCAATCGCGAGTGCGATTATTTTGAAGCCTTCTCTCATCATTGCTGATGAGCCGGTATCGATGTTGGATGTTTCACTTCGCGCAGGAATCTTGCGTGTAATGGCTGATTTGCGTGACCAATTAGGTGTTTCCTATTTATTCATTACCCATGATCTTTCTCTGGCATGGATGTTTGCAGATCGCATCGCTGTCATCTACTTAGGGCGCATCGTTGAAGAAGCATCCGCAGTCGACCTGATTGAGAATCCGATGCACCCATATACAAAGGCTTTGGTTTCGGTGATTCCGGTTCCTGAAGCGATTGAAGGCGCTAGTCGAACAATTCTTTCAGGTGAAATTCCAAGTCCTTCCTCAATTCCATCTGGTTGTCGCTTCCATCCCCGCTGTCCGCTTTTTCGCGAACTCGGCGAGCCAGAAAAATGCCTTAACGAAGACCCTCTCTTACAAATTTCGGCAAAATCAGAGTCACACCTTGTGGCATGCTTCTTTTCTGATCCATCCAAAGGAGATACACAATGACAACTAGTCGCGAAGAGGTCGTCTCTCTACTGGACCAATTAGTACGTATCGAATCTGTGACCCCGTGGCTAATTCCGGATGGGTCAGGAGAGCGCAACGTTGCTCAATTCATGGCTACATGGCTAGAAGCCGCAGGACTAGAAGTGTTACTTGATGATGTAACTCCGGGTCGCCCCAATATGTTGGCGCGACTACGCGGTTCGCAACCTGGACCAACACTATGCATCAACGCGCATAGCGACACTGTCGGATATGCAAACTGGGCTGACCGTGCTTTGAATCCTTGGGTCGACGGCGATCGCATGTACGGCCTAGGTGTAGTTGATGACAAAGCTAGTTGTGCCGCCGCGATGTTGGCGTTGCGCGATCTTGTGAGAGACAAAGTCCCGCTAAAAGGAGATGTATTACTTGCTTGCGTGATTGACGAAGAAGGAACGTCTATAGGCACCGAGCACCTAGTAAAGAATCACTCTATTGATGCAGCGATTGTTATCGAACCAGCAGCGCTGCCAATTGTTGTTACCGAGCATCAAGGATTTGGTTGGATTGATATCACCGTCTTTGGAAAAGCTTCACACGGGTCTACTCCCGATGAAGGAATTGATGCGATTGTGCACATGGCTGAAGTAATTAGAGCCCTGCATCAACTAGATGAACGCGAATGGAAAAACAATCCAGATCCGCTTAATGGCCGAACTGTTTTTCATACTGGCACTATTCACGGTGGAACCGACTATGCAACCTACCCAAGCCAAGTAGTTCTTGGAATTGAAATAGGAACACAACCAGGAGAAACACTTGCCAACAGAGTTTCTGAAATCGAAGCGATTTTTGTGGAAATTCGCAAGGAGTTCCCTGATTTTAAAGCTGAAATAGATGTCAAAGTGGATCGCGATCCATTTGTTGGTGCAGGCCTAGATGACTTGCTCGCAGCCTTTGATAGCGCCTCGCGTGAAGTATTAGGAAAACCAGCTGACCAACAAGGGCTCAATGCATGGACGGACGCTGCCTTATTGCAATCTGCTGGAATTCCTACAATCTTGATTGGACCACTTGGCGGCAATCTTCACTCACCATATGAGTGGGCTGATATCCCGGAAGTTGTCCAGACCGTTGATTTGCTCAAGTCCACGATTGTTAATTTCTTACGCTAATGAAAAGCCAGGTTGATCAATTAAAGAGTTATATTGATGACCTGATGAAGCATTGGCCGCTGCCAGGTGGCACAGTTGTCATTACTGACCAGAATAAAATCATTAGTGAATTTGCATTTGGGTTTGCGGATATCGAAAGAGCTATCCCAATGCGGACGGATCATTTATTCCAGGTTGGTTCAATTAGCAAGACCTTTATAGGAATCATCGTTAATCAGTTAGTGCACGAAGGACAAATAACTTTAGAACAACAAATCTCTGAAATATTGCCATGGGTCAAGATTTCGGGGAACTCGTCTGAAGTAACTATAAAAAATCTTTTATCTCACACCGCCGGTTTGATATTAGGGGGAGATGGGATACCTGATGACTTTGCCCAAATTTGGGCTCTCAGAGATTCCCCTCGTGTCGAAAACCCAGAAGAACACTTCCATTACTCCAACGTTGGTTTCATGCTTTTGGGATTAGCGATCGAGGAGTTGACTGGTACACCTTTAGCCGAACAAATTCGTCTGCGCGTATTCGAGCCTCTTCATATGCGCAATTCTTTAGGAGCGATCTTGCACGAAAATCGTGAATCGCTAGCGGTCGGATATTGGCCGATGCGCGAAGACGTACCGTGGCGACCAGGGCAACCACAATCGCGAGCAACGTGGTTTGAGGTATTCCCGGCAGATGGATGCGTCGCATCTACATCCACAGATATGGCGCAATTCCTACTCTTTTTGCTCAATAAAGGCACTGTTGGCGGAAGTGAACTGCTACCTCTTAAAAATTTCATGGATATGACCACACCTCATGCTCCTGACGGTGAGGGCATGATTGAAATTCGTGGGGGATACACAATTACAGAAAATTTCTATGGCCTAGGAATTAATACTGAATTAGTTAATGGAAAGCGCTGCTTATCGCATGGCGGCGGAATGGTCGGGTATTCATCATTTGCTCTCGTTGATACAGAATCGAATTTTGGAATCACGGTGCTAACAAATGCAAATGGCGACTACCCTGCAGCGCATGTGATTGCACGAGCTGCACATCAATTATTTGTACCGGGTTCAAAAGGTTTTGTTGCTCTTCCTCCGGCAGAGCTTTGCATCGAAAATGGAATTTCATCTTTGATCCCAACCCCAGAGATGTTGGGAGAATTCACAAGTTCATCTGGCAAGATCACAATTTCTCATAATAAAGAATCTGGCATCAATGTTTCTACCGGAACAGCGAGCGGAACTTTAGAGCCAACGTGGACGGGTCGATACGTCTGCGACATCGCAGCGCTAGAAATATTTCGCTGGGATTTCGTGAAGGATGCTCGAGGTGCGAGTTGGGTATGTGGCCCTGATGTCTATTACTCGGATCCAACTAAAGTTTCAGTGAAAAAAACTCTTGTGCACCCGCTTGTCGGCCATTACAGAAATTATTCACCGTGGTTTAACAATTTTAGAATTATTGAAAGAGAAAACGAACTATTTCTTATTGCCCCTGGAGGGGTAGAGGCTCCGCAGTTTGACCTCAAACTTGTTTCTATCGATGAAAATAGTTGGCGCATTGGCGAAGAAAAAGGGTTACCCGAACTACTTGTTGCTGGCCCTGTAGTAAACGGTTGCGTTATATCTGTCTATCGCGATGGCGTGCAGTACTCCCGAACACCTAAACGCTAAAGAGATAGAACAGCAGCTTTCGCTTCTCCTTCTGCCCCTAAGTGGGTAGGGATTTTCATTGTTGCCATCATTCGGACCATGCCTTCGCCCATGTGATTGGCAACAACTTCTTCAACTTTGTTATCAATAAGGAATTTCGCAATACGCGCATGGTGGGAGCCATGAGAACCATCATCATGGCGCGTATTCCAAAACGTGTCATGTTCATTCCAATTAACAATCGTTCCGTCAACAACTTCTGTAACGGCGATTCTGTCGGCTCGCCCCCAACTTGGATCTACAGCGCCTGATGGGGTTACTGGTACGCAAATGATCATGGCATTAACTCTTTTCTGGGATCATGATGATGGAACCTGATGGACATTCTGTGACGCAAATTCCGCAACCTTTGCAATAATCTAAATTGAATTCAAAACCCTTGCCTGGCCCTAATTTGATTACCGCGTTATCTGGGCAGACTCCAAAGCAGTTATCGCACTCAAAGCAGTTGCCACACGACATGCAACGACGCGCTTCATAGAGTGCGGTGGACTCATCAAGACCTTGGACGACCTCGTCGAAGTTGGAGGCGCGACGTGCACCTTCAAGGCGTGGGCGCACTGCGTGTGGTGCATCCGAGTAATACCAAGGATTGAGGTCTGAGTATTCAACAACTTTTGGAATTGGCTCTTTTTCAAATTTCTCTTTGCGCAGCCATGCATCGATATTGCGCGCAGCTTTTTTCCCATGACCAACACCTGTTGTGACCGTACGTTCGGCAGGCACCATGTCACCGCCGGCAAATATTCCTGCGCGACCTGTCATCATGTTGGAATCCACATGGACAGTGCCTTCTCGCACCTCAACATCGGGCAAGTTATTAATGAGGGATAGATCTACTTCTTGCCCAAGTGCCAAGACCAAGGAATCCGCCTCTAACTCTTCAAATTCTCCCGTTGGCTGTGGAAAGCCTTTCTCGTCTAATTCCATGCGTTCAATTTTCAATACACCAGCATCGGCATGTTTTACGGTGGAGAGCCACTTCATCAAGACGCCTTCTTCAATGGCCTCCTGAATTTCGGTGTCATTAGCGGGTGCTTTTTCACGAGTGCGACGGTAGACAATCATTGCTTCATCAGCGCCAAGGCGCTTTGCTGTGCGAGCAACATCTATTGCAGTATTTCCGCCGCCATAAACAACGACGCGACGACCAAGAAGTGGCGCCTCGCCATCTGCGACATCGTGCAAAACATTTACCGCGTCGAGAATGCGAGCGGCTTCGCCTGCAGGAATATAGGCGCGCTTTCCTATCTGTGCACCTACAGCCAAGAAGACAGCATCAAATCCATCGTCAATGGCATCTTGCACATTATCTACACGATGATTCATTTGAAAACGAACACCCATATCCTCTATGCGAGCGATTTCGGCATTGAGAATATTGCGAGGCAAGCGATATTTAGGAATACCAAATCGCATCATTCCGCCAGCCAGATCGGCAGCATCGCGAATCGTTACTGCATGGCCCATTCGGCGTAGGTGATAGGCAGCAGATAAACCTGTTGGTCCTGCTCCGATAATCAATACTTTAAATCCCGTCGATGGCGCGGTAACGGGAATGCTCCAACCCTTTTCGATTGCAAGATCGCCAAGGAATCGCTCTACTGAATTAATACCGACTGCTTCATCCAATTGTGCGCGAGAACAAACTGTTTGGCATGGGTGGTAGCAAACGCGTCCCATGATTGCAGGGAATGGATTTTCTACAATGAGAGCACGCCATGCCTCTTCATACGAGCCATCTTCTGCGGTGTACAGCCACTTCTGCACATTCTCGCCTGCAGGACATGCGTTGTTGCAAGGAGGCATCAGGTTTACATATTGAGGCCGTTCTACGCGCCAAGACCCTGTGTGATTGGCAAGGCTTGATTCAACCTGAAGTGTGATTGCAAATGGTTGTTCCATTAGAGCTCACCTGCCTCTTCTGGCATCAAGTTGTAGCGCTTGATATTGCGATCTGCCGCCGCTTGCAATTTATCGATGACATCATCGCGGCGTTTGGGTGAGAACAAATGTGAATAGCGTGATTGAAGTTTGAGGTATTCCTCAACGCCAACTTTTTGG
This sequence comes from Streptomycetaceae bacterium, assembly GCA_007280125.1. Classification (GTDB taxonomy): domain Bacteria; phylum Actinomycetota; class Actinomycetes; order Nanopelagicales; family Nanopelagicaceae; genus QYPT01. The sequence continues at coordinate 1,389 of QYPT01000004.1, read as the reverse complement.
CGAATTGGCGTTGAAGAGACAACTTCACCGCGTTCGGCTTCAAAGACAGGAAAGAGCCCACTCTGTGTTGCAAGGCGTGCAATCTTTACCGTGTCACACGATTGCGATCCCCAACCTAATGGACAGGGGACAAGTACATGCAGGTAACGTGCGCCCCTAAATTCCATTGCGCGCGCGACCTTTGTTTCTAAGTCGCGCAAATCGGCGACGGTTGCCGTAGCTACGTAGGGGATTTCATGAGCCATTGCGATACGTGGAACATTCTTGCCCTGACCAAAAATATTGCCAGGTTCTGGTCCCACGGCTTGCGTTGTGGCAGTGCGTGCAGCAGCTGGTGTTGCACCAGATCGCTGAACACCAGTGTTCATGTATGCCTCGTTGTCATAACAAATGTAGAGAACATCGTCATTGCGCTCGAACATGCCAGAGAGTGGACCAAATCCAATATCAACTGTTGCACCATCTCCGCCTTGACCGATTACACGAATGTCACTGCGTCCTTTTGCTCGCAGCGCAGCCGCAACTCCAGTTGCAACAGCAGGTGCGTTTCCAAAGAGTGAGTGCAACCATGCGATTCGCCACGAACTTTCAGGATATGGAGTAGAGAAAACTTCAAGGCAACCGGTTGCATTTACTGCAATAACTTTGTCATCGGCTGCGCGCATTGCGGCGTCCATGGCGTAGCGCGCACCCAGGGCCTCTCCGCAACCCTGGCATGCACGGTGACCAGAGGTCAGTGCATTTGTGCGTTCCATATCCGATTGCACAGAACCTGCGGCCGCAGGAAGCAATCGGTTTCCCACTGCAAAGCTGCCTACTTGATAAAACTTAACTGATGTATCGCTCATGATTGACCTGCCTCACGTTTCATTTCAGCATCCACTAATTCTTGATCGAGATCCAAAAATGTGAGGGCGCGAATGTCATCAACAACTGCCAGCTTAAATAACTCATCGAGTGATGCTTTAGTTATTGGGCGACCACCTAAACCAGCAATTACCGTGTACTGAGAAATTCCAAGACCAGTGAGTGAGTGGCGAATGTCTTGAGCGACGATTCCACCGATGCCAACTGAGAGCGCCTTTTCAATGATGACAACCCGTTTAGCATTCATAAGGGCAGCGCGCACGGCATCAAATGGAAATGGACGATAAGAAATAATTCCAAGTACTCCGATAGAAACACCGCGTTCTCGTTGCTCGTCGATGACATCTTTTATTGTGCCAAGGACTGATCCCAGCGCAATGACAACAGTCTCGGCACCTTCGCAGTGATACCCACGGATCAAGCCACCGGAATCGCGATGGAAAATTTCTTCAAAATCCTTTGCGACCTGAGGAATGAGCTCTAATGCGGACAAAGTTTTCATATGCGCCATGTAACGCACCT
>QYPT01000123.1 GCA_007280125.1 Streptomycetaceae bacterium | reverse complement strand
TAGGTGCGGAACAATGTGTCATTGTCTTGGAAAGTTGTTAGTGCAGGTGATGATGCAGCAGATGCAATCGCAATTACGCCTGATGCCGCAGCTGTAACAGCTCCAACTTCAAGGGATGCACCTGATGTTAATGAGCCAATGATGAAGTTGACTTTGTCAGACGCAACTAACTTAGTTGCTGCCTCACGTACAACAGATGGGGCATCAGAAACAGAATCTTCTTGAGCTACCATCTTGCAAGAACCGCCTACGCCAGCAGCAGTCATTGCTGCCTGAACTGATGTAACACCAAATGCAGCGGCGTTAGCTAAACCAGTTCCATATGCAGCAAAACCTGCACCTGACATTGGTTGAACTGAGCCGACACGGATGTTAAGACCAGCAGCATTTGCTGGAACCGCTGAAACAAATAACGCTGAGGCCGCAACTGCGGCACCAGCGATAAGCAAAGTACTTTTTTTCTTCATAGAAGAACTCTCCTCGAGGGTGATTTAAGTTGTTGGTAATTGACGGCCGTCAATTAACTCGGCAAGTATGGCACCCTAGGCTAAAAAAGTGAAAAGATGAGAGGTATCAACCTTGATTTCTTTTGCCAAAGTAGATACCCACAATCGCAGGGTCAACGGCCAGATCTGCGCCAGCCCCCTCATGGCGATTCTTACCCATATCTAATACGTACCCATAAGTAGATATCTCCAATGCACGCCGGGCATTTTGTTCAACCATCAAAATCGTTACACCACTGTTATTAATGCGAACTAATTCGTCAAATAACTGGTCAACAAGGGCGGGTGCCAACCCTGCCGATGGTTCATCCAATAAAAGAACATCCGGAGCTGACATCAAGGCTCTGGCCAATGCAAGCATTTGGCGTTGGCCACCCGAGAGTTGCCCAGCGCGGTCTTTCTTTCGAGAGACAAGATCGGGATACCTCACGTACATACTCTCTTTGAGCTCTTCAAGGCTCTTTCCAGTCTCAGGAATATATCCAACATCTAAGTTCTCATCAATTGTCATGGCGACAAATATGTTTTCAATCTGTGGAACATACCCGATCCCAATTTTAGAGAGGTTGTAAGGCTTCGTGGCAAGAATGTTAATCTCTTTGCCTTCGCGCATAATCGTTGCCGAGCCTGCCGTAACCCGAGCAATTCCGTAGATTGCTTTCATGATGGTGGATTTTCCAGCACCGTTGGGACCAACAATTGTCACGATGGATTTTTCAGGCACTTCAATGTTTACTCCATTGAGAATTTTAATATCTCCATAGCCGCCCTCGAGATTAGTTATCTTTATCAACGGTTGAGTCATGAGGTTGCCTTTCGTGTACCAAGATAAGCATCGATAACTGCTTGATTTTGATAAATAGAGTTCGGCGCACCATCGGCAATTACCCTGCCCTCGGCCATCACAATGACGCGGTCAGAAATATTCATAACCGTCTCTAAATCATGCTCGATGAGCAGAAAGGTCAAGTGATGTTTCGTCCGAAGGTCTTGCAGCACCTCTAATAATTTTTCAACCAAAGTCGGGTTTACCCCAGCAAAGGGTTCATCTAATAACAACATGATTGGGTTGGCCATCAAGGCGCGGGCAAGGTCTAGAAGTTTGCGCTGCCCACCAGAGAGAATTCCAGCGTACTCATGGGCAAAACGCTCAATCCCAATCTGTTGCAAAAGCTCCATTGCCCGATCACGGGTCCGAGCTTCGTAAGCATTTCTAGCCTTGGGGTTAAAGAAGTTAAGCAAACTATCGCCCGGATTGTCCTGGCCGCCTAACATCAAGTTCTCTAAAACGCTCAATCGCTTAATAACTTTCGCGCCTTGAAAAGTTCGAATAATTCCGCGGTCAGCGATTTTATGGGGCAGTAGATTCTGAATTTCCATGCCTTCAAATAAAATAGTTCCAGAGTCTGGTTTGATCGCTCCACTAATTAAATTAAAGAGAGTTGTCTTACCTGCGCCATTTGGGCCAATAACCGAGGTCACGCTGTCAACTGCCACATTTAAAGTTGCGCCATTTACTGCGCGGACACCACCAAATGAAATCGCCACATCATTAACTTCAAGAATTAAATTATTCAAGGACCATCTCCTGACGTTTTCCGAAGATTCCCTGTGGACGTTTCATCATAAGAATAATTAAGACCACACCGATAATCATGATGCGGATATATGCACGCTGGGCCGAATCCACCATTGAAAATGGCCAGAAAGTGAAGAAGCGAGTTCCTCCATAAAGGAAACCAAAGAATATTGCTGCGAAAGGCAATCCTTTGACTTTCGTTGCTCCACCCAAAATTAAAATCATCCAGCCATAGAAAGTTACAATAGTTAAGAAATCATCGGCTGAAAGAAGCGTGGATTCTAAGGCCCAATAAATTCCGGCAATTCCACCCAGGATTGAACCAATGATTACTGCTTGCAAGCGAAACCTAAAGACATTCTTTCCAAGAGCTGCAGGAACTTCATCATCTTCACGAGTTGCGCGAAGAACGCGCGCCCATGATGTCCGCTCGATTCGCGAAACGATCAAGAGAAGAACTGCCAACGTGGACCAAATTGTTAGTGCCATAACGAACTCTCGATTAACAATATCGCCGAAAATGGGTTGGAGAAAATCTCTCATGTGATTCATTATTGAATCCCAAGCGTTTGTGTAGGAGGGATAACCTTCGCCGATGGCCGGGATTGCGAGTGAGCCTTGGGCCCCACCAGTTATGTTGTCGGAGTTGAAAATAACGTAGCGAACGATCTCTGAAAATGCGATGCTGACAATCGCGAAGTAGTCGCCTCGAAGCCTTAAAGTTGTAAGACCTAAAAAGGCGCCGCCAAGGGCGGCAACTCCAACGCCAGTAGCTGCGGCAATCCAGAAATTAATGCCGTGTGAAATAACTAAAATGGCCATTGTGTATGAGGAGAGCGCCATCATTCCGACGTGACCGAAGTTCAAAATGCCACCAACGCCATATTGGACTTGAAGGCCTAGACCAAAAATTCCATAGATTCCCGACATTGTTAAGATGAAAATCCAAAAACCGGGTTGCATAATCGCATTCATTAAATTCTTCTCGCCTTCACTCCAAAGATGCCTTCAGGTTTAAAGAGTAAAACAATCACAAGAACCGAGAATGCAACAACGGGTTTATACGTCGATGGAATTCCGCCGAAAAAAGCCGACCATGTAGAAAGTTCCATGACAATACCTAGAACAAAACCACCAATGAGGGCACCGTAGGCGTCACCGATGGTGCCGAGAACGACTGCCGCTAAAATCGAAAGTAGTAGATCAAGTCCCATTCCGCTAGTAAATTGGCCTTGTACCGTTCCTTGAAATACTCCAGCGAGGGCACCGAAAGCACCACTGATACACCAGGTTGCAATAATGACGCGTTGAACGTTGATTCCAGAGACTGCAGCTAGTGAGGGACTATCGGAGTAGGCACGCATATTTTTCCCGATAACTGATTTCTTAATGAAAATAGCGATTGACGTGATAGCTATCGAGGCGCAACACAAGACAACTAATTGAGCTTGTGCAATTTGGGCACCAAGAAATTCAAAAGTCTTGATTTGGTCAATATTGAATTTTCGGCTGTTGCTACCGAAAGTTAAGGCGATGGATTGGCGTAAAACAAATGCCACTCCAGTTGCAACTAAGAAGAGCGCGAGCATGCCAGCACCACTCTTGCGCAACCTCCGCCAAATAAGAAACTCAAGGAATAGAGAAATGACTACGCCAATTACTACCGAGATTAATACGGCAATCACTAGAGGCATGTGCAAGTCGACTGAGAAAAAATATGTGGTAAATGCACTCAGCGTTAAAAAATCGCCGGCAGCAAAATTAACGAGACGCAAAACCGAATAAACAAGTGAGATACCTAAAGCCGCAATTCCAAAGATTGAGCCTTCTACCAAGCCGTTAAAGAGCAGTTGAATAAACTCGGCCACGCATCGACCTCACTCTTCTAGAGAATTCAGGGGCCCCTAAAAGTGGCCTCGCCAAAGATACCTAAAATGAAGGGTTTTGTCGCCCAGTGCCTTACGCTAATTTCTGTGGAAAATGAGACTGAGCAAGACATGGAGCTATTCCAATTACGTATCGTCGTGGATCGAATTGAGGGCCGTTCTGTTTGCGGCTTAAAGGTCGGGGATTACTTTGAAGTAACCGAAAGTTCACAACTTCGTATACCCGAAGGGAAACATTTCTGCATGTATGCCATTGCCGCAGCCATGCCACTTTTACCAGCTAAACAAAGGCAGATGCCGGCTAAGGATTGGTTAGAGACTGACTCTTTTGTGGCATGCCCGGATCCTGATGAGAGACTCATTATGCGAATAGAGCGGACTGCGAAAGTTAAGCTGCGTTCGGGAGATTTAACTTAATTATTATTTGTATGCATAATTGTGCGATGCTTTTCTGAGTACCGTTCTAAATCATAAACCGTTCCGTTAGGTCCCTTTGATCTAGAGAGAATCTCATCTATCGCTTCGAGTTCTGAATGAGTAAAAACAATTTGAGGGATCTTTAAATTTGAGTCCAGATGCGAAATGTTTCGAGCACCAACAATTACTGCTTTGACGGCCGGACGTTGTAGAACCCATGCTGAAGCAATTGTTCCAATGTCTGTCGCATGATTGTCGGCAATATTTTTACACACATGCAGAAGCTCTTGAAAAAGTCCCCAACCACCGAACTCATCAATAATTATCTGATACTTAACATTTGAACGCGTCTCCACTTGTGTTGGCTCTGCGACACCTAAAAACTTTTCAGAGAAGAATCCTCCAGCGACGGTGCCATAACAAAGAATTCCAATTTTGTTTGCTTCGCAGAATTGGCTCATGCCTTGCTCCGCTCGGCGATCAAGCATGGAGTATTGAATTTGATGGCTTGCAGGTTTTAGCCCAACGTTAACCATCTCCTCAAGGCGCTCCAAGTCAAAGTTAGTAATTCCAATGTTTCCTACTTTTCCGCCCTCTTTCAGCGCAAATAGCACCTCTAAAGCTTCCAGGTAGTGTCGATCTTCATACCTCCACCAATGGAGCTGAACAACATCAACTTGCTCAACGCCTAGGCGAGTCAGAGAGCGGTTAACTATGGTGATGGCGTCGGATTTATCAAAACTCTTTAATGAGGTCTCGTTAGGAACATACTTGGTATGAAGTTGAACTTTACCTCTCGCGCCCGTGCCGAGTTTTTGGCTCAATGCAGCAAGAGTTTTACCAACTAACTCTTCAACCCCTGTATAAATATCGCCGAAATCAAAAGTTGTGATCCCAGATTCAATAAAGGAAATCATGTCTGAAATTGCCGCTTGCTCTTGAATCTGCAGATTTAGCGAATGCCCAGAGCTTAGCTGCCAACCACCTTTGATAACTGGCGAGATTTCATAGCCCGCAACAAGCCCACGTTTCTTCATTGAATTACGGCCTCAACTTCGATCTCAACTAAATAACCATCTCCTATGAGCTTAGCTTC
>QYPT01000085.1 GCA_007280125.1 Streptomycetaceae bacterium | reverse complement strand
TTCAACCCAAATTCGTGAACTTCTTGATGCCATGGCCCTTGATCGGTAATTTTGAACTCGTTCGGATTTCGGACTAGCCCTTGTCTGGAAAACCTTTTTGCTCTTTCAAGTAGTTCTGAGTGAATTGACGCTACCGCTCCCCCCTCGCCTGTTGTTAAGTTCTTAGTTGGGAAGAAGGAGAATGTCGTTATGTCAGCGATTGAACCAACTGGGCGACCTTTATAGATTGATCCGATGCTATGAGCTGCATCTTCTATGAGGTATATCCCGTGGCGGTCGGCAATCGCTCGCAGTTCATCAAGGTCTGCGGGGTGACCTGCGTAATCCACCGCCACTATCGCTTTTGTTCGAGAGGTGATTGCCGCTTCCACAGCTTGCGGGTCAATGTTGGCGGTATCAGCTTGAACATCCGCAAAAACGACGGTCGCGCCAAATAATGCTGCTGTTGCTTGTGTTGCGACGAAGGTAATTGGAGGGGTAATAACTTCATCGCCGGGTCCAAGTCCAATTGCAGCGTATGCGCAATGTAGGGCTGCCGTGCCAGAGCTGACAGAGATACAGGGCGCACCAACAACTTTTTCTAGTCCCGATTCAAACTCTTCAACAAGAGGACCCGTAGTCAGCCAATCACTTTTTAGTGCAGCGACAACTGCAGCAATGTCATCGTCATTAATAGAGTGGCGACCGTAAGGAATCATTGCAAATTAAAGGTTCTTAATGAAATTCTTAATATCTGATTCTGACATCCATAAATCATTTGTATCAGATCTATAAGCCTGCCCTTCGGGCATTGTTGTACCTTTAGGTTGTTTGTAACCCCATTCAGCGACAACTGGAGTGACTACATAACGCTTATCGAGAATAATTGTGCGACGACTGTCATCAGCAGAAATCATCTCCTCGTGAAGTTTTTCACCAGGACGCATGCCAATCTCTTCTAACTTCGCATCTGGGGCAACAGCGTGGGCTAGATCAATAATCTTCATACTCGGAATCTTTGGAACATACAACTCGCCACCTGTCATTATTTCTAGTGAATCAATGACGAACTTAACGGCGGATTCGATACTGATCCAAAACCTTGTCATCCTTAAATCTGTGATTGGTAAAGGTTTTCCTTGGGCAGCGATTTCCTGAAAGAAAGGAATTACTGAGCCACGACTGCCCATAACGTTTCCATAGCGAACAACTGAGAACGTCGTGCCATAAGCGAAACTGTAGTTATTGGCGGCAACAAAAAGTTTATCCGCTGTTAATTTGGTAGCTCCATAAAGATTAATAGGCGAAGAAGCCTTATCCGTCGACAATGCCACCACACGTTTTATGCCGGCTTCGATAGATGCATCAATTACATTCTGACTTCCAAGAACATTAGTTTTGACGAACTCCATTGGATTGTATTCACCTGTGTCGACTTCTTTAAGGCCGCGGCATGAATTACGTAATCCACTCCATGGAATGCACGCTTGAGGCGGTCAAGATCTCGAACGTCGCCTAAAAACCATCGAAGGCGCGGGTCATCCTGGAATTGGATACGCAGATGTTGTTGCTTGAGTTCGTCGCGAGAGAAGATGGCAATTCTGCGAACTTTAGTTTCCTTGAGTAAATATTCAACAAGGGCTTTGCCTAAAGAGCCTGTACCACCTGTAATTAGCACTGACGCGCCGTCTAGTTGAGACATCTGGGCCTCCCGTGTGTCTGAGCGGTGTGTCCGCAACTCAATGGATGGAGCATACCCTTAACCCCTATGAGATACGTCCTGCGCGCTGATGCTACGCAATCGATAGGGGCTGGGCATGTTATGCGTTCCACGGCCGTCGCCGAGGAGTTAATTGCCAGGGGCAACGATGTTGTTTTTGTTGGTCAGATTTCTGGCTTGCCTTGGGCTGAAGAGAGAATCGCTTCGCTCGGATTTACTCTCATCCACAACAATCCAAGTAATTTTATTTCAAATCCTAAATCTGATGTGCTTTTTTTGGATTCCTACGAAATCCCCATAGATAATGCTTTCATCGCTCCCAAAAATTGGCTTCACATCGTTGCGATGGTAGATGAACTTACTCCCGGATATCGTTGCACTCTAAGGATTCACCCCGGTTTGGATCCAAATTGGATTGGGCAATCCAATGTTCCGATTCTGTCTGGACCGAAATATATTCCGTTTCGATCTTCTTTGTCTAAAAATATGCATACGGCAAGCCAAGGGCAGAATAAATTGAAAATTGCAGTTGTTGCTGGCGGTTCAGACCCTTACGGGATGGTGAATGAAATTGCAAAGATCCTTGCAAAGATTCCCGAGAAATTTGAAGCTTATTTGTTCTCAGACTCCCTGCATGATTCATCTCTAGATTCTCGATTTCGCGTTATAGAAGTCGGTCAACATCTTGACGAGCACACAAAAAATGCTGATTTAGTTTTAACAACCTCAAGTACATCCAGCTTGGAATTTTTAGCCCGCGGTCTCTGCGTTGGAATTATATGTGCCGTTGATAATCAGGAGCAGTATTACAATTCATTAGGTGAACTAGATGTTGCCGCTCAAATAGGGTTCCGAAATTTAGACAACAAATGGAATCTCGACAAGGAAAAGATCTATTCGCTCATTACATCGAGTGATTTAAGGGCGAACCTGATAGAAAAGGCTAAGGGCCTTATCGACTTCAAGGGTGCGAGCAGGATTGTTGATGCCATGACAACCCTCTAAGATACGAGCATGCGAATTCTAGTAACTGGCGGAGCAGGCTTTATTGGCTCCCATTTGTCCGAACGACTAATCAATGACGGACACATAGTCACTGTAATCGACAATTTTTCAACCGGCCGGGCCTCAAACCTTAAGAATCTAACCAGTTCAAACAATTTCACTTTAGTTGAAGGTTCGATCTTAGATACCATCGTTTTGAACTCTCTAATCAAGGAAGCCGACTATGTTTTCCATTTGGCCGCCGCAGTGGGGGTATTTAATATTGTTAACAATCCTCTTGATAGTTTATTGACAAATATTCGCGGAACGGAAAATGTGCTGGAGGCTGCACATACAACTAAAACTCCTGTCTTTCTCACTAGCAGCAGCGAGGTTTATGGAAAGAATATTTCAGACTCTCTTAAAGAGAGTGACGATCGTATTCTTGGAAGCCCGGTCACATTGCGTTGGTCATATAGTGAAGCTAAAGCCATAGATGAATCCCTTGCTTACGCTTATTTTGTTGAAAAACAGTTGGAAACAAGAATCGTGAGATTCTTTAATACCGTTGGTCCGCGCCAATTGGGTGCATATGGAATGGTTGTACCTCGTTTCGTTAAGGCAGCCCTTACTAATGAGCCAATAACAATCTATGGAGATGGCAACCAAACTCGTTGTTTCGCCCACGTTTATGACGTTGTTGATGCCGTATTAACTATCGCTTTTGCTGATAACACGATTGGTCAAGTAATTAATATTGGAAATGATTTTGAGATTTCAATCAATGGTCTTGCAAAAAAGATTATCGATGAAACTGGGTCAAAGAGTGACATTGTTTATGTCCCCTACGACGAAGCCTACGGCGAGGGTTTTGAAGACATGGAACGACGTGTTCCAAATATCGATTTAATTAGTCAACTTGTGGGTTGGAAGCCTAAGCGTGATCTATCAACAATGATTGCTGATATTTCGGTAGAGATGAAAAAGAGTACTTAGAGCGAGCTAGCGCCGGCTTGGCCTGTAATCGAGTTTGTACAGTCAAGAATTTTAATACCCTTATTTATTAATTGCTCTAAATCCATTCCTGGTTGCTTTGTGGCAAGGATCGCAACGTCACAATCCCAATCTAAATCAACTGGAATTGAACCCTCCCAAACAGGCACCAGTGGATCATGCCAAGCAACATCCGCACCTTGTGACTTTAAGTAATCGCGTAATTCTGAGACTGGAGTCTCCCGAACATCTCCAACGCCAGGCTTGTATGCAACACCAAGAATCAAAACTTTAGGTCTTTTAATGCTTGCGTCAACCATACTGAGTGCACGGTCTGCCACATATTTTGGCATTGCATGATTGATTGAATCGGCAGATTCAACAAATGCTGCTTTACCTCCATTTTGGCGTGCCCACCATGTTAAGTACAAAGGATCCACAGGGATGCAGTGACCGCCAACCCCGACCCCTGGTCTAAACGGCATGAAGCCATATGGCTTTGACGATGCGGCATCAATTACTTCGTGAACATTAATACCGCTGGCTGAACAAAGTTGGGTAAATTCATTAACTAATGCAATGTTTACTAAACGAAAAGTATTTTCTAGAAGTTTGGCGGCTTCTGCAACTTCGGGGGTCGAAACTGAAACAGCGGCATCACAAACTGATTCGTAGAAGGCGAGCGCTCGTTGTTGTGACTCATGATCAATTGAACCAACGAGTCGTGGTGTGTTCTTTTGATTCCAGATGGGGTCGCCTGGGTTAACACGCTCTGGTGCACTTGCAAAGTAAATCTTTGAAGAATTATTTGGCTTAAGTGAATTAATAATCGGAATAATAATGTCGCGCAATGTGCCTGGGTATGAGGTTGATTCGCTGACGACCAAAGTTTCATTTGATACATAGGGAGCAATACCAGTTGCCGCACTACGCAATAACGTCAGATCCGGCTCGCGCTTATCGTCTAGTGGTGTTGGCACGCAGATAGTTATCACTGAGGCTTCAGAAACCGACGAGTAATCCGTTGTCGCCTTATAGACGCCTTTTGCAATCGCAGCTTGAAGCTGATCATCTGATATGTCTTCAACAGGGCTAGATCCGCCATTAATCTGAGCGACTTTTGCCTCAAAGTTATCTACCCCGATAACCGACCAACCTGCGTCGACGGCAGCCATTGCCAATGGAAGGCCAACGTAGCCTTGACCGATAATGGCCAGTATCTGGGGCTGTTGTGCGCTCATCGATGGAATCCTAACCTTTAAGGGTGGTTTTGCGTACTCATTGGAACTACGGCCATTGTGGCCTTCTTCGCAGGAATTTAAGGGAAGATTGCCGAGTGAGCCAGGATAAAAAGACCCCCGTACGGGTTATGCGAATTATCGCCCGGATGAATGTGGGCGGTCCGGCCGTACAGGTTTCGGGGTTAATGCGAGGGTTTAATTCGAAGGGTTTTGATCATCGCTTATACGCCGGTTTTTGCGCAGCCGATGAGGCCGACTATTTAGATACGGTTGCAACCGATGTACAAGCTACTCGCATTGCGGGTTTCGGGCGGCGAGTAAGTCTGGGTGGAGATCTAAAAGCTTTCATAGCACTCGTTAAGGAAATTAGGAGTTTCAAGCCTCACATCATCCATACGCACACAGCAAAAGCTGGGTTCCTAGGTCGTATCGCCTCAATTGTTTCCTTGCAACCATCTATTCGTGTACATACATTTCATGGACATTTACTCAATGGGTACTTTGGGGCCATTAAACGGAGATTAGTTATTATCGCTGAAAAAGTATTGGCTATATTTACACATGAACTTTTAGCCGTAGGAGATAAAGTACGTCAAGATTTATTAGCTGTCGGAATTGGTAATCTTAGTAAATTTGGTTTGATGCCTCCGGGATTAGAATTAGGACGGCTTCCAGATAAGAAAGAGTCGCAAAAATCCTATGGTCTTTCGACAGCCACCTTGCATTCTGCATTTATTGGCCGAGTAACACAGATTAAACGACCGGATAGATTTCTCGATGTCGTTAGCGAAATAAAGAAACGCGAAGTGCGACTTGAATTCTTCATGGCAGGAGATGGCGAATTATTAGATATCTGCCGAGAAAGAATTGCACGCGAAAATTTACCCGTTAAAGTTTTAGGCTGGCAAAGTGATATTGAAAAGGTTTTATCTGCGGCCGATTTGGTTGTATTAACCAGTGATAATGAAGGCACTCCCTTAAGCCTGATCCAGGCAGGGATGGCTGGGTTGCCGGTTGTTACGACGAGGGTTGGATCAGTGCCTGAAGTAGTACTAGATGGCACAACGGGAATCGTAACAAATTTAGATGTCCAAGAATTTGCTGATGCTCTCGAAAAGCTAGCCAATAACAGTGAATTGAGGGGCTCCATGGGAGCTGCTGCCAAGGAGTTCACGTTAGCCAACTTTGGAGTCAAGCGCTTAGTACATGACCATGAAGAGTTATACAAAAAACTTCTTGCTAATCGAGCCAAGTCCTAGCCCAAAGCTCTAGCATCAACATTGGCCAGATGATGTTGTCTTTATCTTCACCTGTCATATGAATATCGATTACTTTCTTTACCTCAACTGAATTAAACCAACCCCGTTGTGTAGCTGTTACATCAGTGAGAGTATCAATGACCATTTCTTTCATCCCAGTGCGAAGCCATTCAGCACGTGGGATACCAAAGCCCATTTTTGGTCGATCAATTAAATTAGCTGGAACGAGAGAGCGTGCCACATCTTTAAGAATGTGTTTAGTTTCAAATCCCTTGATCTTATATTTTCGAGGAAGCGAGACGCCCCATTCGACGACATTGACATCCAACATAGGGGATCTAAGTTCGAGACTGTTGGCCATTGTTGCAATATCTACTTTTACAAGCAGGTCCCCTGGCAAATATGCTCCAAAGTCAGATCTAATCATTCGGTCAAAGGATGAAATATCACCAAAGGCAAATTGATCCATGAATGCAGTCTCTGCCAAACTAGTTTGAAAGTTCGGATTAAGTAACATAGATAGCTCATGCGGTTGGGCCAAAGAGAGAATAGAGCTGTATCTGGCAGCCAAAGAGGCTTTGGAGGAAAGTTGAGAGCCAACGCGGTTAATCTTTCGAGTATTTCCAAATGATTGCTTGCCCGCAAAGTTCAATCCAGATCTGGCCAGTCCTAAAAACGGATTTAGTTTTTGCATTACAGGGGTTGCTAAGTAGCGGTCATAGCCACCAAAAACTTCATCTCCGCCGTCGCCGCCAAGGGCAACTATAAGATTTTCACGTGCAAATTTGGCCAATAGATACGTAGGCACCACTGAGGAATCGGCGAAGGGTTGGTCAAGGACATGGGAAATCTTTTCAACAACTAAGGCCGGGTCGGGGCTGAGAATCTCTTCGTGGTGGTTGGTCCCGAGGTAGTTAGCGACTTGTTTAGCGTGGTGGGCCTCATTGAATTGAGCGCTGTTAAAGCCGATTGAATATGTCTGAACTTTTTCGCTCATTAACTTTGCCATATATGCCGTGACTATTGTTGAGTCGTAACCGCCACTCAAAAAAGAGCCTAACGGGCGCTCAGATATTAAGCGTCGAGAGACGGATTCTTCAATTAATTTCTTGGTGGTCTCAAGAGCATCCTCGTATGAAATATTTATTTTAGTATCGAAATCGGGTGACCAGTATGTTGAGGTGGATGTCTTGCCGTCGCGCCATGTTAGAACCGAAGCTGGGGGCAGTTGGCCGATTTCATTAAAAGCCGAATGTGGGGAGTTTATGTACCCATACTGCATGACTTCGGCGACCATGTCGGTGCGCAAAGTGCGATCCGGGCGAACCAACATCAGAGCGCGAACTTCGGAGGCGAAGAATAGAGTCCCGTCTTTTAACTGGGAGATCCATAAAGGTTTCTTGCCCATGCGATCTCGAATTAAATGGAGCGAATTATCACGAGCATCGTGGATTGCAATTGCAAACATGCCATTAAGTTTGCTTATGAAATCTAGACCAAATTTTAGGTAAAGATTAATAATGACTTCGGACTCACTTGATGTTCTACAGTGAACCCCGCTTTGCTCTAATTCGTGTCGTAGTTCGCGGTAGTTATAGATTTCACCGTTAAAAACCATGTTTATCTGCTCGCTGGCATCGGATGCAGGTTGTTTACCTGCGGCGATTTCAACAATAGCTAATCGGCCCATTCCCAAGCCAACGCCGTTATTTACATAGGTTCCGCTGTCATCAGGACCACGGTGTGCAAGTGATGTGAGTTGTGCATCTAAGAGTTGCTTTGTTGGCGCACTTGGCCCAATACCACCGGTAAT
>QYPT01000113.1 GCA_007280125.1 Streptomycetaceae bacterium | reverse complement strand
TCGCGTTCACAAGAGCGTTGCATACGAAGCAGCGGTTCACAATGCGATGAATGAGCCAAAAGAAGGCGCAACAACACTGAAGAAGAAGGCGCTAGAAAAACTTGCTGCTAAATCTGCACCAGTTGTTGTCGAAGCTGTTGTCGAAGCTCCTGCTGAAGCCGTAGTTGAAGTCGTTGTAGAAACTCCTGCAGAAGAAGCAGTAGTTGAAGCAGTTGTAGAAACTCCTGCTGTTGAAGCAGTAGCTGAAGAAGCGGCTGCCGAATAACAATGATGGATGAAGCCCTAGAACATTTAGTTAAGGGAATCGTTGATCATCCCGAAGATGTCATCATCAAGGAAAAGACGCACCGCCGAGGAACAACCTTGGAAGTGCGCGTTAACCCTGAAGATATCGGTAAGGTCATCGGCCGCAATGGTCGCACTGCAAAAGCGCTTCGCACCGTAGTGAGTGCGCTCGCAGGTCGCAGTGTTCGTGTTGATCTGGTGGAAACGGACGAAGGTCACTAACCATGCGTTTGCTCGTGGGGCGAATAGGTCGCGCCCACGGAATTAATGGTGAGGCAACAATCGAAGTTCGCACAGACGAACCCGACGTTCGTTTCGCTGTTGGTGCTCGGGTACAAACCGACGCGCATGGCGAATTACTTATAACCTCCAACCGTTGGCATAACGGAATCTTGCTCTTAGGGTTTGAAAAAATCTCTGATCGCAATCAGATTGAGAAACTTCGCGATACTTTGATGTATTCCGAAGTTGATGTTGATGCACCTGGCGCAGATCCCGATGATTTCCATGTACTCCAACTCATTGGGTGCGAAGCTTTTCTCGAATCAGGGGAGAAGCTTGGTGATGTCACAGATGTCATTAATTTGCCAGGACAAGATTTATTGGCAATAGCGAGCAACAATGGCGAAGTACTTATTCCTTTTGTTCGTCAACTTGTCCCTGTTGTAGATATCAAGAGCAAGCGAATGACCGTTATTCCACCAGTGATTGCTTCGGAGTAGCTATGAAAATTGATGCCCTCACTATCTTTCCTGATTATTTTGCACCCTTGCAATTGTCTCTATTAGGCAAGGCCCAAGAGCGCGGAATCGTTGAGTTTGGTATCCATGACCTGCGCGATTTCACGACCGATAATCACCACAGTGTTGATGACACTCCTTATGGTGGCGGTGCGGGAATGGTTATGAAGCCCGAGATCTGGGGCGCAGCTCTAGACACCGTGATGACGCATGAGAGCGATTTAATTATCTTGACCCCAGCTGGCCGTCGATTTAATCAACGCATGGCTGAGCAATTTGCTAGCGCCTCACATCTTGTTTTTGCGTGCGGTCGATACGAAGGTATTGATGCTCGCGTTGGTGAGCACTACGCGAAAGAGAATTTCCGTGTCCACGAAGTGAGTATCGGTGATTATGTTTTGGGTGGCGGAGAAGTTGCATCCCTTGTCATGATTGAAGCCATTACACGATTGCTTCCTGGTGTATTAGGTAACCCCGACTCGATTGTGGAAGAGTCCCACGCCCAGGATGGTTTCTTGGAGTACCCCAATTACACAAAGCCTCCAATGTGGCGCGATATCCCAGTGCCTGAGATTTTGCTTAGCGGCAATCACGCTGCCATCGCGACCTGGCGTGCTGAGCAAGCCAAAAAACGAGCAACAGAACAGTCCTAACTCGCGCGCAGTGCCAGCACTCAAGTACCCTTAGCAGGTGAGCATCGATCCAGTAATTCAAAGCCGTCTGATTGTCGACCTTGAACCTATCGTTGCCGTTGAACTCGAACGTCACTTATCAGTCCAGAAAAATTGGTACCCCCATGAATATGTCCCATGGAGTGAAGGTCGCACTTTCGCTGGCCCACTTAACGGCGATGCCTGGGAGGCAAAAGATTCAAAGCTAACTGGCATTGCGCAAGATTCGCTCGTTCTCAATCTTATGACCGAAGATAACCTGCCGAGTTATCACACAGAAATTGCAATTGCCATGGGTCGAGATGGCGCATGGGGCAATTGGATTGAACGATGGACAGTTGAAGAAAATCGTCATGGAATCGTCATGCGCGATTATTTGATGGCTACACGTGGCGTCGATCCGTACGAACTTGAGGACTTGCGAATGGCTCACATGTCGTTGGGGTATCAGACGCCTTACGACACGGACATGCTTCATACCGTGGCTTATGTTTCATTCCAGGAATTAGCTACTCGTATTTCTCACCGAAATACTGGCAGGATTTCTAATGACCCAACATGTGAGGGAATGCTTCAACGCATTGCTTTAGATGAAAACCTCCACATGATTTTCTATCGGAATTTGCTAGGTAAAGCTATTGATCTCGAGCCAAATGCTGCGATGCGGGCCATCACTGACGTTGTCACTAATTTCGCGATGCCAGGTGTTGGTATGCCTGGTTTTGGTCGCAAGGCTGTTCAGATCGCCCTGGCTGGAATTTACGACCTTCAGCAGCACTTAGATGAAGTAATCGCTCCGGTACTGCGGGCATGGAATATCTTCGAAAGAGAAGATTTCACGGGCGATGGACAAGCGGCCCGCAATGAACTCAGCGAATTCCTTACTACGGCTGGCCAAGATGCGGCCCGCTTTAGTGAAAAGCGCGAGCACCATTTCGAACGACTTATCGCGCGCGGGCAAGAACCAATCCGCCTTACCTGATTTACTTCTCCCTATGAGCAAGCGCGCAATCTTTATCGAACACGATCATGTCAGCGAAGGCGGACCCGTTTGGGCCCAATTCGAAAAACGCGGATATGAAATAACGCGCTTCAACATCGTCTCTGAAGGTCAATTCGATGCACCAAACGTCAGCGTTGAATGGCCTAACTTGCAAGAGTACGACGTCGTGGTTTCCATGGGTTCTCCGTGGGGTGCTTGGGAAGATGATCGCATCGGCAATTGGTTATTGCCTGAAATAGATCTCATGAAAGATGTACATAACGCTGGTATCCCAATTCTTGGAATTTGTTTTGGCGGACAGCTGATGGCCCGCGTTCTTGGTGGCTCTGTTGCACGAGGACCTAAGGCAGAACTCGGCTGGTATGTAGTGATGAGTGATGACGAGTCAATGATTGCTCGCGGTCCCTGGTTTCAGTATCACTGGGATCGCTGGCAACTACCGCCAGGAGCAAAAGAGATTGCACGTACCCCATTAGCCTCCCAAGCATTTATTTTGGGTCGCACCTTAGGTCTGCAGTTTCATCCAGAGATTGATGCAGCAGTACTAGATACCTGGTTGGAAATGGATGGCGGGTGTGTAGAGATTGAAGATGAGGGCGTTGATGTGCGCATCTTGCGTGCTCAAACAAAATACGAAGAGCCACATTCCAGCCAACGCGCTCGTGACCTTGTCGACCAATTTCTAGATCGCGTTGCGACAGCCCCTGTTGTGCGCGTCTAAATATTCTTTAGCTAATTATCTAGGGGAGTTACATAAGCTGCAGAAATCCCGCCATCAACTAAGAAGTTGGAGGCGGTGATAAAAGAGGAATCATCACTTGCTAGAAATGCAACAGCTGCTGCAATTTCAGTTGCATCAGCAAAACGTCCCATTGGAATATGAACCATGCGTCGCGCTGCTCGTTCTGCATCTTTAGCAAATAGCTCTTGTAAGAGCGGAGTATTGACCGGTCCGGGGGAGAGAGCGTTCACGCGGATACCCTCGCGTGCAAATTGAACGCCGAGTTCGCGGCTCATTGCAAGAACGCCACCCTTAGAGGCGGTGTATGCAATCTGCGATGTTGCCGATCCCATGCTTGCAACAAATGATGCGGTGTTAATGATGGAACCCTTACCGGCCCTTTGCATGTAAGGGATTACATGCTTACAACAAAGAAAGACGCTCATGAGGTTAACGCGATTAACTTGCTCCCAGACATCAAGCCCCGTAGTCAAGATCGAGTCATCGGTGGGCGGTGAGATACCTGCGTTGTTGAATGCGATATCAATGCGACCGTATGTATCAAAGGCAACTCTGTACATATTTTCAACCTGATCAGAGTCCGTGACATCAGCTTTGACAAAGATGCCACCAACGTGGGAAGCAATCACTTCGCCACTAGTCGAATTTGTATCGACGATGACAACCTTGGCACCTTCACTTGCCAGGCGTAGGGCAGTTGCAGCACCAATGCCGCTGCCGCCACCGGTAATGACGGCGACTCGTCCCTCTAAACGTTGCGACATATTAATGATGCCTAGTCGTTAGAAATAAAGACGTTCTTTACCTCAGTAAAGGAATCGAGTGCATCTGGCCCAAGCTCGCGTCCCAAGCCTGATTGCTTGAATCCACCAAAAGGAGTGGAGTAGCGCACTGATGAATTGGAGTTGACGGAGAGGTTGCCGGTTTCGATGGCACGGGAAACGCGTAGTGCGCGCCCAACATCACGTGTCCAAATGGATCCGCTGAGACCATATTCGGAGTCATTAGCCATTTCGATTCCTTGGGCTTCACCATCAAATGCCATGACCGAGACAACCGGGCCAAAGACTTCTTCGCGCCATGAACGCGCTTGCGTGTTCTTAGGCATCAATACAGTTGGTGGCATCCAGAATCCAGGTCCGCTTGGAGCAGAGCCGGTGAATGCAACGGGTTCATCCAAGAATGTTTGTACAGCGTCAAATTGTTTACGTGAAATAAGTGGACCCATATCTGCAGTAGCAAGGGAGGGATCTTCCACGCGGAATTTCTTTACCGCTACCTCAAAGTGCTCCATGAAAGTATCAAAGACACTTCGCTCTACAAGGATGCGTGTGCGTGCACAGCAATCTTGACCGGCATTATCAAAGACAGACCCAGGTGCAGAAGCTGCGGCTTTTGCAACATCGGCATCAGCGAAAATGATATTCGAACTCTTGCCACCAAGCTCAAGTGTTACGCGCTTCACTTGATCAGCGCACCCGGCCATGATTGCCTTGCCGACAACAGTGGAGCCAGTGAAGACAACTTTGCGAACAGCAGGATGAGTAACAAAGCGGTTTCCAACAATGCTTCCTTTACCTGGCAATACGTTAAAGACGCCTTCGGGCAATCCGGCCTCAAGTGCGTATTCACCTAACTTGATAGCAGTTAGAGGTGTGTATTCAGCAGGCTTAAGTACAACGGTATTTCCTGCAGCAAGGGCTGGAGCAAATCCCCATCCTGCAATCGGCATAGGAAAATTCCACGGAACAATGACGCCAACTACACCTAGTGGCTCCTTAAAAGTGATGTCTACTCCACCAGCAACGGGAATCTGCTTTCCAAATAAACGCTCAGGGGCAGCAGAGTAATAGGTCAATACATTGACGACGTTATCAACTTCCCAGAGTGCGTTACCGCGAGTGTGTCCAGAGTTTGCAATCTCTAGCGCTGCGAGTTCCTCTTTATGCGATGCAACTACTGCAGCAAAGCGACGCAACATCGCGCCACGATCTGCAGGTGTGACGCTGCGCCAGGTTTCGAAGGCTTTTGCAGCCTTAGCGATTGCAGCATCGGTTGCTTCTAAATCAAAGTGCTCGATAGTTGTAACGATTTTTTCGGTGGCAGGGTTGATGACGTCATACGTAGGGGACACGAATTAAGACCTTTCGAAGTTGCGGAAGAGTTCCCAGCTGGTAACTGCTTTGCCGTACGCGGCCATTTCAATATCAGCCATATTTGTATAGTGTGCTTGAACTTCTGCGCCAAAGGATTCTTTAACCCATGCGCTATTTGCCCAAAGATTTCTTGCCTCGAGCATTGTTGAAGGCACTCGCGGTGAATCTGAGGCGTATGCGTTGCCCTCAAATGCTGGTTCGAGCTCCATCTTGTTCTTGATTCCATCAAGGCCCGCGGCAATAATTCCGGCAACTGCCATATATGGATTGACATCGCCACCTGGAACTCGGTTTTCAAGGCGCAATGATTCACCATGACCAACTAGACGCAATGCGCAAGTGCGATTATCTCGTCCCCAACGAATTGCGGTCGGAGCAAATGATCCCGGAACATAACGCTTATACGAATTGATATTTGGTGCAAAGAGAAGGGCAAGCTCGCGAAGGTGCGCGACCTGACCAGCGATAAACCAACGACCAATATCACTCAGGCCTTGTTCCTTATCAGCGTCATCAGCCATGATCATCGAGCCATCAAGGCCGCGGAATGAGCAGTGGATATGCGATGAGTTGCCTTCCTTCTCGTTGGGCTTGGCCATAAAGGTCAACGCATGTCCGGCTGCTGCCACGATTTCTTTGGCACCATTTTTATAGATGACGTGATTGTCGCAATTGCTCAGAGCGTCGGAATAGTGGAAGGCGATCTCGTGCTGACCAAAGTTGCATTCGCCCTTGATTGATTCAACGGTCATGCCAGCGCCAGCCATGCCTAAGCGGATAGAACGCATGAGTGGCTCGACGCGCGAACCTCCCAAAATCGAATAGTCCACGTTGTATTGATTGGCTGGTGTTAACCCGATGTAGTGCTTATCCCAAGCATCCTCATAAGAATTATTGAAGAGAACAAATTCAAGTTCAGTACCAACCATTGGTTGCATGCCGGCTGCTGCGAGTGCCGCGATTTGTTTGCGCAAAACTTGGCGAGGCGAGGCTACGACATCTTTTCCATCTAGCCATTTCACATCCGCCAAAACCATTACTGCACCTGGTTGCCATGGAATTCTACGAAGCGTTGACATATCGGGAGCCATCACGAAGTCGCTGTAGCCACGCTCCCACGAGGACATCTCATATCCATCGACAGTATTCATTTCCATATCAACAGCAAGGAGATAGTTGCAACCTTCAGTGCCGTGCTTCAGAGTGTCATCGAGAAAATATTGACCATGAATTCTTTTGCCAACTAAGCGCCCTTGCATATCGGTCATGGCAACAACGACAGTATCTATTTCTCCGTTGGCTACGCCGGCACGAAGATCATCTATGGATAGTGAGCTCATACCTGCGAGTATTCCAGTTTCAGGGCATAAAGAAAACCCCGCCGCAAATGCGACGGGGTTTTCCTCTACTAATTCGACTCAGTTATCGACTCAGTTATCGATGGTACGAATTGGTCCTTTGAACCACTTCTTTACCGAGAGGTGCCACCAGATCCACAATACGATCAAGGAAACTCCTGTGAGAATTGGTGCGTAGTTAACCGCGGTCCATGTGAAGTCCTTATTTCCTGGAATTCCGGCTGGTGCAAATGGAAGTACGAAATAGATCGAGATGATCACAATTTCGGCTACGGCAATAACGCCCATCCACTTGTATTTAGAACCGAGAGTCCATTCACCAGGCACAAACTTACTTCCGGCACGAAGGCGCAAGAAGATAGGAATCATGAATGCAAGGTAAAGACCGATAACGGCTACCGATACAACAGCGTAGAACGCTGTTGGTGCACCACTTGGGCTCTTATACAAAGCTGGCAATGTGATGACGAGGCCGATAACGGCTGAGAAGAGAACAGCATTTACTGGTACACGATGCTTGTTAACTTTCTTCCAAATCTTTCCTCCGGGAACCGCTCCATCACGTGAGAATGCGAACATCATACGAGAGCATGATGTAAGGCAAGCAGTGGTGCAGAAGATCTGTCCGGCAGTTGTGATAACCATAACCAAACGGAAAGCAAAACCATCACCAAGCGCTGTGTAAAGCACAGCGATGATAGATCCGCCACCGAATGGGTTGACCTTTGGATCAAAGGAGTTAATCACATCAGTGTTGGTTGCAACATAAAGGAATGACATCAGAAGGATATATCCACCAATTGCTGAGTAGAAAATGGACTTCCAGATTCCCTTAGCAGCAGCTAGGTGTGCTCCGTGTGTTTCCTCGGACAAGTGTGCTGATGCATCAAAGCCCGTAATTGTGTACTGAGTCAACAAGAAGCCCAGTGGCAAGACGTAGATCCAATAAGAACTCTGGCTAAAGCCGGAGTTATTGATTTGGGTCGTAAACATCCATTTCACTGTCTGATGATGCTCTGGCACGAAAACCAGGATTCCGATAACAATTGCGGCGCCAAATACGTGCCACCATACGGAAATGTTATTGATAACAGCAAGCATGTGTCCGCTGTAAATGTTAATGAGCGTCACAAGTGTGAGGATTATAAAGAACCAGAAGAATTGCTGATGAAGATAATCTCCACCAAGAAATTCAGCTGCGTACTTTGGAGAAAGATCTCCAATGATGATGTTCAAGAAGCTTGCTGCACCATATGCAACAGATGCAACAACTGCAAGCAAACCAATCAAGTTAAGCCAACCGGTATAGAAACCAGCTTTAGCTCCGCCTAATTTAGATGCCCACCAGTAAATTCCACCGGACGTTGGATATGCAGATGCAAGTTCTGACATACAGAATCCGATGATCAAAATACATAGTGAGATAACTGGCCAACCTAAGGAAATTGCTACAGGTCCACCGTTGTTCCAGGCCTGGGCAAAAGTTGTAAAGCATCCCGCAAGGATGGAGATGATGGAGAACGAGATTGCAAAGTTTGAAAAACTACTCCAAGAACGATTAAGTTCTTGTTTGTATCCGAGATCCGCTAAGCGGCGTTCGTCATCGTTTGTCGTATTGCTCACTTCTACTCCCATGTTAGGTATTCACGGATGACCGTGGCATATTTTTACCCTATAAAGGCTCCGACTGGAAGGTAATGACGGGGTATTTCGACTGAATTCTTTAACTTTCGAGCAGTATTGAGGCTTGATGACTACGATTTAGCAAATGGCAATATTGGCGATCGACCAAGGAACTTCCGGCACCAAGGTTTTACTGGTAGGTGATTCTCGGGAGATTCTTGCTCGCGGTTTTGCGGCCATATCTTTGCGACATATTCCTGGTGGTGGCGTTGAATGCGATGCCGAAGAAGTTTGGAATTCAATTGTTGATGCGACTAATCAGGCTACACAGAACGGAAAGTTGACGTGCACCTCCGTTGCCTTTGCAAATCAAGGCGAATCAATTCTTGCTTGGGAGAGAAAGACGGCACAACCGCTCTCACCAATAATTGTTTGGCAAGATTCGCGCTCAGCGCAGATTGCGGCTAGGAGAAGTGATTATTCGGCGCAGGTACTGGCAAAAACTGGATTAGCAATAGACCCATACTTCGTTGCCCCGAAAATGGTCTGGCTTCGCGAAAATCTAGATCCTGCTGGCGTGATTACAACGTTAGATTCGTGGATTATTGCTCGCCTAACCGGCGCATTTGTTACAGATGTCGCCACAGCAAGTAGAACTCTTCTTTTAGATATCAATACTCTGGAGTGGGACACACAACTGTGTGCGATGTGGGATATATCCATCACGGATTTACCTGCAGTTGTGAAAAATGATTCAATCGTAGGAGAGATACACCATCCAGACTTGCCTGCACTAGTCGGCCTACCACTTGCAGGACTTATCGTTGACCAACCGGCTGCGTTATTCGCGCAAGGTTGTTTCGAACCGGGTCAAACAAAATGTACATACGGCACGGGTGCTTTCTTGCTCGCCAATGTTGGAGCATCCCCCCGCATTTCAACTCATGGCTTAGCAACTTCGGTTGGGTGGGATGTGAATTCATCTCGTGCTTATTATTTAGATGGACAGGTTTTTGCCGCATCTTCGGCAGTGCAGTGGTTGCTTGATACAAAGCTCCTAGCAAGTGTTGAAGAAATAGATTCCCTTGCGTACTCAGAGTCAGGAATATTCGCCACGCCAAGTTTCGTAGGTTACGGGGCTCCCTATTGGAAAGCAGAAGCAAAGGCTGCAATTAGTGGTCTGACGCTTTCATCTACGCGCCAAGAGATTTCCCGGGCTGTAATAGATGGTATTGCTGCACAAGTAAGTGACCTCATTGCATGTATGTCAGGAGACGGAGCGCAGGTAACTCGGCTACGCGTTGACGGTGGACTTACGCAGGCGAAATCTTTGATGCAGATGCAGGCAAACCTTTCGCAGATTCCTATAGATGTATTCCCTTATCCGGATGCGACAGCGCTAGGAGTGGCATCTATTGGAGCTCTCGCCATGGATAAGTCCTTGACCATCGCGGATACCGTGAAGGCGTGGAAAGTTTCAGAAAGCTATGAGCCTCAATGGAGTGCTGACCGCGCGGGTAAGTACATGGATAATTGGCGCACAATCGTCGCTGCTTCTTTGGAGCTAAATCATGAGTGAGATTTTCGACGTCGCTATTATCGGCGCAGGAGTTGTTGGCTCCGCGATTGCGCGCGAGCTTGCTCAGTATGAACTTGCAGTTGTGCTTATAGATGCATCTGATGATGTCGGCAATGCAACATCGAAAGCTAATACCGCGATCTTGCACACAGGTTTTGACATGGTTCCTGGATCACTTGAATCCACATTGGTCAGGCAAGGGTATTTTCTTCTCAAGGAATATGCCGGCAAAGTTGGAATAGCAACAGAACCTGTTGGAGCGCTCCTGGTTGCTTGGAGCGACGAAGAATTAGCAAATCTGCCCGAGATTCAAGAGAAGGCTCAAGCCAACGGATACTCGGCTTGCAAAATAATCTCCTCTTCTGAGGTTTATCAATTAGAGCCTCACCTGGGCTTGGGTGCGCTTGGTGCACTCACAGTTCCTGATGAATGGATTATTGATCCGTGGTCGACAACCGTTGCTTATGCAACACAAGCCAAGCGTGCCGGTGTCCAAGTACGTCTCAATACCAAGGTAACCAAAGTTTCTCACCAGAATGATTTACATTCCCTCGCAACGACTAGCGGAGATATCTCCACACGATTTGTTGTTAATGTAGCGGGCTTATATTCAGATGAAATAGATGCAATGTTTGGCTGTAATGATTTCACAATCACGCCTCGAAAGGGCGAGCTACTAGTTTTCGATAAGTTGGCCCGATCCCTTATTTCGCACATTATCTTGCCGGTCCCATCTTCTATGGGCAAAGGTGTCTTAGTTTCACCCACGGTATTTGGAAACATCATGTTGGGGCCAACTGCAGAAAACATTGAAGATAAGAGCGATACATCCACAACGCAGAAGGGGATCGAGTTCCTTAAAGCAAAAGGAGCAAAGATTGCCCCCACTCTCTTTAGCGAAGAAATCACGACAATGTATGCAGGCCTTCGCGCTGCAAGCGAACACAGTGACTATCAAATATTCCTTAGAGAAGATAAGAAACTTGTAACAGTTGGAGGAATACGATCTACAGGACTTACTGCTTCAATGGCAATCGCGCAATATGTCCGTGAACTCTTACACAAGGCCGGACTTAGTCTTGGAAAGCAATCAGTACTTCCTCTAGTGGTGATGCCTAATTTGGGCGAAGCAGGTCTGCGCCCTTACCAGGACGAATCACTCATTGAAAAAGACGACACGTACGGGGAGATTATCTGCCATTGCGAGCGGGTAACGCGTGGTGAAATTCGTGATGCACTTGCTAGCGACTTGCCCGCAACAACATTGGGTGGCCTAGGACGCAGAACGCGCGCAGGTTTAGGAAGATGCCAAGGCTTCTATTGTCATGCGCAGCTGCGCACTTTGTTAGCTGGTGAGAAATGAAGATTACTTCGGTAGATGTTCTCATTATCGGTGGCGGTCCTGCCGGTCTTGCATCTGCAATCGAACTTAAGAAGTTAGGTATCAAAGATGTACGAGTCATAGAACGAGAAGATCAGGCAGGAGGAGTGCCGCGGCATTCCAACCACCCTGGTTATGGATTGCGTGATCTCTATCGATTCATGAGTGGGCCCAATTATGCAAAGGCATATGTTTTACAAGCATTGAGTGCAGGAGTAGTAATTTCTACATCTACTACTGCAACTCAATGGGGAGATAATTTAGATGTTGAACTATCAGGCCCTGATGGAATCGAAAGAGTGCAAGCTAAAGCAGTTGTTCTTGCAACGGGCGCACGAGAGCGTGCACGCAACGCTCGCATGATTCCAGGAGCACGACCAGCGGGAATTTACACTACGGGATCTTTGCAACAGGCGGTCTATGTAAAGCAATTAGATATCGGATCGAAAGCCGTCATAGTTGGGGCAGAGCATGTGAGTTTTTCCGCGCTCATGACCCTGTCACATGCGCATGTTAAAACAATTGCAATGGTGACTCATCAATCTGGTCACCAGAGCGTTCCGGGAGCATTATCGCTATCGAAACTTATCTACCGCTATACATTCTTAGATAAGAGTGAAATTGTAGAAATCATCGGTTCATCACGAGTCTCGGCGATAAAGATCCGAGATGTACACGGAAATCTTTCTACGATGGAATGCGACACAATCATTTTCACAGGCGACTGGATTCCCGATAATGAAATGGCTCGCAGGGGATCACTTGTTATCGATCCAAGAACGAAGAGCCCGATGGTGAATTCATCATTTGTAACCTCTAAGGCAGGGGTCTTCGCACTCGGAAATATTCTCTTGCCGATTAAGTCGGCAGACCAGTGTGCCGTTGAATCCCGCAAGGCGGCGAAGGCCATTGCAAGCCATGTAGTATCTGTATCTATAGCTTCGAAAGGATAAAGCGCAATGTGTCGGTTGATGGGTTTCGTCTCTAACGAAAAGACCACCTTTGATGACATAGTTGGCGCGGATTTCCCTGAGTTCGTTTCTCTCTCCTCCGTCCATTGCGATGGCTGGGGAGTGGCGACAATTAATCATGATCAGCATGATGCACATGTGGACCGAGCTCCAGAAACAGCAGTAACGAGTCCAGATTTCGATAAAGCAATTAATGCGGCAAGCGTTGATGGTGCGCTTTTACATCTGCGGTGGGCAACCGCGGGTTTGCCTGTGAGCGAAAATAACACCCACCCCTTTATCTATCAGGATTTCACCTTCATCCACAACGGTGCGATTTATCCACCAGCGGTACTAGATCCTCTTATCTCGTCTAAGTTTTCCGCTCTTGTTAAGGGGGACACTGATAGCGAGCGTTATTTCTATTTCCTCATGACGATGATTGAAGAACATGGATTCGTAGAGGGTGTTAAGAAAGGTGTTGAAAAAGTAATAGCAACAATGGATTACTCAAGCATTAATGCCATGCTCATGAATGAGAAGACTATGGTCGTTGTTTGCGAACATCACCCTGAGCGCCATCCAGACTGGGCGCCAGATAACTATTACGAACTTAAGTACCGTACAGATGAAAATGGAGTCTTGATTGCCTCTACAGGATGGAATCAACCTGGCTGGGAAGTTTTGCCAAATCACCACATCATGGTTGTTGACCGTGACACTTTTAAAATAACAACCATTGCTCTCTAAGCGCTTGTGATAGATCTCTTAAAAGTTGTTCCGGCTTTTGCGCTGACCGCCCTCATGCTTGCCATCGTTCCTGGCCAAGGTGTTGCGATGATTCTTCGACAATCAATCCTCGGTGGAAAACGCGCCGCACTTACCTCCGTTGCAGGAAATAGTTCTGGCTTTCTTGTCTGGAGCGCAGCTTCTGGAATAGGTCTGAGCGAAGTCTTCGCCCACTCTCCAACGGCTTACAACATACTCAAATATACGGGCGTTGCTTTCTTGGTTTTCTTGAGTATCCAAACTCTTCTTACTTTAAGGAACGAGTATGGAAAGTTTGATTTTAATGGAAGCAGCAAAACCGGGATGGGCGCTGCATATCGATTGGGGCTCATCACAAATCTAACAAATGCAAAGGCGGCGGTTTTCGCTGTTGCCTTTATCCCTCAATTTGTCCCGAAGGGTTTTTCACTCGGACAGGGCATTTTTATATTGGGATGCGTCCAAGCACTGGTATCTGCAGGGTGGTACTCATTCTTGATAAGTGTCATCGATAAGGCATCGGTGCAGTTGGCAAATCCTAAAGTCCGGCGCGCACTTACCGCCTTTTCTGCAGCGGGAATACTTTTTCTTGCCGCAGTACTTCTTTTTGCTTCTCCACGATAATCACTCGTAACTAGAGGGGGGTTGAAACGAGATCCCATTCTTCAAATGCAGTTTTTCCAGAGGGAAGATTTTTGCCGTCAACTGTTTTGTAATAAATATGAGACAGAACTGGTTTCCCATTCTTATGCGCTAGCTTGCTCAAGCGAACATTTACATCAGCATATGACCATGTACCTGCTACGCACGAAGGTTCACAGTTATTGATTGCATATTGAGCAGTGCCGGTAGCGCCACCTGCATTCCATGTTTCCCATTTAATGTTTGAGAGACCAACTCCAGCATCGGCGCAATATTGAGTAAGGCTTTCGGGTTTGAAATCAACTATTCCGCAATTGAATGCGTAGACCTGTTCGGTAGCGGCGCGATGTACATACGTGTATCCCCCTAGAGAGATACCAATCACAGTTACAAGTGAGAGCACTATAAGAAGCGGACGCGTGGTCTTCATGTCTACACTCTAATCTAGTTAGCTAATTGAGCGTGATACCCTCGTCATGTGCGAGTGATTACACCAGAACAATTAACCTCAATCCTCGCAAACCTGCCTTCAAATCCACGGATTGTTTCTTCAGGTAATTTTGCAACGCCTAAGACTTTATTGGATATCGCTGAAAAAGCGATTCCTGAATTTCGACTCCACATGTTGAATGGGCAACCAGGAATTCCAGATCGCGAAGGCATTACCTACGAAACAGCATTTGTTGGGGCCGGTATGCGTCGCCACCCACGACTCAATTACATCCCCACGCGATTGAGTTTGCTTCCGGTTCTCTACCGCGACCATTACCGCCCAGATGTTGTTTTCTTACATGCTTCCTCGCCACGCTTTGACACGGTAAGTCTTGGTACAGAGGTAAATATTTTGCCTGCAGCAATTGAGGCGGCCCGGGCAAGGGATGGGATTGTTATCGCGCAATCCAATGCGCAGATGCCCTACACCTACGGGGATGCTCAGATTTATGAAAATGAGATTGATTACTTGATTGAGGTGGATGAGCCACTGGCGATCAAACCACCCACACCACTCAATGAAGTGGCTCAAGAAATTGGCGCACGCATCGCGGCGCACATCGAAGATAATTCGACACTGCAGTTGGGCATTGGGGCCGTCCCGGATGCAGTTTTGGCGGGGCTAAGTTCTCGTAAAGGTTTGCGTATTTGGACTGAAATGTTTAGCGACGGAGTCTTGGATTTACACAAGGCTGGCATCTTGGATGATGAGATTCTGCTTACGGCATCCTTTGTCTTTGGTTCACAAGAGTTATACGACTGGCTCAATCTCAATCGAAAGGTTCGGATGATGCGCACCGAGCGCACCAATGATCCAAGCCAGATTGCCCGACAAGCAAAGATGACATCAATTAATGGTGCCCTAGAGATTGATCTTTTTGATCAAGCAAATGCAAGTCACGTCCGTGGTGAGATTTATTCTGGATTTGGCGGCTCTACTGACTTTATCGTGGGCTCACTCCATTCTCGTGGTGGTAAATCCTTTATGGCTCTTCCTTCGTGGCATGCCAAGGCAAATGTTTCAACAATTGTTCCGCGCCTGACTTCAAATGTGACCAGCTTCCAACATAGCTTTGTGGCAACCGAAAATGGAATTGCGGATTGTTTTGGTCACTCTCAGGGAGAGCAAGCGCATAACATCATTGAAAAAGCGGCGCACCCAAGTGTTCGCGATGCTCTACGTGAAAAAGCGCGAGAATTTGGATTGCTAAGGTAGTCACATGAGCGCACTCGATGGAATCAAGATTGCTGACTTTTCACGCGTTCTCGCTGGTCCCTATGCCACGATGTTGTTGGGGGATATGGGCGCCGAAGTAATTAAAGTTGAACGTCCAGGTGCGGGAGATGACACACGCACATGGGGTCCGCCGTATGACGAAAATGGCATGGCTACCTATTACCAATCTGTTAATCGCAACAAAAAGGGCATCACGGCAGATCTCACTACTGCCGAAGGCCGTGAAGCAGCACTGAAATTAATAGAAACGTGCGACGTCTTAGTTGAGAATTTTGCTGTTGGCTCTATGGAGAAGTTTGGTTTGGGCTACGCAGAACTTTCAGTTAAATTCCCAGACCTTATCTATTGCTCGATATCTGGATTCGGTAGCAGCGAAGAAGCGAAGGCGTTGCCTGGGTATGACTTACTAGTTCAAGCAATGAGTGGATTAATGAGTATTACTGGACCAGATTCAGATCATCCGACAAAGGTTGGTGTTGCGCTAGTTGATGTAGTTGCCGGCTTGCACGCATCACTTGGAATTGTTGCAGCTCTTCACCATCGCAATCTAAGCGGTGCTGGACAAAAGATTGAGATCAATCTCTTGAGTTCTGCTCTCTCTGCAATGGTCAATCAAAGCGGCGCTTTCGCAGGTGCTGGCGTTGTGCCGGTGGCGATGGGCAATGCGCACCCCAGCATTTCTCCTTACGAATCCTATGCAACCATAGATAAGCAGATAGTTATTGCAGTAGGCAATGATGGACAGTTTGCAAAATTCTGCGCAGTACTTGGAGTGGATTTCGCTGCTGATTTACGATTTGCCACTAACCCAGATCGCGTCGCTAATCGCGCGTCGCTTAATGCACTTCTTGTGCCGATTCTTGCAGGTAAGAGCGCCGAGGAATGGGCAGCGTTGCTCACACAGGCAGGTGTACCTGCTGGACCAATAAATACTATGGATTCGGCAATTGCTCTTGCCTCACGTATTGGATTGAAGCCGATCATTGAAATTACCGATCCACGAGATGGATCAGTCAGCAAAACCATTGCAAACCCAATTACCTTCTCAGCGACACCCGTTGAGTATCGCTTAGGTCCACCGCGTTTGGGTATTGACGACTAACGAAACGCTGCAATACCAGTCAGTGCTTGGCCAATAACAAGAGCATGAATCTCATGAGTTCCTTCGTAGGTTAATACAGACTCAAGATTGTTCATATGTCTAAAGATCGGGTATTCGGTCGTAATGCCCGCCGCTCCAAGAATCGTGCGCGCTTCACGGGCGATTTCGATGGCGCCGTTTACGTTGTTGAATTTACCCATGCTGATTTGCTCGGGCTTAATTTCGTGGGCATCTTTAAGTTTTCCTAAATGCAGAGCCAACAACATCGCTGTATTTAGGCGAGTAGCCATTGACGCAAACTTGTATTGAGTGATCTGGTGGCGAGAGATCGGACCATCAAACTGCTCGCGAGTGGATGCATAAGCGATGGAACTCTCCAGGCAATCCCTTGCAGCACCGACTGCTCCAAAGATAATTCCATAGCGTGCCTCGGCAAGACACATAAGTGGTGCCCGCAAACTTGTTGCAAGTGGTAAGCGAGCACTATCTGGAACTCGCATGCTTGAGAAAACTAATTCTGAGGTGATAGATGCGCGTAAGGACAATTTATGCTTGATCATGTTGGCAGAAAATCCTGGAGTTTTGGTATCGACGCAGAATCCGCGAATACCTTCTTCGGTGTTTGCCCAGATGATTGCTACATCAGCAACACTTCCATTAGTGATCCACATTTTGTTTCCATCAATAATCCAGTCTCCGCCATCACGCTTTGCATGAGTCAGCATCCCCGATGGGTTGGATCCATGATCGGCTTCTGTTAGACCAAAGCAACCGATAGCTTTTCCTGAGGCCATCTTCGGCAACCACTCTTGTTTTTGCTCTTCGCTTCCATACGCATGGATCGCAAACATTGCCAACGAACCCTGCACTGATACTAAGGAGCGAATTCCAGAATCGCCTGCTTCAAGTTCCATGCAAGCAAGGCCGTAAGAGGTTGCATCGGTACCGGCGCATCCGTATCCCTCTAGGTGCATTCCAAGCAATCCAATGTCGCCAAGCTCCTGCGCTAATTCGCGCACTGGAATCTCACTTGTCTCAAACCATTGCCCAATATTGGGTCTGACTCGATCATTCACATATTGGCGAGTGACGGCCTGAATTGCGCGTTGTTCCTGTGTGAGTTCGCGTTGGATATCTAGGAGATCAAAGGGATGCATGGTTGACATGGAGTAAAGGGTATCTAATGCAGAGGGCGGGGACACCTCGAGTAGGTATTACTCTTGCCACATGCGCGCTCTCGTTTTTGATGCTCCAGGCTTAACTCCATACATTACCGAGCGACCCGACCCCACACCTCAACCAACCAGCGCCGTTATTAAGGTTGAAGCCACTGGTTTATGTCGTAGTGATTGGCATGCATGGATTGGACACGATCAAGATATTTCCGTTTTCCCGCATACTCCGGGCCATGAATTTTCTGGAACTATCGCTGCTATTGGTTC